>NZ_JBIVPK010000003.1:0-378483 GCF_044754605.1 Streptomyces sp. NPDC093064
TCTGGCCGTCCGCGTCCACCGCCGCCGCAGGCAGACCGGCCGACGCGAAACCCGCGAGACGGTCTACGCCGTCACCAGCCTCGACGCCCACCAGGTCGGCCCCGCCGAGCTCGCCGCCGCGATCCGCGGCCACTGGACCGTGGAAGCCCTGCACCACGTGAGAGACGTGACCTTCGCCGAGGACGCCTCCACCGTCCACACCGGCACCGCACCCCGGGCCATGGCCACCCTCCGCAACCTTGCCATCGGCCTGCTCAGAACCCTGGGAGCCGACAACATCGCCAAGACCACCCGCGCAATCCGCGACCAACCCCAACGAGCACTTCCACTCCTGGGCATCACCAACAACCCGGGAACCGAGGGAACTTGATCAAGCCCTGACTCGACGGCCCGGACGTGGACGAGCGCCACGGCCGGGTCGTCGAACGCTTCCGCGAAGGCCGCGTCGAACCGGGCGGAGCCCTCGCCGACCAGCCGCCCGCCCAGGATGCGCCCGTCGGCGCCGTAGCGCCGGACCACACGGTGGGCGTTGGTGAACGGGTGGCCTTCGCGGGCCGGCCCCGCGCACTCCCGCGCGTGGACGAAGACCGGCCCCCGCTCGTCGTACGCGCCCAAAGTGGCGCCCGTCTCCGCCGCCCAGCGCCGCAGCGGGGCGTAGGAGACCAACGCGATCCGCTCCCCCGGCTCGCTCCTGCGCAGACAGCAGCGCAGGGGCGCGCCGCCCTCCTCGTCGGTGAAGGGGGCCGTCGGACGTCCGGCGTCGTCCCGTTCCCGCAGCCGCGCCAGCACGGCCGGGGCGATGGCACGTGCGCTGTGTCCCGTCGTTTCGCTCACTGTCGTCATGCCCTCAGGCTCATGCCCCGCCGCACCCGTCACCGGCGGGATCCGGTCGTCGCGTTCCGTGCGGGTCACGTGGAAGGATGGCGCAATCCACACATCACGAGGAGATGACCGCGTGCCTGGCACAAACCTGACTCGCGAAGAGGCGCAGCAGCGGGCGAAGCTGCTCACCGTTGACTCGTACGAGATCGATCTCGACCTCTCCGGCGCGCAGGAGGGCGGTACCTACCGGTCCGTGACCACGGTGCGCTTCGACGTCGCGGAGGACGGCGCCGCCTTCTTCGTCGACCTGGTGGCCCCGGCCGTCCACGAGGTGACCCTCAACGGCGACGCCCTCGACCCCGCCGAGGTCTTCGAGGACTCCCGGATCGCCCTGCCGGGCCTGCTCCGGGGCCGCAACGTGCTGCGGGTCGTCGCCGACTGCGCGTACACCAACACCGGCGAGGGCCTGCACCGCTTCGTCGACCCGGTCGACGACCAGGCCTACCTCTACACCCAGTTCGAGGTCCCGGACGCCCGCCGGGTCTTCGCCAACTTCGAGCAGCCGGACCTGAAGGCCACCTTCCAGTTCACCGTGAAGGCCCCCGAGGGCTGGACGGTGGTGTCCAACTCGCCGACGCCCGAGCCGCAGGACGACGTCTGGGTGTTCGAGCCGACGCCGCGCATCTCGACGTACATCACGGCGCTGATCGTCGGCCCGTACCACAGCGTCCACGGTGTGTACGAGAAGAACGGGCAGTCGGTCCCGCTCGGCATCTACTGCCGGCCCTCCCTCGCCGAGTTCCTCGACGCGGACGCGATCTTCGAGGTCACCCGGCAGGGCTTCGACTGGTTCCAGGAGAAGTTCGACTACGCCTACCCGTTCGAGAAGTACGACCAGCTCTTCGTGCCGGAGTTCAACGCGGGCGCGATGGAGAACGCGGGCGCGGTCACCATCCGCGACCAGTACGTCTTCCGATCCAAGGTGACCGACGCGGCGTACGAGGTGCGCGCCGAGACGATCCTGCACGAGCTGGCCCACATGTGGTTCGGCGACCTGGTCACCATGGAGTGGTGGAACGACCTGTGGCTGAACGAGTCGTTCGCCACCTACACCTCCATCGCCTGCCAGGCGTACGCCCCGGGCTCGCGCTGGCCGCACTCGTGGACCACGTTCGCCAACTCCATGAAGACGTGGGCGTACCGGCAGGACCAGCTGCCGTCCACCCACCCGATCATGGCGGAGATCCACGACCTGGACGACGTCCTCGTCAACTTCGACGGCATCACCTACGCCAAGGGCGCGAGCGTCCTCAAACAGCTGGTCGCCTACGTCGGCATGGACGAGTTCTTCCGGGGCGTGCAGGCGTACTTCAAGCGGCACGCCTACGGCAACACGCGCCTGTCCGACCTGCTGGGCGCGCTGGAGGAGACCTCCGGGCGCGATCTGAAGACCTGGTCGAAGAAGTGGCTGGAGACGGCCGGCATCAACATCCTGCGCCCGGAGATCGAGACCGACGCCCAGGGCGTCATCACCTCCTTCGCCATCCGCCAGGAGGCCCCCGCCCTGCCCGCCGGCGCGAAGGGCGAGCCGACCCTGCGCCCGCACCGGATCGCGGTCGGCCTGTACGACCTCGACGAGGCGAGCGGCAAGCTGGTGCGCGCCGCGGACGGCCGGATCGAGCTGGACGTGGACGGCGAGCTGACCGACGTGCCGCAGCTGGCCGGCCGGCCCCGCCCGGCGGTGGTCCTGCTCAACGACGACGACCTGTCGTACGCCAAGGTGCGCCTGGACGAGGGGTCGCTGGCCGTCGTCACCGAGCGCCTGGGGGACTTCGAGTCCTCGCTGCCGCGCGCCCTGTGCTGGGCGTCGGCCTGGGACATGACCCGCGACGGGGAGCTGGCGACCCGCGACTACCTGTCGCTGGTGCTGTCCGGGATCGGCAAGGAGTCCGACATCGGTGTCGTGCAGTCGCTGCACCGCCAGGTGAAGCTGGCCGTCGACCTGTACGCCGACCCGACCGCCCGCGAGGCCCTGCTCACCCGCTGGACGGACGCCACGCTGGCCCATCTGCGCGCGGCGGACGCGGGCAGCGACCACCAGCTGGCGTGGGCGCGCGCCTTCGCGGCGACCGCCCGTACGCCGGAGCAGCTCGACCTGCTCGAGTCCCTGCTGGACGGCTCCCACACCATCGAGGGCCTGGTCGTGGACACGGAGCTGCGCTGGGCGTTCGTGGAGCGGCTCGCGGCCGTCGGCCGGTTCGACGAGGCGGAGATCGCGGGCGAGTACGAGCGCGACAAGACCGCGGCCGGTGAGCGGCACGCGGCCACCGCCCGCGCCGCCCGACCGACCGAGGAGGCCAAGGCGGAGGCCTGGGCGTCGGTCGTCGAGTCCGACAAGCTCCCGAACGCCGTCCAGGAGGCGGTCATCGCGGGCTTCGTCCAGACCGACCAGCGTGAGCTGCTGGCGCCGTACGCGGACCGGTACTTCACGGTGGTCAAGGACATCTGGGGCGCCCGCTCCCACGAGATGGCCCAGCAGATCGCGGTCGGTCTGTACCCGTCGATCCAGGTGTCCGAGGACATCCTGCGCAGGACCGACGAGTGGCTGGCCTCGGCCGAGCCGAGCGCGGCCCTGCGCCGGCTGGTCTCGGAGTCGCGGGCGGGCGTCGAGCGCGCTCTGAAGGCCCAGGCAGCGGACGCGGCGGCCCAGCCGTAACACCGCCGGTACGGCGATGCCGTACCGGCGCCCGTGCGGCGACAAGGGGCGCCCGGTGCTCGACCGGGCGCCCCTTTCCCTTCCGGTCTCCGTCTGCTCCCGTCACTCGGGGCGGGCGAGCCCGGCGGCCGCGGACCGCAGTGCCGCCAGCACCCTCGCCGGCGCGGGCGCGTCCCGCGCCCCCTTGCGCACGGCCGCCACCACGTGCCGGCAGGGCCGGTCGGCGGCCAGGGCGCGCATCACGACGCCCTCCCTGCTCACCGCCGCCATGCGCGGGACGAGTGCCACGCCCATGCCCGCCTCCACCATCGCCAGGATCGCCGTCCAGCCGGCCGCCGAGTGACCCTGGTACGGGCTGAACCCGGCCGCCTCGCAGGCCGCGCGCGTGATGTCCGACCAAGGGCCGCTGCCGCCGAAGATCCACGCCTCCTCCGCCAGCTCGGCGAGCCGTACCCGGGGCGCCGAGGCCAGCCGGTGCCCCGGCGGCAGAGCGAGGTCGAGCGGGTCGGCGAGCAGCGGCACCAGTGTGAACCGCGGGTCCACCGCGCTGGGCGCCTGCGCGGCCAGGGACAGCGCGAGGTCGACCTCCCCGGCCGCCAGCAGTTCGTAGGCCTCGCCCGCCTCCGCCTCCCGGACCCGGACGGTCACCGCCGGATGCGTGCCGCGCAGCGCCTGTACCGCCGGCACCACGAGCGCGGGCACCGCGGTGGAGAAGGCACCCACCCGCACCTCACCCGCCTCGCCCTTGGTGTACGCGGCCAACTCGGCGTCCGCTCGTTCCAGTTGCTCGAACACGGCCTCGGCGTGCCGCAGCACGAGCCGCGCCGCGTCCGTGAGCCGCACCCGCCGCCCCTGCGCCTGCAGCAGTTCCACCCCGAGCTGCTTGGACAGGTTGGTCAGCTGCTGCGAGACGGCGGACGGCGTCATCCGCAGCGCCTCGGCCGTCGCGGTCACGGTCCCCTGCTCCCGCAGGGTCCGCAGGATCAGCAGCTTCCGGATCTCCCACTCGGCCATGGCGGCAACCTATACGGGCTGTACGGGGCCGCCGTGCGGAGTTCGCGCGCGAGTTCCCTCAGCGGCGCGAGGCCGTGCCGAGGACCACTCCGCCCAGGATCAGCGCCATGCACAGCGCCTGCCGGGGGCCGATCGCCTCGCCGAGCAGGGCCCACGACAGCAGGGCCACGCAGACCGGTTGCAGGTAGTAGACGAGTCCGGCGCGGGTCGGGCCGACGAGGGCGATCGCCTTGCCCCAGGCGACGAACGCCACGGCGGAGGACATGACGCCGACGTAGAGCAGGGGCAGCACCGTGCCGGGGGCCGGTTCGAAGCCGCCCTGGACGGCGAGGCTGACGGCCTGCGCGGGCAGGAGCAGCACGGTGCCGAACAGGAACGTGGTGAAGAGGAAGGCGACGCCGTCGAACTCGGCGGGGCGGCGGCGCAGCAGGGCGCTGTAGGAACCGAAGCAGCAGGCCGCGACGATCATCCACAGGTCCCCGGCCGTGAACGACGCCATCCCTCCTCCGCCCACGAGCAGCAGCACGCCCGCGCAGGCGGTCAGCAGCCCCACGACCCGGCGCGCGCCGAGCCGTACACCGCTCGCCCGTTCGAAGACCGCCATCAGCACCGGCGAGGCCGCCATGATCATGCCCATGTTGGCCGCCGGGGTGGTCAGGCCGGCCTGGTTGACCAGGGTGTTGTAGACGGCGACGCCGAGGAGGGAGGTCAGCAGCACATAGCCGAGGTGGCGCCGGATCAGCTCCCGCTGCCGCCAGGCCGCGCGGGCGCCGAACGGGGCGACGGCGGCCAGTGCCACCACCCAGCGCCAGAACGCGTGCTGCACCGGCGGCACGCTGTCGTGCAGCGCGCGCGAGGTGACGAAGCTGCCGGCCCAGACGACGGTGGCGAGGGCGGCGAGCGCGGTTCCGAGAGCGGGGGCGCCCGCCCTCGGGCCGCTGGTGGCGGTGGTAGGGCTGCCGGTGGGTGGGGGCGGTGTGGTGGTCCGAGGGCGGACGTCGGCCACGTAGGTCCTCTCGCTGGTGGGTGAGCGGGGTCCGCTCTACCGTCGCAGCGCTGAACCGGTCAGGTCCATCGAATCCTTTCGAGCATTCCTTTCAGGCGAGCTGAACGATCGTGCCGGTGTGCCCTTGGGACGAGCCGCGCCGAGCTGTCCCGCCAGCGTCGCTCCGAACGCCAGCGCCATGCCGACCAGTTGGACCGGGGTGAGCGCCTGACCGAGGGCGGCCCAGCCGACCACGGCCGCGGTGAGCGGTGACAGCGGGCCGAGGAAGGTGACCCGGGTGGCGGAGAGCCGGCCGATGCCGCGGAACCAGAGCCAGTAGGCGAGCGCCGTGTTGGCCAGGGCGAGGTAGGCGTAGCCGCCGAGGGCCCGGGTGTCCAGTGCGGGCGGCGGCCCCTCGGCCAGCAGGGCGAGGGGCGCGATCAGCAGTCCGCCCGCGGTGAGCTGCCAGCCGGTGAGCGCGAGCGGACCCACACCGGCCGGGCGGCCCCACCTCTTGGCCAGGACGGTGCCGGTGGACATCGAGGCGGTGGAGGCGAGGGCGGCGGCGACGCCCACGCCGTCCAGCGCCCCGGCCGCCCTCAGCACGACGAGGCTGACCCCGAACGCGGCCACCACTCCGGTGAGCAGCGCCCGCCCCGTCGGTCGCTGTCCCAGCAGCGGCGCGGAGAGCCCCACGACGAACAGCGGTCCGACCGAGCCGACGACCGCCGCCATCCCGCCCGGCAGGCGGTACGCGGACAGGAACAGCAGCGGGAAGAAGGCGCCGATGTTCAGCGCGCCGAGGACCGCCGCCTTCCACCACCAGGCGCCCTTCGGCAGCACCCGGGCCAGCGCGAGCAGCAGCAGCCCGGCGGGCAGCGCCCGGGCCAGCGCCGTGAAGAGCGGCCGGCCTGGAGGCAGGAACTCGGTGGTGACGGCGTAGGTGGTGCCCCAGGAGACGGGGGCGAGGGCGGTGAGGGCGGCGAGGGACCAGGTGGAGGCGGGACGCTGAGAGACAGCCATACAAATAGCTTAGTCGTAAGCTACTTAACGTCAAGCCACTTTCTTGCGGTCGACCGTAGGGCGGCGGATACTCGGTCCATGAGTGAACGCCCCCAGCAGCGCAGGGACGCCGTCGACGCGATCATCGACCAGTGGGCGGCCGCGCGGCCCGATCTCGACACCGCGGGGATGGAGGTCTTCGGGCGGATCTTCCGGCTCTCGCGGGCGATGGGAGACCGGATGGAGAAGGCGTACGCGCCGTTCGGGATCTCGCGGGGCGAGTTCGACGTGCTGGCGACACTGCGCCGGGCCGGCGAGCCCTACACCCTCTCGCCCCGGCAGCTCTCGGCGACGCTCATGCTCACCACGGGTGGGATGACCGGGCGGCTGGACAAGCTGGAGGTCGCGGGGCTGCTGCGCCGCTCGCCGGATCCGCACGACCGCCGCGGTCTCAAGGTCACGCTGACCGACAAGGGGCTGCGGCTCATCGACGAGGCGGTCGGCGCGGGACTGGCCGCGCAGACGGAGGCGCTGTCCGCCCTGGACACCGAACGGGCGGGCGAGCTGGCCGCTCTGCTCAGGGAGCTGCTGGCCGGGACGTCGGAGTCATCAGGGGCGCCGGCGTAGGAATCGGCCGGTGACCCCGCGGCCGCCCGGCCCGCCGGTCCCGCAACGCACCCAGGGCGCCCACCTCGCCCACGTACGGCGGCTGTGCGCGTACGTACGGCGAGGTCGGCGCCCTCGGAGGGAGTGTGCTGCGGACGGGCCCGCGGCGGGAGGAGGACTCGGTCAGGCCTTGGCCTTGACGTCCACGTCCCGGCTCGTGCGCGACAGCCGGTCCTTGGACTTGTCCAGGACCATGACCAGGCCGGTGATGACCACGAACAGCAGGAGGGGGAGACCGACGAACAGACCCAGCGTCTGGACGACGCTCAGGCCCGGGCCGGGGTCGTCGCCGTCGTCGCGGGTCAGCGCGAGCGCGGGAGACGACATGAGCAGCATCATCAGCGTCGTACCGGCGGCCAGAGCGCCGGCGCGCAGGGCGTTCTTCTTGTCCACGGTGCAAACGTAGCGAACCCCGAAACGGGTCGCGCGCCCGGGGTACCGTATCCGCGCTGTTCGGCACCGGCGTGAGTCGCCCGGCGGTCAGCCCTCGTCGCCCGGCGCCGCCCGTGCGTCCGTCCGCAGCACGTCCGTCAGGGCGTGCAGCCGGGGGGACGCGGCGAGGTCCTCCAGGGTCACCGGACGGCCCTCGGCGTCGGCGACGGGCAGGCGCCAGTTCGGGTACTGGTCCCAGGTGCCGGGCAGGTTCTGCGGACGCCGGTCGCCGACCGTGTCCGGCAGCCACAGACCGATCATGCGGGCCGGGGTGCGCAGCAGGAAGCGGTGGACGGCCTGGATCCCGGCCTCCTCCGAGGAGGCGCCGTCGTCCGTGCCCCGCAGCAGGCCCAGCTCCGCCAGCAGGGCCAGCCACTCGCCGACGTCCTCGGCGGCCTCCTCGCGCTCCTCCTCCAGGGGACGGGTGAGCAGGCCGAGGCGGTGGCGCAGTTCGACGTGTTCGCCGGTGAGGCGGGCCGCGGTGGACGGCAGGTCGTGGGTGGTGGCGGTGGCCAGGCAGTCCGCGCGCCAGCGTTCGGGGGGCAGTGGGCGGCCCGACCCCTCCCAGTCCCGTTCGAACCACAGCACCGAGGTGCCGAGCACCCCGCGCCGGTCGAGGGTCTCGCGCACGCCGGGCTCCACCGTCCCCAGGTCCTCGCCGATCACCACGGCGCCCGCCCGCGAGGCCTCCAGCACCAGCACGGCGAGCATCGCCTCGGCGTCGTAGCGGACGTACGTGCCCTCGGTGGGCGGCAGGCCCCGCGGGATCCACCACAGCCGGAAGAGGCCCATGACGTGGTCGATGCGCAGGGCGCCCGCGTAGCGGAACAGGGCGCGCAGCAGCCGGCGGAAGGGCGCGTAGCCGGAGGCGGCGAGGCGGTCGGGGCGCCAGGGCGGCAGGCCCCAGTCCTGACCGCGCGCGTTGAAGGCGTCCGGCGGTGCGCCGACCGACATGCCGGCCGCGAAGTGGTCCCGCTGCGCCCAGGCGTCGGCCCCGCCGGGGTGCACGCCCACAGCGAGGTCGTGCACGATCCCGATCCCCATGCCCGCCTCGCGGGCCGTGCGCTGGGCGGCGGTGAGCTGGGCGTCGGTGAGCCAGGCGAGCCAGGAGTGGAAGTCGACGCGGTCCGCCAGCGCGGCGCGGGCGCGGGCCGTCTCCGTCGAGCGGGGGTCCCGCAGCCCCTCGGGCCACCGGCTCCGGTCCGAGCCGTGCACCTCGGCGAGGGCGTACCAGGTGGCGTGGTCCTCCAGGGCCCGGCCCTGCTCGGCGAGGAAGTCGGCGTAGGCGGCGCGGCGGCCGGGTCCCAGCGGCACCCGCCGCACCAGCTCCAGCGCCTCCCGCTTGAGCTCCCACACCGCGTCCCGGTCGATCAGCGCGCCCTCGTCCAGTACGGCGGCGCGCAGCCGGCCGGCCCGCTCCAGCAGGGGCCGCAGCCGCTCTCGGTCCTCGGCGTAGGCGAACTCCGGGACGTCCTCGACGCGCAGGTGCACCGGGTCGGGGAAGCGACGCGAGGAGGGGCGGTAGGGGGACGGGTCGGCGGGTGGTCCGGGCACGGCCGCGTGCAGCGGGTTGACCTGCACGAACCCGGCGCCCAGCGCCCGTCCGGCCCAACTGCTGAGCTCGGCGAGGTCACCGAGGTCGCCCATGCCCCAGGAGCGGTGGGAGAGGAGGGAGTACAGCTGGACGAGCAGCCCGTACGAGCGTCCCGCCGGGGTGGGCAGCCGGGGCGGGGCGGCGATCAGGTGCGCCTGCCCGGTGCGACCGTCGGGGGCGGTGGCGGTCAGCCGGTGGACGCCCGGCGGAAGGCGGTCCACACGGTCCGTCCCGTCCACGCCGTGCACCCAGGAGCGGGTCTCGCCCCGCTCGGTCTCGACGTCCAGCCGGGTGCCGGGCGGCAGCCCGGCGAGGGCGGCCGGCGGCAGCCCGGCGTCCGACTCGGCCGCGGGGCCGCCGCCGCCCGCGGGGCCACCGGTGGGGCCGTCCGCGGGATCGTCCGTGGGGCCCAGCCAGCACACCACCGTCGGCGGCAGCAGCCGTTCGTCCCGTTCCCGTTCGCCGGCGGTGAGCGCGGCGCGGGCGGCCGCGGGGGTGCTCGCGTCGACGTCCAGGGCGGCCAGGGCCGCGACGACCGCGGTGGCGGAGGCGGTGACCGTACGGCCCGGGGAGGGGCTGTAGGAGGCGGCGACGCCGTGCAGCGCGGCGAGCCGGGTCAGCTCGTCACCGAGAGATCCGGGAGATCCGGGAGATCCGGGAGATCCGGGAGATCCGGGAGATCCGGGAGATCCGGGAGATCCGGGAGATCCGGGAGATCCGGAAGGTTGGTGAGGTCCGGGAGGTTCGTCCGGCCAGGGTTCCGTCATCTACAACTCCGCGCGACAGGGGTCCTGTTCGGCCGACTCGGCGACCGATTCGCTGGTCAGGGGGGCGGCCTCGGCGAGCGGCGGTTCGCTGGTCAGCGGCTCGGCGTCGGGCAGCGGCGGCTCGCTGGTCAGCGGGACGTCGGCGCGGGTAGCCTCCGCGCTGAACACGCTCAGGCCGGGGTCGGCGGGCAGCAGGTGGTCGGCGGGCGGCTCCGCCACGTGTTTGGACAGGGCCGAGAGCAGAAGGTGTGCCGGTGCGGCCACGGGGGCCTCCTTGTCGAGTACGGCATCAAGGGGATTACCGCAGCCCTACCCAGTGCTCGCCGCGGCAGACGCATGAGAACGACCTACGTGCCGCTGGTCACATTCCCCTTCACCAGGTTGGGGCAATCACGGCACAACGGCCACTCTCGTTGACACCTTCCCGCAGGGATGGTGTGGTCAGGACTCTTCGACACTGCCTTCGGCTCGCCCGGCGAAGGCCGATCGACGAGGAGGGGCCGTGCGGCGTCGGCGCGGTATGGGGCACGGGAAGAGCGCGGCCGCACTCGCGTTCGCAGTCATGGCCGGAACACTGGGAGCCGCACCCGCGGCCGTCGCGGCGCCGTCCGCCCCCGACCCCGGCACCGGCCTCCCGGCCGCGAACCCGGAGCACCCCGCCACGGACTCCTCCGGCCTCGCGGTGTGGCCGCGCCCGCAGTCCCTGCGGACGACCGGCGGCGCGGTGAAGGTCGCCGACCGGAACGTCGCCCTCGTCACCGACACGGAGGCGGACCCGTACGCCCTGAGCGCGCTGCGCTCGCTGCTGTACGGGGCCGGGGCCCGGACGGTCACGGACCTCGCCGTGGCGGACCCGGTTCCGGCGGGCGCCCTGGTGGTGCGCGCGTACACCGAGCGGGCGCACGGCGACCCGCGGCACGCGCTGCCCTCCGGCGGCTACCTCATCGCCACGGGCGGCGGCGCCCTGACACTCACCGGCGCCGGCGAGGACGGCCTGTTCCACGCCGTGCAGACGCTGCGGCAGCTGCTGCGCCCCGACGGGACCGTCCCCGGGGTGACCGTCCGGGACTGGCCGGGCACCGCCGTGCGCGGCACCACCGAGGGCTTCTACGGCACCGCGTGGACACAGCAGCAGCGGCTCGCCCAGCTGGACTTCATGGGCCGCACCAAGCAGAACCGGTACCTGTACGCCCCGGGCGACGACCTCTACCGCCAGGAGCGCTGGCGCGAGCCGTACCCGGCCATACAGCGGGCCGCCTTCCGGGAGCTGGCCGACCGGGCGAGCGCCAACCACGTCACGCTCGGCTGGGCGGTGGCGCCGGGCCAGTCGCTGTGCTTCGCCTCGGACGACGACGTACGGGCGCTGACCCGCAAGCTGGACGCGATGTGGGAGCTCGGTTTCCGGGCGTTCCAGCTCCAGTTCCAGAACGTCAGCTACAGCGAGTGGCACTGCGGCGCGGACCCGGCCCGTTTCGGCTCCGGCCCGGACGCGGCGGCACGGGCGCAGGCGCGGGTGGCCAACGAGGTCGCCCGCCACCTGGCGGAACGGCATCCGGACGCGGCGCCGCTGTCGCTGATGCCGACGGAGTTCTACGAGGACGGCGCGACGCCCTACCGGCGGGCGCTGGCGACCGCGCTGGACGCGTCGGTGCACGTCGCCTGGACCGGGGTGGGCGTGGTGCCGCGGACCATCACCGGCGACGAACTGGCCGACGCCCGCGCCGCGTTCGCGCATCCGCTGGTCACCATGGACAACTACCCGGTCAACGACTACGCCGAGGACCGCATCTTCCTCGGCCCGTACACCGGGCGTGAACCGGCCGTCGCCAGCGGCTCGGCCGCCCTGCTGGCCAACGCGATGGAGCAGGCGGAGGCCTCCCGCATCCCGCTGTTCACGGCGGCCGACTACGCCTGGAACCCCCGCGACTACCGCCCCGAGGAGTCCTGGCAGGCGGCCATCGCCGACCTCGCGGGGGGCGACGCACGGCGCCACGAGGCGCTGTCGGCCCTGGCCGGCAACGACGCGTCCTCGGTGCTCGGCGGCACCGAGTCGGCGTATCTGCGTCCGCTGATCGCGGACCTGTGGCAGGCCCGTACGACGACGGACCGGGCCACGAACGAGCGTGCCGAGCAGCGGCTGCGCGCCGCCTTCACGGTGCTGCGCGACCTGCCGCGGGAACTGGCCGGCGAGGGCACCCTGGCGGACGAAGTCGCGCCGTGGTCCGCGCAGTTGGCCCGCTACGGCAAGGCGGGTGAGGCGGCGCTCGACATGCTCCGCGCCCAGCGCGCGGGCGACGCGGCGGGGGCCTGGACCGCGTACCGGACGCTGGACCGGCTGCGGGCCGAGGCCAAGCAGGCCGATGTGACGGTCGGCAAGGGCGTACTGGACCCCTTCCTCGACCGGGCGCGGCAGGAGTACGAGACCTGGGCGGGCCTGACGCACGAGCCGGCCGAGGACCCGGACGGGGCGCCGGACGGCCGCACGATCCGTTTCCCGCACGCCCGCGCCCTCACCGCCGTGACGGTCCTCAGCGACCCCGGAACCACCGGTGGCGTCGAGGTCCACGTCCCCGGACAGGGCTGGCGCCGGGTGGGATCGCTGGCGGAGCGGGGCGCGACGGAGCTGGACACCGTGCGGTCCCCGTCCCCGGGCGGCCCGGCGACGCACCCGCCTGCCCTCTGGCCTCCGGTCTCCCCGGCTCCGGGCGTCTGGACGCGCCCGCCGGCCCTCGTGCAGCCCACTCCCCCGCCGGCCGGCACCGGCGTCGACGCCGTCCGCGTGACCGGCGCCTACCCCTCCCGGGTGCGCCACCTGGTCCCCTGGTTCGCCGACACCCCGGTCGCGGATCTGGAGCTGCCGCGCGCCGAGGCCGACGCGGAGATCGGCGGCACGGAGCGGCTGACCGCCCGGCTGTCCTCCGGCCGTCCGGCCGACGTGCAGGGCAAGGTCACCGTGGAGGCCCCCAAGGGCATCAAGGTCCGCGTCCCCACCACCTCGCTCACCGTGCCCCGCGGCACCACGGTGGACGTCCCCGTCGAGGTGACCGTGCCGCCGGCCACGCCCGCACGCGCGTACGACATCCGCGTCACCTTCGCCGGAGTGACCCGCACCCTCACGGTCCGCGCCTTCCCGCGCACCGCCGGCCCCGACCTGGCCCGCACCGGCACGGCGCGCTCCTCCGCCGACGAGACCCCCGACTTCCCGGCCTCCGCCGCGATCGACGGCAACCCGGACACCCGCTGGTCCTCCCCCGTCGACGACGGCGCCTGGTGGCAGGTGGAGCTGCCGAACCCGGTGCGCCTGGGCAAGGTCGCCCTCCACTGGCAGGACGCCCACCCCTCCGCCTACCGCGTCCAGGTCTCCGCCGACGGCCGCCGCTGGCGCACCGCCACCACCGTCCGCAACAGCACCGGCGGCCGCGAAACCCTGCGCATGGACGCGCGGGACGTCCGCTACATCCGCGTGCAGGGCGACAAGCGAGCCACCCAGTACGGCTATTCGCTGTGGTCGGTGGAGGCGTACGCGGTCGCGGACTGAGCCCACCGGGCAGCCGACGCGGTCGGAATGTCCGGCGAGACCGTCCGGCGAAAAACTCGCGATCGCTATTCACTCAGTACATGTACTCAGTACATACTGAGCGCATGAGCACCCGCCACATCCTGCTGGGCCTGCTCGCCGGGGGGCCGAGCCATGGCTACGACCTGAAGCGACGCCACGACGAACACTTCCCGCAAGCCCGCCCGCTGGCCTACGGGCAGGTCTACACGACCCTGCAGCGGCTGGTCCGCGACGGACTGGCCCAGGTGGAGGGCACCGACTCCGACGGCGGGCCGGAGCGCACGCTGTACCGCCTCACGGCCGAGGGCTCCCGGGACGTGGCCGTCTGGGCCGGGCAGGTCACGCCTCCCGCGCCCTTCGTGACGAACGAGATCTTCGCGAAGGTCGTCGTGGCGATCCTCACGGGTGGCGACCCCGCCGCCCATCTGCTCGCGCAACGCGCCGCGCACATGGAGCGGATGCGGGAGCTGACGGCGGTCAAGACCGCCCCGGGCGCCGATCTGACGACCGTGCTCTCGGCGGACTACGCCCTCAACCACCTCGCCGCCGACCTGCGCTGGATGACCACCACCCAGGCCCGGCTCACCACTTTGACCGCTCTGACCGTGGAGGTCGACCGAGCATGAGCAACCCTCCGGCGCCCCTTCTGGTGGCCCGAGACCTCGTCAAGTCCCATGGCAGGACGCCAGCGTTGCGCGGGGCGTGCCTGGAGTTGCGCGAGGGCGAGACCGTCGCCGTGACCGGCGCCAGCGGCAGCGGGAAGTCCACGCTGCTGCACTGCCTGGCGGGCATCGTCCGGCCGGACGCGGGCTCGGTGACGTACCGCGAGGAGCGCGTCGACAGGCTGCCGGAGCAGCGCCTGAGCGAGCTGCGCCGCACCGACTTCGGAGTGGTGTTCCAGTTCGGCCAGTTGATCCCCGAGCTGACCACCGTGGACAACGTCGCACTGCCGCTGATGCTGGCCGGGACCGCGCGGGGGGCGGCCCAGGAGCAGGCGGGGGCATGGCTGGAGCGGTTCGGCGTGCGGGAGCAGGAGGCCGCGCGCCCAGGGGAGTTGAGCGGAGGCCAGGCGCAACGCGTGGCCCTGGCACGGGCGTTGGTGACCGCCCCAAGGGTGGTGTTCGCGGACGAGCCGACGGGGGCACTGGACTCGCTGGCGAGCGAACAGGTGATGACGGCCCTGGTCGAAGCCGCCCGGGAGGCGGGCACGGCGGTCCTGCTGATCACGCACGACGCCCAGGTGGCGGCGTACGCCGACCGCGAGGTGCGGTTGCAGGACGGCGTGACGGTCGCGTCGGGGGTGCTCGCGTGAGAACCGATCTGCGGCTGGCCTGGCTGCTCGTCCGGGGTTCGGACCGGTGGGAGTGGTGGCGGATCGCGCTCACGGCAGCGGGGGCGATGTGCGCGACGGGGCTGGGCCTGGCGGCCGCCGTCCTGTCCTCGGTGCACGGGCAGTACCGCTTCTCCTTCGGCAACGGCCTGCTCGACCAGCCCGGCGAGCGCTCCGGGGTGATCGTCACGCTGCTGCTCCTGCTGGTGCCCGTGCTCGGGTTCCTCGGGCAGTGCGCCCGGATCGGCGCGGTGCACCGCGACCGGCGGACGGCCGTGCTGCGGCTGGCGGGCGCGGAGCCGGGCCGGGTGCGGCGGATCGCCGCGCTGGAGACGGGGTTAGCCTGCTTGCTGGGCTCGGCACTCGCCACGGCCGGGGCGGCAGCGGTGCTGGTGGCCGTGTGGGAGCGGCCGACCGCGTCGGCGTGGGCCGGAATGGCGCTGGTCGCGGCCGCGACACCGGTACTGGGCATGGCGGCCGGGGTGCTGGCGCTGCGCCGCGTGGTGGCCTCGCCGCTGGGCTGGGTGCGGCGGAGCCACGCGCGGTCGGGGCGTGGCCCGGCGCTGATGTTCGTGGGCGGACTGCTGGTCGTCGGCGTGGTGGCGCTGGGGGCGGTGGCCGGTACGTCCGCCGACTCCCCGCACGCGGGCCTGACGAGGGGCCCGCTCGTCTTCATGGCGGCGGTCCTGGCCGTCGGCGCGGGCGCGGTGTGGCTCACGGGCGCCCTGTCCCGGCTGACCGGCCGGCTGCTCGCGGCCCGGACCGGCTCCCCGGCGGTGCTGATCGCGGCGGAACGGCTGCGGGACGACCCGTGGGCGGCGGCCCGCACCCATGCGGCGGTGCTGCTGGTGACGGTGGTCGGCACCGGCTACACGGGGGTGCGGCAGGCGCTGCTCGCCGAGCTGGAAACCGCGGACGACACGCACGGTTTCGCCGCGGACGCCTCCTTCTACGTCACGGGCCTGAACCTCACGGCCGCGGCCATCGTCCTCGCCCTCACGGTCGTCCTCATCGCGCTCGCCGTCGGCACCGCCGAGTCCGTCGCCACCCGTCGCCGGGCGCTGGCCGCGCAGGTGGCCGCCGGAGTACCGCAGCGGGTACTCGCCCGGGCCCTCCTGCTGGAAACCGCCCTGCCCCTGGCCCCGGCCGTCCTCGTGGCGGGCGCGGGCGGCCTGGCGATCGGCCTCTGGTACGCCCTCCTCGCCGCCGGGACCGTGCCGTACACGGCACTCCTGGTCCCCGCCGGCGTGTACGCCACCTGCCTGCTGGCCGCGGCCGCCTCGCTGCCGCTGCTGCGGCGCTCGGTCCGTCCCGCGGAGCTGCGGTACGCGTGAGCCTTGCGTATCAACTACTTGACACAGTTTGATTCACCGGGAATTGTATCAAGTAGTTGATGCACTTGCGGGAGAGCAGGGATCGGCATGCGTGCTGCCACAGAGAACGGCGACTCGTGGCGTCAGAGCCTCGAAACCCTCGTACGGTGGACCGGCGCGGCGGCCGGACTGACGGTGAACGCACTGGTCAGCTATGGCTCCGAGTCGGACGTGGACCTGCTGTACAAGTTCGCCGTGTTCGGACTGTGCGTCATGGCGAGCGCCTTCGCGGCGGACGCGCTCGCCCGCCGGAGCCCCGGCCGGCTGCGCGTCGCCAGCATGACACCGCGCCGGATCCGGGACTACGTGCCCCGTGCCCTGACCGTCGCGCTGACCGTGCAGGCCGCCGTGCTCCTCGTCCTGCTGGTCGTCGCCGTGGTGACGGCCTCGCCGGACGAGGCGGGACGCTCGGGGCACGCGCTGTCCGTCACCTGCCCGGCGGGGGCCCAGGTACTGTCGCCGTGGCCCGGCCCGCACTACGCGCGGCCCGCTCTCGGTGGTCTCGCACTGGGTACCGTTGTCGGCGCGTTGCTCCTGCGCCGTATCACCGCCGGGTCCGGAAGCGACGACCAGCGTCTCACCGGGGCCCGGGCCGCGATCGGCGCGTGGGGGGTACTCGTGTGCGCGCCTCTTTTCGGCGTCTCCCTGACGATGGGCGTCGCGGTGCTGAGCCTGGCCTGTGGAGGAGTGATGAAAGTGGCGGCGCTGTGGGGGCTGGCCGTCACCGCCCTCGTCTCCGCCGTGACCGCGGGTCACTGCCTCTGCGTCTCGCTGCTCCCGCAGGCCTATGTCAAGGTGCGGCTGTGAACGCGAACGACGTGAGCATCAGGGTCGTCCACCCCTCCCCGGTGCCGCCCTACGAGCAGATCCGCGCGCAACTGGCCGATCTCATCTCCGTCGGCCGGCTGCGCATGGGCGACAGGCTGCCGTCCGTGCGCCAGCTCGCCTCCGACCTGGGACTGGCCAACAACACGGTGGTGCGCGCCTACCGCGAACTGGAGGCCGCGGGCCTCGTCAAGAGCCGCCGGGGCTCCGGCACGCAGGTCATCGCCCCGGCACCCGCCACCGACGTCAAGGCGAAGCTCCACGAGTACGCCGGCACCTACGCCGCCGCGGCCAGGCAACTCGACGTCAGCGACGAGGAGGCACTCGCGGCCGTCCGGCACGCCCTGGCGAGCCTCGGCACCACCTGATCGTTCCGGTCTTCGCGACCGGCCCCGGTGACACGCGCCGCCCACGGCCCGCGTCCGGAGCGCGGTCCCCAGGCGGGTGGCCGTGGGGACCGCGCTCCGGGCGGGTGGCCGTGGGCAATGCGAAGGCCCGGAATCGTCAGGCGGAGATACCGTCGATCCGGGCCAAGGCGTCGTCCGCGCCGTACGGCTGCAGGTAGGGCAGCCAGCGCGGGTCCCTATGCCCGGTGCCGATGATGCGCCAGGCCAGGCCCGTGGGCGGGGCCGGCTTGTGGCGCAGGCGCCAGCCGAGCTCGACCAGGTGGCGATCGGCCTTGACGTGGTTGCAGCGGCGGCAGGAGGCCACCACGTTGTCCCAGACGTGCTGGCCCCCGCGCGAGCGCGGGATGACGTGGTCGACGCTGGTGGCGATGCCACCGCAGTACATGCACCGGCCCCCGTCGCGCGCGAACAGCGCCCTTCGGGTCAGAGGAACGGGCCCCCGGTAGGGAACCCGTACGAAACGCTTGAGCCGGACCACGCTGGGTGCGGGGACGGTGACGGTTGCGCTGTGCAGATAGGCGCCGGACTCCTCGAGGCAGACTGCCTTGTTCTCGAGGACGAGGACGAGCGCGCGGCGGAGCGGTACGACGCCGAGGGGCTCGTACGACGCGTTGAGGACCAGGACATGCGGCACGGATGCCTCCTTGTACGCCGGCGGCGCGTGGCTCGCGCCGGGGCTGCCTGCAGTCAGTTTCCCCTCATGCCTGGTGAACGCGCCACCATGTCCCGGTAACGGGCTGGGAGTGTTTTCGACCACACCTCATTCATCCCCCGGATCACGGCCCCTTCACACGGCCTGATCAGAGGCCGGTGGTCACCGTCTCCCCATGCGCCCTTCCCCGGACTTCACGGGAACCCACACACCCTGCACCGTTAGTGTGGTGGTTCTGCCCGTCCGGTGATCTCTTCGTGACCCAGTCGATATTGACCCCGTGCCGGAGGGCGGATTGCACCTGGAGGTACCTGCCGTGTCCTTGCCCGCCGTCCTGCCGGCCGCCGGTCCGTCGCCGTCGCCGTCGCCCTCCGAGTCGCCGGCCCTGACGGTCCCGACGTTCCAGGACGCCCACGAGACCGCGACGAACGCGGCCAGCTGGGTCGAGCAGAACTGGTCCACGTGGCTCGCCATCAGCCTGAAGATCCTGCTGATCCTGGTGATCGCGGCGGTGCTGAGAGGCGTGGTCCGGCGGGCGATCACCAAGGTCATAGACCGCATGGCCCGTACCGCCCAGGCGGTGGACGGCACGGCGCTGGGCGGGCTGCTGGTCAACGCCGAGCGCCGCCGGCAGCGCTCGCAGGCGATCGGCTCGGTGCTGCGCTCGGTGACGAGCTTCCTGATCCTGGGCACCGCGGCGCTGATGGTGCTGGCCACCTTCGAGATCAACCTGGCGCCCCTGCTGGCCTCGGCCGGTGTGGCCGGTGTGGCGATCGGTTTCGGCGCCCGCAACCTGGTCACCGACTTCCTCTCCGGCGTCTTCATGATCCTGGAGGACCAGTACGGCGTCGGCGACTCGATCGACGCGGGCGTCGCCGCCGGCGAGGTGATCGAGGTCGGACTGCGCGTGACCAAGCTGCGCGGGGCGAACGGCGAGATCTGGTACGTCCGCAACGGCGAGATCAAGCGCATCGGCAACCTCTCCCAGGGCTGGGCCACGGCCGGCGTCGACGTCACCGTCAGGACGGACGAGGACCTGGACAAGGTGAAGGCCACCCTCGACGAGGTCGCCGAGCGGATGAGCAAGGAGGAGCCCTGGAACGAGCTCCTGTGGAGCCCGATCGAGGTGCTCGGCCTGGACAGCGTGCTGATCGACTCCATGGTCGTCCGCGTCACCGCCAAGACCATGCCGGGCAAGTCGGTGACCGTCGAGCGGGAGCTGCGCTGGCGCATCAAGCGCGCCTTCGACGCGGCCGGCATCCGGATCGTGGGCGACGCGACCGCCCCGGCGGAAGAGGCGGCAGCCGACCCGACGGCGGGCATGTCGGCCCCCTCGGCATTCGCCAGCACCACCTCCCCGCAGTCCCTGGCGGCCTCACCGATCCCGCCGCCGTCCCTGTCGAAGTAGCACCACTGCGCCTCCACGGCGAAAAGAGGCGGCGCCCGGAACCCTCCGGGCGCCGCCTCTCGCGTGTCCGAAAGAGGGACGGAACGGTTCAGCACACTCGTTCGAGTGAAGGGGTGCGGATTCCATCGTGCGACGCGCCCCGCACGCTCCATCGTTCTGCCGGGGCACCCGGCGCGGGCGTAGCCTGACACCAGCGCGACAAGGAGATCAGCGATGAGCGCCGAACCGATCATGGAGCCGGTGATGACGCAGGTGGACCCCATCGACCTGTTGAACGCGATCGAACAGGCGTCGCCGATGCCGATTCGGCCGGAGTACATCGAGGGGACGGTCATCGTGCCGCCACAGCCGAACGACCATCACAACGACGGAGCCTTCGAGCTCGCGGTCCAGTTCTTCAACGCCGGGTTCGAACTGGCGGGCATGGGGAACGGTTATCGCGCCGCCAACAAGGACGGCGGCACCATGGCCCTGCTCATTCCGGACTTCTACGTTCGGCGACGCAAGGCCTCCGAACTCGACGAGTCCTACCGCAGGACCCACAAGGGCTGGTACCCCGTCGACATGATCGCCCTCGTCGGCGAGGTGACGTCGAGCAACCACTGGACGGACACCGGCCCCAAGCTCCGCACTTACGCCGCCGCGGGCGTCTCCGTCTACGTCCTGATCAACCGCGAGACCCGGACCGCCCACTGCTACACCACCCCCGTGCTCCCCGACGAGGACCCCACCAAGGCGTACTACGACGACGAGGCCAAGGTCGACCTCGGCGATCCGCTCCCCCTCCCGGCGCCGTACCCCACGCTGGACACGGCACCGTTCCTCAAGGACTGACCGGACCGGGCTCCCGCCGCGCGCACCCTCGCCGCCCCCACAGGTAACGACTCCGTTGCCCGGGGGCACTTTTCTCTTGACGTTCGCTTCACCCCGGGCATACCTTCCTCCCACCCAAATAGGAAACTTTCCTAACAGTGATCTCCAGGGGAGGGCAGGTGCCGACACGTATGCCAGGAACCGCCGGCACGCCGGGCACCCCGCGGGTCCTGCGCGCCATGAACGACCGCGCCGCCCTGGACCTCCTGCTGGAGCACGGGCCGCTGTCGCGCACCAGGATCGGCAAGCTGACCGGCCTGTCCAAGCCGACCGCCTCCCAGCTCCTGGCCCGTCTCGAGGCCGCCGGGCTGGTCCTCGCCACGGGGACCAGCGAGGGACGCCCGGGCCCCAACGCCCAGCTGTACGCGGTCGATCCGACCGCCGCCCACGCCGCCGGGCTGGACGTCACCCCCCTCCGCATCCGCGCCGCCGTCGCCGACATCACCGGCCGCACCGTCGGCGAGTACGAGCTGCCGACCCCCGGCCGGCGCCCGTCCCAGCCCGTCGTACGGCAGGTCACCGACGCCCTCGACGGTGCGGTGAAGGCGGCGGGGCTGGCCCCCGGCGACGTGCACCGGCTGGTCATCGGCACCCCCGGTGCCTTCGACCCCAACACCGGCCGGCTGCGCTACGCCTCCCATCTGCCCGGCTGGCACTCCCCCACCCTGCTCGACGAGCTCGCCGCCGCGCTGCCGATGCCGGTGGAGTACGAGAACGACGTCAACCTCGTGGCCATGGCCGAGCAGCGGCTCGGCGCGGCCCGCGGCCACCAGGACTTCGTGCTGCTGTGGAACCAGGAGGGCCTCGGCGCCGCCCTGGTGCTCGGCGGCCGGCTGCACCGCGGCTGGACCGGCGGCGCCGGCGAGGTCGGCTTCCTGCCGGTGCCGGGCACCCCGCTGGTCCGCCAGGTGACCAAGGCAAACAGCGGCGGCTACCAGGAACTGGCCGGCTCGCAGGCGCTGCCGAAACTGGCCCGCGAGCTGGGCATCGAGGACCTGCCCACGGGATCCTCCGCCGAGGCCGCCGCCGAACTCGTCGCCCGCGCCGCCGACCACGCCACCGGCCCCCACCGCACGCTCCTGACGACATACGCGACCCGGCTCGCGACCGGTCTCGCCTCCCTCGTCTCCGTCCTCGACCCCGAACTCGTCGTCCTCAGCGGCGCCTCGCTCACCGCCGGCGGCGAGGTGCTGCGCGCCCTGGTCCAGGCCGAACTGGAGGAACTGGCCGCCTCCCGGCCCCGCCTGGTGGTCGGCGACGTCCGTGAACACCCCGTGCTCCGCGGCGCGTTGGAGAGCGCGCTCGCGACCACCCGCGACGAGGTCTTCGACACCTCGCGCTGACCGCCGTACCGACTGCCGTACCCGCCCCGCCCCTTCCCTCACCGCCCGCCCGTCCCAGGGAGATCCAGCCATGCCCGAAGTGTCCCGGAAAGCGGCCCTCGCCCTCGCTGCCTCCGCCGCCATGGCACTGCTCGCCACCGCCTGCACCGGTCAGCCGAACTCCGGCGCGAACGACGACGCGTCGAAGGACACGACCATCAACTTCTGGCACGCCTGGAGCGATCCGAGCGAGGTGAAGGCCGTCACGTCGCTGATCGACGGCTTCCGGAAGGCGCACCCCAACATCCGCGTCAACGTCGTCGGCAACATGACCGACGACAAGATCAACCAGGCGCTGCGCACCGGCGGCGACAAGGCGCCCGACGTGATCTCCTCCTTCACCACCAACAACGTCGGGAAGTTCTGCTCCTCGGGCGCGCTGGTCGATCTCAACCCGTTCTTCGCGAAGACGGACACAGACCCGGAGAAGACCTTCCCCAAGGCGATGAACGAGTACACCCAGTTCGACGGCAAGCGCTGCACGGTGCCGCTGCTGGGCGACGCCTACGGCCTCTACTACAACAAGGACGCCTTCGCCGCCGCGGGCATCGAGAACCCCCCGAGGACCTGGTCCGAGTTCGAGGCCGACGCCAAGAAGCTGACGATCCCCCGGGGCGACGGCTACCGGCAGCTCGGCTTCATGCCGGACTACCACGGCTGGGAGTCGACGACCGAGCACTACTTCGCGCAGTTCTCCCCGGCGTACTTCGACTCCAGCGGCAAGTCGAACCTGGCGAAGGATCCTGCGTTCGAGAAGGGCTTCACCCTTCAGAAGCGGCTCGTGGACGAACTCGGCGGCTACCGGAAGCTGGAGAAGTACCGCGCCACCCTCGGCGACGAGTGGGGCCCCAAGCACCCCTTCCACACCGGCCAGGTGGCCATGCAGCTCGACGGCGAGTGGCGGCTGGGCATGGCCGAGGAGGCCAAGCCGAAGTTCGAGATCGGCGTCGCCCCGCTGCCCGTCCCCGACGACCAGGCCGACCAGTACGGCAAGGGCTACATCAGCGGCACCATCGCCGGCATCGCCGCCACCAGCAAGAAGCAGAACGCGGCCTGGGAGCTGGTGAAGTACATGACCACGGACACCGACGCGGTGGTCGGCTTCGCCAACGACATCCACAACGTGCCCTCCACGCTGGCCGCGCTGAAGTCCCCGAAGCTGAAGTACGACCCGCGCTTCAAGACCTTCCTGGACATCGCCGCCAACCCGTACTCGACCACGACGCCCGCCTCCGTCAACGGCGGCCAGTACCTGGTGACGATCCAGCAGTTCGGCTACGACTACGAGAGCGGCAGGACGAAGGATCTCAAGGCCGGCCTGCTCAGGGCGGCTCAGCAGATCGACACGGACATCGCGCAGGCGAAGTAGGGGCGCATGACCACCGTCACCCTGGCGTCCAAGCGCCGCCGCTCGGCGCTGAAGACCCTCGCCTTCATGTCGCCGTGGCTGATCGGCTTCGCGGTCTTCTTCGCGTATCCGCTGATCTCCACCGTCTACTTCTCGTTCGTTCACTACGACGGCTTCCAGCCGCCGACGTGGCGCGGCACCGGGAACTGGACGTACGTCTTCCAGAACTACCCGCTGTTCTGGCCGGCCCTGCGCAACACCCTGTGGCTGGTCCTGGTGATGGTGAGCCTGCGGGTGGTCTTCGGGCTCGGCGTGGGCCTGCTGATCACCAGGATCAGGACGGGCACGGGTGTCTTCCGCACCCTGTTCTACCTGCCCTACCTGGCCCCGCCGGTGGCGGCGACCATGGCCTTCGCCTTCCTCCTCAACCCCGGTACGGGCCCGGTCAACTCCCTCCTGGAGCGGGTCGGGATCTCCGCGCCCGGCTGGTTCAACGACCCCACCTGGTCCAAACCGGCCCTGACGATGCTCGCCCTGTGGGGCGTGGGCGACCTGATGGTCATCTTCATGGCCGCGCTGCTCGACGTGCCCACGGAGCAGTACGAGGCCGCGGAGCTGGACGGCGCCTCCCCCTGGCAGCGCTTCCGGTACGTCACGCTGCCGAACATCTCGCCGATCGTGATGTTCGCGGTGGTCACGGGTGTGATCCAGACGATGCAGTACTACACCCAGCCGCTGATCGCCGGAAAGGTCGCCTCGGGCGTGATCCAGGGCGCGGGCACCCAGTTCGAGCCCGGCTACCCGGACAAGTCCACGCTCACCCTCCCCCAGCTCGTGTACAACCTCGGCTTCCAGCGCTTCGACTACGGCTCGGCCTGCGTGGTGGCGCTGGTGCTGTTCGCCCTGTCGATGGTGTTCACCGCGTTCCTGATGCGGCGCCGGGGCGGTCTCATCCAGGCAGGTGACTGACGATGGCCCAAGTGCTCGACAAGCCGCTCGGGTCGAAGACGCGGCCCTCCCCCGCCGCGCGCGCGGCCCGCCGCAGGGCGGTGCTGGAGTGGATCGCGGTCCACTCGCTGGGCGTGGCGGCCGCCCTGTTCTTCGTGCTGCCCTTCGTGTTCGTCCTGCTGACCTCGCTGATGAGCGACAGCCAGGCCCTCAGCCGCGATCTGGTCCCGCACACCTGGGAGTGGGGCAACTACAAGAGGGTCCTCGACACCCCGGGCTTCCTGACCTGGTGGCGGAACACGCTGGTCTACGCCGGTCTCGGCACGGTCCTGACGGTCGCGTCCTCGCTGCCCGTGGCGTACGCGCTGGCGAAGTTCCGCTTCCGGGGCCGCAACCTGTCGCTCATGCTGGTGATCTCGATGATGATGCTGCCCCCGCAGGTGATCATCATCCCGATGTACCTGTTCTGGGCCAAGCAGCTGGACCTGTCCGGCACGCTGTGGCCGCTGATCATCCCGATGGCGTTCGGCGACGCGTTCTCCGTCTTCCTGCTGCGGCAGTTCCTGACGACCATTCCGAACGAGTACCTGGACGCGGCGAAGGTCGACGGCTGCGGCGAGCTGCGCACCCTGCTGAAGGTCGTCGTCCCCATGGCCAGGCCCGGTCTCGCGGCCGTCGCCCTCTTCCAGTTCTTCTACGCCTGGAACGACTATTTCGGCCCGCAGATCTACGCCTCGGAGAACCCGGGCGCGTGGACCCTGTCCTACGGTCTGGAGTCCTTCAAGGGGGCCCACCACACCGACTGGAACCTCACCATGGCCGCGACCGTTCTGGTCATGGCCCCAGTGATCCTCGTGTTCTTCTTCGCCCAGAAGGCATTCGTCGAGGGCGTCACACTCACCGGAGTGAAGGGTTAAACAGCCATGAAACTCACCGTGGTCGGCGGCGGCTCGACCTACACCCCCGAACTCGTCGACGGTTTCGCGCGTCTGAGGGACACCCTGCCCGTCGAGGAACTCGTGCTGGTGGACCCGGCGACGGACCGGCTGGAGCTGGTGGGCGGACTGGCCCGCCGCATCTTCGCCCACCAGGGCCACCCTGGCCGTGTCGTCACCACCTCGGACCTGGACGCGGCCGTCGACGGCGCCGACGCGGTGCTGATCCAGTTGCGCGTCGGCGGCCAGGCGGCCCGCCAGCAGGACGAGACATGGCCTCTGGAGTGCGGCTGCGTCGGCCAGGAGACCACCGGCGCGGGCGGTCTGGCCAAGGCGTTGCGCACGGTCCCGGTGGTCCTGGACATCGCCGACCGGGTCCGCCGCGCGAACCCGAACGCCTGGATCATCGACTTCACCAACCCGGTCGGCATCGTCACCCGCGCCCTGCTCCAGGCAGGCCACCGGGCGGTCGGCCTGTGCAACGTGGCGATCGGCTTCCAGCGCAAGTTCGCGCAGATGCTCGGCATCGCGCCCGCCGACATCCACCTGGACCACGTGGGCCTGAACCACCTCACCTGGGAGACGGGGGTGCGTCTGGGCGGCCCGGAGGGCGAGGACGTACTCCCCGCGCTCCTGGCCGAGCACGGCGAGGCGATCGCCGGCGGCCTGCGCCTGCCCCGCCCGCTCCTGGACCGCCTGGGCGCGGTGCCCTCCTACTACCTGCGCTACTACTACGCGCACGACGAGGTCGTGGAGGAACTGCGCACCAAGCCGTCCCGGGCGGCCGAAGTGGCGGCGATGGAGCGGGAGTTGCTGACGATGTACGGCGACCCGGCGCTGGTGGAGAAGCCGGCCCTGCTGGCCGGGCGGGGCGGGGCCTACTACTCGGAGGCGGCCGTGGACCTGGCGGCGGCCCTGCTGGGCGGAGGCGGCAACCCGTACCAGGTGGTGAACACGTACAACAAGGGCACCCTGCCCTTCCTCCCGGACGACGCCGTGATCGAGGTGCAGGCGGCGGTGGGCTCCAAGGGCGCGGCCCCCCTCCCCGTCTCCGACGTGGACCCGCTGTACGCGGGCCTGATGGCCGACGTGACGGCGTACGAGGACCTGGCCCTGGAGGCGGCCCTGCGCGGCGGCCGGGACCGGGTCTTCCGCGCCCTCCTCGCACACCCCCTGATCGGCCAGTACGCGTATGCCGAGGCCCTCACCGACCAACTGGTCGCGCACAACCGGGAGTACCTCGCGTGGGCCTGACCGCAAGCGTCCTCGCCATCGACGCGGGCAACAGCAAGACCGACGTGGCGGTGGTGGCGGCCGACGGGCACGTCCTCGCCACGGCCCGCGGCGGCGGGTTCCGGCCACCGGCCGTGGGTGTCGGGACCGCGGTGGACGCCCTGGAGGAAACGGTCCGGCGGGCGTACGCGCAGGCCGGCGTCACCGCCGCCGGCCATGTCTCGGCATGCTTGGCCAACGCCGATCTGCCGGTGGAGGAGGAGCAGTTGGCGTCCGCCCTGCACGCGCGCGCGTGGGGCACGACGGTGCAGGTCCGCAACGACACGTTCGCCATCCTGCGCGCGGGCGTGGCCGAACCGCGCGGGGTCGCGGTCGTCTGCGGCGCCGGCATCAACTGCGTCGGCATGCTCCCGGACGGCCGCACCGCCCGCTTCCCCGCGCTCGGCCGCGTCTCCGGCGACTGGGGCGGCGGCTGGGGCCTGGCGGAGGAGGCCCTGTGGTACGCGGCCCGCGCGGAGGACGGCCGCGGGGCGCCCACCGCCCTGTCCCGCACCCTCCCCGCCCACTTCGGGCTGGCCTCCGTGTACGCCCTCGTCGAGGCGCTGCACCTGGGGCACGTCGACCACCACCGCCGCCACGAACTGGCCCCGGTCCTGTTCGCCACGGCCGACCAGGGCGATCCGATCGCCCGCACGATCGTCGACCGCCAGGCCGAGGAGGTGGTGGCCATGGCCACGGTCGCCCTGACCCGCCTCGGTCTGCTCGACGAGGAGACCCCGGTCCTCCTCGGCGGCAGTGTCCTCGCCGCCCGCCACCCCCGACTCGACGACGCCGTACGCGACCTCCTCGCCGCGCGCGCCCCCAAGGCGGTCCCGCGGGTCGTCACGGCCCGCCCGGTCCTTGGCGCGGCCCTCCTGGGCCTGGACCACGTGGGAGCGCCGGCGGCGGCCCGGGAAAGGGTGCGGGCCCATTTCGAGCAGTGAGAGACGGTGAGCATCCCGCCGGTGGGCATCCCGGGAGCGCGGCCGGGGGAACCGAACTGGTTCCCCCGGCGTATTCATGGGCAAGGGGTGGTACGGGGCGAGCGCACTGCGGCCCGGCCGAGTTCCAGTGAAGGCCGGTGCGAATGTCGGTCCCGGCAGCGATACTTGCGGCGACGGATGACCATGGGGGAGGTCAGCAGTGACACAACCGCCGACGAGCAGTTCGGCACCGCCGGGCCCGGGCCTGCCCACCCTGCCGGCGGTTCCGCCGCAGCCCGCGTCCCCCGCCCCCGCCGCGCGGCCCCCCGCGCCCCCGCGCCGCACCGCCTTCGCGGAGGGTGCCGAGCGCCTGCGCGCCGCCGCCACCACGGAGCCCGGCCGCCTCCGCATCATCGGCGCCGTCCTCGCCCTCCTCGTCCTGGCCTTCGGCGCCGTCACCGCCCTCCAGGCCACCGACCGCGCCTCGGCCGCCGACGACGTCCTGCACCGCAGCCAGCCGCTCAGCTCCGACGCGGCCGACATCTACCGCTCGCTCGCCGACGCCAACACCATGGCGACCAGCGGCTACCTGGCCGGTCTCCAGGAGACGACGGCCACCCGCGAGCGCTACGAGGCCGACGTCCGCACGGCCGCCGCCAAGCTGGTCACCGCCGCCGCCAACTCCGCTCCCGGCAGCCCCTCCGCGGCCACCATCACCAAGCTCAACGAGCTCCTGCCGCGCTACAAGGGCCTGGTCGAGTCCGCCCGCGCCAACAACCGCCAGGGCTTCCCGGTGGGCGGCGCGTACCTGCGCGCGGCCAACGACACCATGCAGGACGAGATGCTCCCCGCGGCCGAGGACCTGTACCAGAAGGAGAACCAGCGGCTGCGCTCCGACTACGGGGACGCGACGCCGTACCCGTGGGCCGCGATCGCCCTCGGCGTCGTCGCCCTGGCCGGCCTCGCCTGGGCCCAGCGGCGCAACTACCAGCGTACGAACCGGGTGCTGAACCACGGCCTGGTCGCCGCGACCGCCGCCACCACCGTCGTCCTGCTGTGGCTGGTGATCGGCCACAGCGTCGCGCGCGCGGGACTCAACGGCTCCTACACGCACGGCGTGCGCTCGCTGAACGTGCTGCACGACGCCCGTATCGCCTCCCTCAAGGCACGCAGCGACGAGAACCTGACCCTCGTCAGCCGCGGCGCGGAGACGAAGACGCTGAAGGACGGCACGGTCATGGACGCCTACGACTGGGCGTACGACCAGGAGCTCGGCACCCTCGCCCGGACGCTGTCCCGGGCCGGCGCCCTCGCCGAGGACCCGGGGGGCAGGAAGCCCGTGGACACGGCGAACGAGTCGATGAAGGTGTGGAAGCAACGGCACGAACTGGCCCGCCAGGCCAACGACTCCGGCGACTACCAGAAGGCACGCGACCGGGTCATCGGCACCACCGCCAAGGACCGGACGGAGTCGACGGGTGAGTGCTTCGACAACGTCGACGCCTCCCTCGCGTCGGCACTCACCCATGAGACGGGCCGGTTCCGGCAGGCCGCGGAGGGCGGCCGGGCCGCCATGACGGGCCTGCCGGCCGGCTCCGCGGTGCTCGCGGTGCTCGCCGCGGCCGGCGCGGTGCTGGGCATCGGGCGCAGGCTTTCGGAGTACCGGTGAAAGGGAGCGTGACAGCGGTGAGAGGGGGCGTGGCGATGCGAGCACGACGTCTGCGGGCCGGCCTGAAGGGCTGGGGCGGTGTCGGCGCGATGGCGGCCGTCTGCGCCCTGGCGCTGGCGTTCGTCCTGCTGCTGCCCCGCACCCAGCCGCAGGGCGTCGGCGGCCCCGCGGCAAGCGGCTCGCGAGCCGTGCAGGGCACACAGTCCAAGGCGGACAACTGCCAGGACAGCCAGGCGCAGAACCTGAGCCCGTCCCCGTCCGGCGCCGGCGGCCCCACGCTGAGCGCCATCCGATCGCGCGGCTATCTGACGGTCGGCGTCGACCAGAACAGCTACCGCTGGGGCTACCGCAACCCGAACAACGCCTCCGGCGCGCTCGAGGGCTTCGACATCGACCTCGTGCACCGCATCGCCGAGGACATCCTCGGCGACGCGAACAAGGTCCAGTTCAAGGCCATCCCCACCAACGAGCGGATACCCGCGATCCGCAGCGGCCGGGTGGACATGGTGGTGCGCACCATGACCATCACCTGCGACCGGCTGAAGCAGGTGGCGTTCTCCGCCCCCTACTTCCTGACCGGCCAGCAGGTCCTGGCCCCCAAGACCTCCGGCATCACCGGCTACGACGGCTCCCTCGCCGGGAAGAGGATCTGCTCGGCAACCGGCTCCACGGCCTACGACCACCTGTCCGCCGACACCAAGGACGGCAGGCTCCCCGCGTCCACCGACATCACCACCACCGTCCCCAACCAGCTGGACTGCCTGGTGCGGCTCCAACTCGGCGAGGTGGACGCGGTGGTGACGGACGGCGCGCTCGCCGCCAGCCAGGCCGCGCAGGACCCCACGGTGGCCTTGAAGGGCGCCTCCTTCACCAAGGAGTTCTACGGTGTGGCCATGAAGCTCGGTGCCGACGATCTGGTCCGCCAGGTCAACCGGACGCTGGAGAACTACCGCAAGGACGGAGGCTGGAAGGCGTCGTACGGGACGTGGCTGTCCGCCACGCTGGGTAAGGACTCACCGTCGGCCACCGCGCCGACGCCGAGCTACCGGTGACCGGTCACCGGCCGGCGCGGCACCGACGGAACAGCAGAACCGACAGCACACAGGCGACACGCAGCAGCGAGAGGTGATCGATGGGCGTCACGGACCCCGCCGGGCCCGTCATGGACCGGGACGAGGTGGACCGTGCGCTGGCGCGGCTCGGCGCGGAGCACGAAGCCATCGAGACCTCGCTGCTCGCCCTTCAGGACCACGCGGGCCGCAGACTCCTGGAGGGCGCCGAGCTGACCGGCGTCACCGAGGAGCGCTGGGCGGCCACGGAGGCGTCGATCACGCTGCTGTGGGCGTACTTCGACGCCTACAGCGGCGCCCTGCGCACCGCCCGTGACATCCGCGCCCGCCGCCGCTGGTCCAGCCGCGAGGACCTGGTGGAGCTGACCGAGCTGCTGCGCGGCGAGTCCGTCACCGTCTCCGGCGCGGCCGCCGCGCCCGCCCTGCCCGGTCCGGGCCGGCTCAGCCAGAGCTTCTCCCTGGCCACGCTGGTGGACCGGATGAACGAGCTGTACGCGACCGGTCTGGACATGGTGGTCGCCGCCGACGCGGTGTGGTCGGCGCTGCCCGCGCGGATCGATCTGCTGGCCGCCGAGCTCCAGCGCACCCGCCGACTCGCGCACTCGGTCGGCGTCCGCCCCGGCGAGCACCCGGCGGGCGACGACCTGGAGCGCGTCACGCGCACGCTGACGAGGCTGCGCGCGGAGGTGATCTCCGATCCGCTCGCCTTCTGGGTGCCCGCGCAGGGCAGTTCGGCACCGGGCGGCGGACGGCCGGACACCACGGTGTACGACCGGGAGGCGCGGGCGCTGGACGAGGTGCGCCGGGAGATCGACGCCGTGCTCGGGGTCCGGCAGGACGCCGAGCAGCGGCTGATCAAGCTGCGGGACGTGCTCTCGCGCGCGGACCGCACGCTCGCCGAGGCGCGCACCGCGCGCGGCGAGGTGCTGGCGAAGATCGCCGCCACGGAGGTACCGGTGGTCAGCGGTCCGCCGACCGCCCTCCAGGAGCAGCTGGCGACGGCCGCCGAGTACCGCAGGCAGGCCCAGTGGCACCGGCTGTCGCCGCTCCTCGAGTCGCTGGAGCAGAAGGCGGAGGACGAACTTGAGCGCGCCCGTGAGTCGTTGACGGCGGTCACCGCGCCGCTGGCGGTCCGTGCCGAGCTGCGCGGGCGGCTGGACGCGTACAAGGCGAAGGTCGCCCGGCACGGCCTGGCGGAGGACCCGCTGCTGGTCGAGCGGTACGACGCGGCGCGCCGCATGCTGTGGAGCGCGCCGTGCGACCTGCGGGTGGCCGAACAGTCCGTGCTGCGCTACCAGCAGGCGGCGGCCGAACTGCTCGGCGGCTCGCGGGTGCCGGAGCAGGGCGGGCCCGAGGGACGGTAGGGGGAGTCATGAGTCAGGCGGGGCAGACCTGTCAGCGGCCGGACTGCGGCGGCACGTACGAGGACGTCGGCGGCGGCGAGCTGTACTGCGACACGTGCGGTCTCGCGCCGGTCGTCTCGGCGACCGGCATGGTGGGCTCGCCACCCACCGGCGTGACCGGCGGCGGCGGAGACTCGCGGGGTTCGGTGGGCGGCGGTTCGGCCTCCAGTGCCCGCAGTTCCCGTACGTCGTCGCAGTCGTCGAAATCGCGCCGCTCGGTGTCGGGGCGGCTCTCGCGCTCGCTGTCGGGCAAGGCGACCGGCCGGTCGGTGTCGGTGCGCAGCTCCGGCTCCACGACGGGCTCCTCCGGCCGTGGCCGGCTGGGCGCGGGTCTGGTGCAGGTGCCGCAGGTGCCGCGGCCGGACCCGCGTTCGATGGTGCTGGAGAACCCCGAGGTGCCGGAGCGCAAGCGGTTCTGCTCGCGCTCGGACTGCGGTGCGCCGGTCGGGCGCGCGCGGGGGGACCGCGCGGGCCGTACGGAGGGCTTCTGCACCAAGTGCGGGCACCCGTACTCCTTCGTGCCCAAGCTGAGGGCCGGGGACATCGTCCACGGCCAGTACGAGGTCGTGGGCTGTCTGGCGCACGGCGGCCTGGGCTGGATCTACCTCGCCGTGGACCGGGCCGTGTCCGACCGCTGGGTGGTGCTCAAGGGCCTGCTGGACACCGGCGACCAGGACGCGATGGCGGCGGCGATCTCCGAGCGGCGGTTCCTGGCGGAGATCGAGCACGGCAACATCGTGCGGATCTACAACTTCGTCGAGCACCTCGACCAGCGCACCGGCTCCCTCGACGGCTACATCGTGATGGAGTACGTCGGCGGCAAGTCGCTGAAGGAGATCGCCAACTCCCGCCGCACCCCGGAGGGCAGGCGCGACCCGCTGCCGGTGGAGCAGGCGTGCGCGTACGGGATCGAGGCGCTGGAGGCGCTCGGCCATCTGCACAGCCGCAACCTGCTGTACTGCGACTTCAAGGTCGACAACGCGATCCAGACCGAGGACCAGCTCAAGCTGATCGACATGGGCGCGGTGCGCCGGATGGACGACGACGAGTCGGCCATCTACGGCACGGTCGGCTACCAGGCGCCCGAAGTCGCCGAGGTCGGCCCGTCGGTCGCCAGCGACCTGTACACGGTGGGCCGTACGCTCGCCGTCCTCACCTTCGACTTCCAGGGCTACACGAACGTCTTCGCGGACTCCCTGCCCGACCCCGACAACATCGAGGTCTTCCGCCAGTACGAGTCCTTCTACCGCCTCCTGGTCCGTGCCACCGACCCCGACCCGGCCCGCCGGTTCGCCTCGGCGCAGGAGATGGCCGAGCAGCTCACCGGCGTGCTGCGGGAGGTCGTGTCCCTCCAGACCGGCCGGGCGCGGCCGGCCCTATCGACCCTGTTCGGCCCGGAACTGCGGGTGACGGACGCGGAGTTGTTCCCGAAGCTGGACGGGGACGTGTCCCGGCTGGGGGCGCGGGTGCCACGCCCGCGTGGATCGGCCCCGGCCATCGCGGCCGGCACCGCGCACGGCCACGGCGCTCCGGGCACGCCGAACGCTCCGGCTCCCCCGGCGCTCGTCAAGCCCGTCGACACGCCCGCCGCCGCGCTCGCCCTGCCGGTCCCCCACGTCGACCCGAGTGACCCGAACGCGGGTTTTCTGGCGGGCTTGTTGACGTCCGCGCCCGGGGAACTGGCGCACGCGCTCGCGGCGGCGCCCACGCAGTCGGCCGAGACCCGGCTGCGCCAGGTCAGGGCCCGGTTGGAGACCGGCGAGGCGGCCACCGCGCTGGAGGTCCTGCGCCAACTGGAGCAGCGGCACCCGGACGACTGGCGGGTCGTCTGGTACCGGGGCGTGGCCTCCCTGGTCACCGGCGACCACGAGGAAGCGGCCCTCGCCTTCGACGCGGTCTACGACGCCTTCCCCGGTGAGGTCGCGCCGAAGCTGGCGCTCGGCCTGTGCGCGGAGGTGCTCAGCCAGCTCGACAACGCCGCCGAGTACTACCGCCTGGTGTGGTCGACCGACCCGAGCCAGGTCAGCGCCGCGTTCGGGCTGGCCCGCGTGCAGCTCGCCTCCGGCGAACGGCCCGGCGCGGTACGGACCCTGGAGTCCGTTCCGGAGTCCTCGATCCACTACACGGCGGCGCGCGTGGCGGCCGTACGGGCACGGCTGCGGCACCGTACGGCGGCTGCGTCCGACACGCCGTTCCTGGACGACCTGACGGCCGCCTCCGGGCAGGTCGAGGCACTTCAGGCCTACGGTCTGGACCCCGCCCGGCGGGAGCGGCTGTCGGCGGAAGTCCTCGGCTGCGCCCTGGACTGGGTACTCTCCGGGGGCCGGGCCACCGACCCGGCCGCCCGGCGGGTGCTGCTCGGAAGCGACCTGGACGAGCGGGGACTCCGCTTCGGCCTGGAGCGTTCGTACCGCACGCTGGCCCGGCTGGCGCCCGGTGGCGAGGAGAGGATCGACCTGGTGGAACGTGCCAACCGTTACCGCCCCCGGACGTGGGTGTAGTTGATGTCGCAGATGCACCAGCAGGCAGCGCTGCCGAAGTGCCCGAGCTGTGCGGAGCCGCTCGAATCGGGTGACCGCTTCTGCGGCGCGTGCGGGTACGACCTGTCCGCGGCCGCCGAGGGACCGGGCGACGCGCCGACGCTCACAGTGGACCGCGGCGCGGTGCCGCGCCCGGCCGGCCCCGGCGAGCGTGCCGACGACGCCGTGTGGCCGCGCGCACCGCACCCGGACACCTCCGAGGCCCCACCGCGGCTGCACCTGCCGACGGACCTGCCGGGCACGGACTCGAGCGGCTCCCCGCTGCCGGCTCCGGCACAGCAGGCGCAGGCTCAAGCCCAGTCCCAGGCCCAGGCGACGGTTCAGCAGCGGCCGCAGCCGGTGGCGCAGTCCCCGCAGCAGCCACAGACGGCTCAGCCCCAGCCACAGCCGCAGGCGCAGCCACCCGCCGAGGCCCAGGCGGCGGCCCGGCCGCAGTCACAGCCGGCCGCTCAGCCGCCGCGTCAAGCGCAGGCCCAGCAACAGCCGCAGGCTCAAGCACAGGCCCCAGTTCAGCAGCAGCCGCAAGGACCAGGGCAGCCGCAGCCGCAGCCGCAGCCGCAAGGCCAGGGTCCGCAGCCGCAGGAACAGCCGCAGCAGCAAGGGGCGTCTGCCTCGGGCGTGCGGCTCGACCGGCCGGCGGAGCCGGACGAGTACCCGTTGCAGGCGCCGGACCCGCGCGTGCCCACCGACTCCGACGCCGCCGCTCCGGCCGACGGCGCCGCGGGCGACGGCACCCCGGGTGAGGCCGCCACGGTGTGCGTGGCGTGCCGGGCCGGCCGGGTCGACAGCGACGGCTACTGCGAGAACTGCGGGCACGCCCAGCCGCGCGAACGCGACCACATGGAACAGGAGTCGGGCCCGATCGCCGCCGTCAGCGACCGCGGCCTGCGCCACCACCGCAACGAGGACGCCTTCGCCCTCGGCCGCACCGCGCTGCCCGACGGCTCGCCCGCCCTCGCGGCGGTCGTCTGCGACGGCGTGTCCTCCGCGACCCGCCCCGACGACGCCTCCCTCGCCGCCTCACGAGCGGCGAGCGAGTCGCTGCTGGCCGCGCTGCCCCGGGGCACGCACCCGCAGCAGGCCATGCACGACGCGATCGTCGCCGCCGCGCAGGCGGTCGACGCGCTCGTCGGGGAGCCCGCGTCGGCCGGCCGGCACTCCGCCCACCAGAACGCGCCCGCCTGCACGTTCGTCGGCGCGGTGGTCACCTCCGGGCTGCTGGTCGTCGGCTGGGTCGGCGACAGCCGCGCCTACTGGATCCCGGTGGACCGCGGCGCGCCCCCGGCCCGGCTCACCGAGGACGACTCGTGGGCCGCGCAGATGGTCTCCGCGGGCCTGATGTCCGAGGCGGAGGCGTACGCCGACGAGCGCGCCCACGCGATCACCGGTTGGCTCGGCGCGGACGCCTACGAACTGGAGCCGCACACCGCCTCCTTCAAGCCGGACCGGCCGGGAGTGGTCGTGGTGTGCACGGACGGGCTGTGGAACTACGCCGAGACGGCAAGGGAGATGGCCGAGGCCGTCCCCCTCGACGCCGCCGTGCGCCCGCTGCACAGCGCCCGGGTCCTGGTCGGCCACGCCCTGGACGGCGGGGGCCACGACAACGTAACAGTGGCCGTCGTGCCGTTCCCTGCCGCGCCGCAGGGGGCAGGATCGGCCTGAGGGACGTACGCGGGGGCGCGTGACGGGAGCCCCCGGCCGAGCCCTCAGCGCGGGGAAGCTCCGAGGGCCGGCGGGGGCCGGCCCGTTCACAGTCGTCGTCCCCGTTCACGGGGTCCAGAGGGGGATCTGGGACAGCATGGCGAATTTCTCGAAATCCAGCGTGCCGCAGTTCTCGGTGGACGTGTACCAGAACGAGTACCTGCCGGAGGGCGGCCAGGAGGTCAACTCGATCGTCACGGTCAGCGCGACCGGCGGCGGCACGATCGGCAGCGCGGTCGCGGCACCGCACCTGTACACGCCCGGGCAGGGGCCGTCCGCCGCGGTGGCGATCATGGTCGACTGCTCGGGTTCGATGGACTACCCACCGACCAAGATGCGCAACGCCCGGGACGCCACGGCCGCCGCGATCGACACCCTGCGCGACGGCGTGCACTTCGCGGTGATCGGCGGCACGCACGTGGCCAAGGAGGTCTATCCGGGCGGCGGCCGGCTCGCGGTCGCCGACGCGACCACCCGAGACCAGGCCAAGCAGGCGCTGCGCAGGCTCAGCGCGGGCGGCGGCACGGCCATCGGCACCTGGCTGCGGCTGGCCGACCGGCTGCTGTCCTCGGCCGACGTCGCCATCCGGCACGGCATCCTGCTCACCGACGGCCGCAACGAGCACGAGTCGCCCGAGGACCTCCGGCGGACGCTCGACGCATGCGCGGGACGCTTCACATGTGACGCGCGGGGCGTGGGCACCGACTGGGAGGTGAAAGAAGTCACACAGATCGCCTCCGCGCTGCTCGGCACCGCCGACATCGTCGCCGACCCGGCGGGCCTGGCCGCCGACTTCACGCAGATGATGGAGACGGCGATGGGCAAGGAGGTCGCGGACGTCTGGCTGCGGGTGTGGACGCCGGTGGGCACGACCATCAAGTTCGTCAAGCAAGTTGCCCCGGCTGTGGAGGAGTTGACCGGTCGCCGAGCAGAGGCGGGGCCCCGCGCCGGGGACTATCCCACCGGATCCTGGGGGGACGAGTCCCGCGACTACCACCTCTGCGTGGAGGTGCCCGCGGCCGGCATCGGGCAGGAGATGCTCGCCGCCCGGATCTCCCTGGTGGTGCCCCAACCGGATGGAACGGTGCAGAACCTCGGCGCCCAGGGCCTGGTACGGGCCGTGTGGACCGACGACATGACCGCCTCCACCTCGATCAATCCGCAGGTGGCCCACTACACCGGGCAGGCCGAACTGGCGCAGGCCATCCAACAGGGCCTCGATCTTCGCAAAGCGGGCGATTTCGATGGAGCAACGGCCAAACTGGGCCGCGCTGTTCAGCTCGCCGGAGCCTCGGGGAACGCGGATACTGCGAAACTGCTTGCGAAGGTGGTGGACGTGGTCGACGCCGCGACGGGTACTGTGCGACTGAAAGCGAAGGTCGACGAGGCCGACGAGATGACTCTCGAGACCCGGTCCACCAAGACCGTTCGTGTGAAGAAGTGACGCGGGAAGACCGCGGAAGACAGCGAGCCCGGCCCCTCGGGGTTGGAGAAATCCGGCCGCACCGGCCGGAAAAGGAGAGGGGGAAGCGCCGACATGCCGACCTGCCCGAACGGACACCAGTCGGGTTCCGACGACTGGTGCGAGGTGTGCGGTCACCGCATGGCCGGTGCCGTGCCTCCGCCTCCCCCGCCCCCTCCGGTCGGGGGCTACGGCTTCCCGCCCGCGCCGGGACCCGGTGGTCCCGGTCAGCCGGGTGCGCCCGGTGGGCGCCCGCACCTGTCCGCCGTACCGGACCCCGAGCCGGAGCTCTGCCCGCAGTGCCGTACGCCCCGTGAGGGCGGCGCTCCGTTCTGCGAGGAGTGCCGGTGGAACTTCCTGACGAACACGGCGACCTCGTACACGCCGGCCGCGCCGCCGCCCGGCGCCGGTCCCGGCCCGCGTTTCCCGCAGCCGCCCGGCCCGGCCTTCGGCGGTGACACGTTCGAGTACCAGGGCTCCCGGCCGTCCCAGGTGAACCGGCCCGCCGAGCCGATCCCGCACGCCCCGCCCTTCGGCACCGAGCCCCCGGGCCGCCCCGGGCCGCCGAACTTCGGCACCGAGCCCCCCGGCCGCCCCGGCCCGCCGAACTTCGGCGGCGACCCGTCACGGCCGGTTCCGCCGCCGCCCGGTGCCCCCGGAGCGCCCGGTGGTGCCCCGCAGGCGTTCCAGCAGCCCGGCCCGCCGGCTCCGCCCGGGTTCCCGCAGGAAACGGGCCGGCCGCAGCACGGCGGTGACGACGACTGGGTGATCTCCCCGCCGTCGTCCACGGGCCCCTCCGGTCCGGGCGTCCCCGGCCGTCCGGGCCCCGGCCAGGCGGGCGGCTACGGCTACCCCCAGCCGGGTGCCACCCAGGCCCCGCCGGGAGCGGCCTTCCCGCAGCAGCCGCAGCAGCCCGCGACCTGGACGGCGACGATCGGTCCGGACCGCGACTACTTCATGGCGATGATGCAGCGCTCCGGCCCCGAGGCCACGGGCCTGAACCTGCCCGCGTACTCTCCCGAGCAGCAGCGCGCGCTCACCGGCAACCAGGTCACCATCGGCCGCCGCCGGCACTCCACCGGCGACACCCCCGACATCGACCTGTCGGTCCCGCCGGAGGACCCGGGCGTCTCCCACCAGCACGCGGTTCTGGTCCAGCAGCCCGACGGCGGCTGGGCGGTGGTCGACCAGAACTCGACCAACGGCACCACGGTCAACGGCTCGGAGGACCCCATCCAGCCCTTCGTGCCGGTCCCCCTCCAGGACGGCGACCGCGTGCACGTGGGCGCCTGGACGACGATCACGATCAGGCGCGGCTAAGGCCCGCCCGGATCACACGGATCACACGGGTCACGTAAGGACCGGTGGCTCCAGGCTCTGCTGTGCAGCAGGTCCTAGGCCTCCGGTCCTCCGTCCGGCCGTCTGAGAGCATGGACGGGTGAATGAGATTCGGCGTGGCACGCTTCAGGAGCAGACCTTCTACGAGCAGGTCGGCGGCGAGGAGACCTTCCGCCGGCTGGTCCACCGTTTCTACGAGGGGGTGGCCGGGGATCCCGAGTTGCGGGCGATGTATCCCGAGGAGGATCTGGAACCGGCCGAGGAGCGGCTGAGGCTGTTCCTGATCCAGTACTGGGGCGGTCCGACGACGTACGGCGAGCGGCGCGGCCACCCGCGGCTGCGGATGCGGCACGCGCCCTTCCAGGTCGACCGGGCGGCGCACGACGCCTGGCTGCGGCACATGCGGGTGGCCGTCGACGAGCTCGGCCTGTCGCAGGAGCACGAGCAGACGCTGTGGAACTACCTGACGTACGCGGCGGCGTCGATGGTGAACACGCCCGACTGAGCCGCCGCGCAGGCACCTGAGTACCGGAATCCGGTCGTCCGGCGTCGGATTCCGATCACGATCCGGTCAAGCTCGGTCCATCAACGCTTACCCGCGCCGCGCTCCCTCTGACAACATCACCGAAAAGGTCTGGACAACGGCAGGGGGAGCCGGGTGGCGGGGTTCACGGGATTCGTCCTGCTACGAGCGCGGGCGCACCGGCTGCTGCTGGCCGCCGCGTTGCTCACGGTCCTGCTGACCACGGCGGTACTGGCGACACTCACCGCCTACTCCGGCGCGATCGGCGACGCGGCGTTGCGCCACTCCCTGCGGGACCCGCGCAACGCCGCCGACGCCACCTTGGTCGTCCGCGGCGACACACCGCCCGAGAAGCGCTCGGCCGCCGACGCCGCCGTACGCGAGCAGACCCGCAAGGCCTTCGACGGGCTGCCGGTCACCGTGCGCACCCTGGCGCGCTCCGGCCCCTACGGCCTGCCCCTGTCCCTGCGGCCCCCGGCAGAGCGCTCCGGCGACCCGGACCTGACCTACTTCGCGGCGATGGACCCCACCCAGGTTCGGCTCGTCTCCGGACACCTCCCCGGCGAGACGGCGACGGGCGACCTCGAGGTCGCGCTGCCGCAGACCGCCGCGCAGCACCTCGGGCTGAAGCCCGGCGCCCGGCTCACCCTCACCGACCGCCTCGGCGGCCGGAAGGCCCAGGTGCGGATCACCGGGCTCTACCGCCCCGTCCGCGCCGACGCGCCGTACTGGCGGCTGGACGAACTGGGCGGCCGCGGCGTCCGCAAGGTCAGCTTCACGATGTACGGGCCGCTGCTGACCGACCCCGCCGTCGTCACCGGCGGCAGGGTGAGCGAGGGTCAGACCGCGTGGCAGGCCTCGGCGGACTTCTCCACGCTGACGACCGGGCGGATCGGGGCGCTGCGCGACGCGGTGCGCGAGAGTGCCGCGTCCCTGCGGAAGTCCACGGCGGTGAGCGGCGCACCGGAGGTCACGTCCTCGCTGCCCGCCGTCCTCGACCGGATCGACCGCTCCCTGCTCGTGGCCCGCTCCACCCTGCTGATCGCCGTGCTCCAGCTGGCGTTGCTCGCCGGCTACGCGCTGCTGCTGGTGGCCCGGCTGCTGAGCACCGAACGCGGCGGGGAGACCCGCCTGCTGCGGGCCCGCGGTGGCTCCCGTGCCCGGATCGCGGGCCTCGCCGCCACGGAGGCGCTGCTGCTCGCCGTGCCCGCCGCGGCCTGCGCGCCGCTGCTGGCGGGGCCGCTGACCGGACTGCTGGCCGGGCAGGGCGCCCTGGCCCGGATCGGACTGCACCCGGACGTCTCCGCGACCGGGCGGCCCGGGGTCTGGCTGGTGGCGGCGGCCGTGGCGCTGGGCTGCGCGATGGCGGTGACGCTGCCCGCGCTGACCTCGCCGTTCACGACCGGCTCGCGGGCCCGTACGCTGCCCGCGCCGCTGCGCGCCGGCGCGGACCTGGGACTGCTGGCGGTGGCCGGTGTGGCGTACTGGCAGCTGAACCGGCAGCCCTCCGGCGCGGTCGGCAGCGATCTCACGGGCACGCTCGGCATCGACCCACTGCTGGTCACCGCGCCCGCACTGGCCCTGCTGGCCGGAACGGTGCTGACCCTGCGGCTGCTGCCGCCGGTGGCCCGGCTGGCCGAGCGCCGCGCGACCGGAGGCCGCGGACTGCCGGCCGCGCTGGCGGGCTGGCAGTTCAGCCGCCGCCCGATGCGCGGGGCCGGTCCGGTGCTGCTGCTCGTACTCGCCATCGCGCTGGGCATGCTGGCGATCGGTCAGGGCGCTTCCTGGGACCGCTCGCAGGACGACCAGGCCGACTTCCAGGCGGGTGCCCCGGTGCGCGTACTGGCCGCCGGTGAGGGAGACCTCGGCCGCACCGAGCGGTACGCGGCCCTCCCCCATGTGAGTTCCGCCGCCCCCGCCGTCCGCACCACGCTGCCGCTGTCCGGCAACCGCGCCGCGACCGTGCTCGCGCTGGACACCGCGAACGCGACGGACACGATGCTGATGCGCCCCGACCTGGCATCGGATCCCGTACGGCCGCTGCTGGCGGGGCTCGCGCCCAAGAGCCCGACGGCGGGTCTGAAGGTGCCCGCCGGGACGGCCCGTCTGCGGCTGACCACCGCCATCCGCGGCGCCGGAGCCGGGAGTTCGGTGGACGTGGGGGCCACCGTCGAGGACCGCTACGGAGTCCCGTACCGGATGCCGCTCGGCGCGCTGCCCGCCGACGGCCACTCCCACCCGCTGGACCTGGATCTCCCCGCCACCGCGGGCCCCCTCGTCCTCACCGGCCTGGACGTGACCCTGTTCCAGCCCGTCGGCCACACCGAGCGGCACCGCCTCACCGTCTCCGAGGCGACCGCGACCGCCGCCGACGGGACAGAGCGGCACCTGAGCCTGCCGACGGCCTGGAAGGCGACCTCGGCCGGCACCGGCTCCGACCCCTCCCCCTCCGGCGACAACACGCCGGGCGCACCCTCCGTGACGTCCTCCCGCCCGCTGACCGTCACCTACAGCACCGGCTACGTGCCGCGCGACCAGCCCTGGGCGACGGGCACGCTGACCCTGCGGCTCCAGGTCGCCCAGCCCGCGCAGCCGGAGATCACGGCCCTGGCGACCGACCGCTTCCTGGCCTCCACGGGCGCGCGGCCAGGGCAGCGGCTGGACGTGACGTTCGGCGGCCAGAACGTTTTGGTCCGGATCGTCAGCGCGGTACGGGAACTGCCGACCACGGCCGGTGCCGACCAGGGCGGTGCCACGACGCACGACGGCGGAGGCGTGCTGATGGATCTGCGGTCGGTGAACCGGCTGCTCCAGGCGCGCTACGGCGAGAGCGTGGTGCCCACCGAGTGGTGGCTGCGCACCGACGCCGGCCAGGCGGCGAGTGTGGCCGCGGCCCTGCGGGCCCAGCCTGACATCGCCCCGGCGCAGGTGATCGTGCGGGAGGAGATCGCCGCCCAGTTGCGCGACGACCCGTTCGGCGCCGGACCCGCGGCCGCCTTCACCGCGGCGGCCGCGGTCGCAGCGGCGCTGGCCGCGGTCGGTTTCGCGGTGAGCGCGGCCGGGGCGCTCAGGGAGCGGGACTCCGAGTTCGCCGTGCTGCGCGCCCTGGGCACCCCGCGCCGCCAGTTGGCGCGGACGCTGGCCGCCGAGCAGAGCGTGCTGCTGGCCCTGGCGCTGGCGGTCGGCGTGGCCCTGGGCACCGTGCTGACCCGGGCCGTGATCCCGCTGATCGTCCTGACCGGGCAGGCCACGAAACCGATGCCGACCGTCCTGGTCGAACTGCCGGTCGCCCGGGTGGCCGTGCTGCTGGCGGCCGTCGCCGCCGCACCGCTCGTCGTCACGGCGGTGCTGACCCTGCGCCGGCCCGACCCGGCGCTGTCCCTTCGAGACCGCGGAGGTGAGTGAGCTGAACGCCGTCACTCCCGCCTGGGTCCGGGTACGCCTGCGCACCGCGCCGGGTGCCGCGGCCGCCCTCGCGCTGCTGGTCGCGCTGACCGCGTGCCTGGCGGCCGCGTTCCCGCGCGCAGTCGACCGGTACGAGGACGCCGGCCTGGCCCGGGCCGTCGACCGGGCGACCGTGAAGCGCACCACCCTGCTGATGTCCGCCCCGCAGCCCGGCCTCCAGTTCGCGCAGCGGGAACGGGAAAAGGCCCTGCTCCCGCCCGTCATGGGCCGCCAGCACGCCGCCGTCCTGGGCGCCGTCGGACGGCCGCTCGCCGCCGACCCCGGCCAGTCGGCGTACGGAGTGCTGACCGGCACCGACCTGCCTGTCCCCGACCCCTGGCTCCCGCGGCCCAACGGGCTGCCCCCGCAGGTGCGCCTGGTCGCGCAGAGCGGGCTGGCCGCGCACTCCTCGGTGGGCGCGGGCCGGCTGCCGCGGGCGAACGGCGAAGTGACGGCGGCGACTGCGGAGGTGGAGGCCGCCGTGACCGCCGAGACGGCCAGGAGCCTGCACATCGAGGTCGGCTCCGTCATCCACGTACCCTCCGTGTCCCGGCCCCCGCTGGCCGTGCGGATCACCGGCATCCTGACGCCGCGCGAGCGTGACGGCGCGTACTGGGCGACGCAGCCCCTGATGCGCACCCCGGCGCTGGTCCCCGTGGACCCGACCGACCCCCTCTCGGAGAAGTACTGGCTCGGCGCCCTGCTGTTCCCGCCCGAGGCGGCCCCCGCCATGCTGGGCACCGACGGGCATCTGATCCGGTACTGGCAGGTGGCACCCGACACCGGCGCCCTGCACGCCCACGACCTCGACGGCCTGAAGTCCTCCGTCGCAGCCCTGAAGTCCGGGCCGGGCCTGGTACAGGTGCGCACGGCCACCGACCCGGCCGCGCAGGTCAGCACCGACCTCGACGACGTGCTCGTCTCCTACGGCCACCTCATGTCCGGTGTCGCTCCGCTGGTCGCGGTCGCCGTGTTCGGCAGCGCGACGGTCGCCCTCGTCGTCCTGCTGATGGCCGGGGGCCTTGCCGCCGACCGTCGCCGCTCCGAACTCACCCTGCTGCGTGCCCGCGGCGCCTCCCTGACCGGCCTGGCCGGCCGGCTGCTCGCCGAGACGGCGGTGGTCGCCGTGCCCGCCGGGGCGCTCGGGCTCGGTGCGGCCCTGCTCGCCGTCCCCGAGGGCCGCGCGGGCCAGGCGGTCCTCGCGGCCGCGGTGGTCACCGCCGTCGCCTGTGCCGCGCTGCCCGTGCGCGCGCTGGTCGCGCACCGCGCGGTCAGCGTCCACGGACCACGCGAGGACACGGTGTCCGTACGTCCCTCCCGGCGCCGTACGGTCGCCGAGCTGACGCTGCTGGTGATCGCGGCGGGAGCGGTGGAGGCGCTGCGGCGGCACGGGGTCTCGGGGCCGTCGGAGAGTGCCGGCGCCTCGGACGGGTCCGGGGACCAACTGGTGTCCCTGGCCCCGGTCCTGGTGGGCGTGATCGCGGCCCTGGTGCTGGTCCGCCTGTACCCGCTGCCGCTGCGCTGGCTGATGCGTCCGGCCGGCCGGCTGCGTGGGGCGGTGGGCCATCTGTCCCTGGCCCGCGCGGGCCGTTCTTCCGTCTCGGCGGTGCTGCCCCTGCTGGCGCTGCTGACCGCGCTCACCACCGCCGCCTTCGGCGGTTCGGTGCTGGCGGGCGTGGCCGACGCCCGCGACCAGGCGGCTCTCCTCGCCGTCGGCGCCGACGGGCGCGTCGAGGACACCGGCGCGCTGCCGGCCGACTTGGCCGACCGGGTGCGCCGGACACCGGGCGTGCGGGGGCTCACCGAGGTGAGCGTCGACTCCCTGGCCAAGGCGGGAACGGATCTGACTCGGGTGTCCCTGGCGGGCATCGACCCGGCGTCCTACGCCTCCCTGGCCGGGAGCACCGGCCTCGGCGTCTTCCCCGAGCAGCAACTGCGGCGGCCGGCCGACGGCGCCCGGGCCCCACTGCCGGCGCTGGCCTCCCCCTCCATCGCCGAGACGTTCGGCAAGCAGCCGTTCAGCGTGATGCTGGGCGACGGGACCGACGTCACCGTCCGGATCGTCACCGTCCGGGACCGGACCCCGGCCGTGGTCGGCACCAGTTTCCTGGTCGTGGACCGGGCCGGGCTGAGCCGCGAGACGGCCCGTACGAACACACTGCTCCTGACCGGCGGCCACCTGGACGCCGACGCCCTGCGCCGGACGGTGGGCAAGTCGGTGTCCGTGCACCTGGGTTCCGAGGAGCGGGCCCAGTACGTCGACTCGCCCCTCCAGTCCGGCGCCGAGCGCGTCTACGCGGTGGCGGTGGCCGCCGGTGCCGGCTACGCCGTCCTGGCCCTGCTGCTCGCCCTGCTGCGCGCCGCCCCCGAGCGTGCCGCGCTCCTCGCCCGCCTGCGCACCATGGGCCTCACCCGCGCGCAGGGTCGTCGCCTGCTTGTCCTGGAGTCCCTGCCCCAGGCGCTGCTCGCCGCGGCGGGCGGAGCGCTGACGGGCTGGGCGACCGTCCTGCTGCTCTCCCCCGGCATCGACCTGACGGCCATCGCGCTGCCGTCGACGACGGCGTCCGCCGGCGGGAACGCGCTGCGGACGGACCCGCTCTCGCTGGCCCTGCCGGCGGCGGCGGTGCTGCTGCTGACCGTGGGGATCGCCGTGAGCCAGGCGTGGTGGACGGGACGCAGGGGATCGGTACGGGAGTTGAGAGCGGGGGACGCGAGATGAACCGACCGGACCGCCACAGCCGCCGTAGCCGCCGCGCAGGAGAGCCCCGATGACGACGAATCCCACCCTGGCCGACCTGGCCGAGCGCGCCACCGCGAACCGCACCCGCCCGGCCTACGGCCACGACGCGCTGATCAGCTGCGACCGCCTGGTCCGCATCTTCACCGCCGACGGCGTGGAGGTCCAGGCCCTCCAGGGCCTGGACCTGCTGGTCCGCGAGGGCGAGCTGATGGCCCTCGTCGGCGCCTCCGGCAGCGGCAAGTCCACCCTGATGAACATCCTCGCCGGGCTGGACACCCCCACGGCGGGCGCGGCCCGGGTCGCGGGCCACGATTTGCTCGCCATGACCGCGAAGGACCGCCTGCGCTACCGCCGCGAGGTCGTCGGCTTCGTCTGGCAGCAGACCTCCCGCAACCTGCTGCCCTACCTGACGGCGGCACAGAACGTCGCCCTGCCGATGCAGTTGTCCGGTGCCCGAGGCCGAAGCCGCCGCGCCAAGGCCGAACGCGCGGTGGAGCTACTGGAGTTGCTGGAGGTGGGCCACTGCCGGGACCACCGCCCGCACCAGATGTCGGGCGGCCAGCAGCAGCGCGTGGCGATCGCGGTGGCCCTCGCCAACAACCCCGCGGTGCTGCTCGCCGACGAGCCCACCGGCGAACTGGACTCCCACACCGGCGAGCAGGTCTTCGCCGCCTTCCGCACCGCAAACGAGCATCTGGGCACGACGATCGTCATCGTCACCCACGACCAGGCGGTCGCCGGCGAGGTCCGCCGCACGGTCGCCATCCGCGACGGCCGCACCTCCACCGAAGTGCTGCGCCGCAGCGAGGTGGACGCGGCGACCGGCGACGAGAAGCTGGTGAGCCGCGAGTACGCCATGCTCGACCGGGCCGGCCGTCTGCAACTGCCCGCCGAGTACACCCAGGCTCTGGGGATGCGCGACCGGGTGGCGCTGGAGCTGGAGCCCGACCACATCGCGGTGCGGCCGGACGACAGCGAGGGAAACTGAGCCGTCGCGCTCAGCGGACGCTGACGTCCAGGGAGCCGAGTCCGGCCTCCGCCCGCCGTACCGCGATCGAACCGTAGGGGGTCCGCAGCCGCAGCCACGTCCCCGACGACAGCAGCGCGAGGTCCTCCTCGCCGGAGGCCGCCGGGGGCCTCGCGGAGTCCCCCTCGCCGACGGCGGCGGGGGGCCTGAGGAACCGCAGCGACTGTGCCGCGTGCACGGCCCGCACAGGCAGTTGGGTCTCGCCGACCAACCGGGACCAGATCTCCCGCCCGATCCGGTCGAGTTCGGCGCGTGTGCGGTGCTCCTGCGCCAACTCCTGTGTACGTGAGCGGAACTCGGCGACCGCGGCGGCCACCGTCGCCCCCAGGGCGCCGGCCGGGGGCAGCCCCGGCTCCGTCCGCCAGCCGCCGCGCGGCGGCAGCACGCCCGCCCACGGCGGCCCGGTCACCGCCGCCGGGACCGCGGCCGTGGCCGCCGACTCGTCGATGGACTCCAGCAGTTCACCGGCGGAGACGGTCACGTCGAGGGTGTCGTCCGGCTCGCCGCGGTACGGCTCGGAGAGCCGCACCGCGCGCACCGCCAGCACCTCGAAGGACGCCGGCCGTCCGAAGACGGCGAGCGCCGTCCCCGTCGCCTGGAGGCGCACCGCGGCCGAACGTTCGTAGTGCAGCAGCCGGGAGAGGAAGGCGGCGAGGTCGGCCGCCTCCGTCTCGTCGGCGAGGTGGAGGACCGTCATGCGGCGACGGCCTCCTCCTTGTCGCCCGCGTCCGCGGCGTCGTCACCGGTGCCGGCGTCGTCGGTGTACTCCTGGAGGAACTCGCGCTCCTCCGCGGTGATCCGCCGCGGGCGCTGCGCCTCGAAGTCGAACGGCACGATCACCGTCGAGGCGCGGACGTAGACCTGGTCGCCGTCCTTGACCTCGTAGGTGAGGGTGAAGGACGCCGCCTTGATCTCGGTGACCCACAGCTCGACGTCCACCGGCGCGTGCCGGTGGACGAGCTGGCGTTTGTAGTCGATCTCGTGGCGCGCCACCACGGACCCCTGCTTGAACTCCTTGTCCGGGCGGAACAGGAAATCGATGCGTGCCTCCTCCAGGTAGCGGAGGAACACCACGTTGTTGACGTGGCCGTACGCGTCCATGTCCGCCCAGCGCAGCGGGCAGCGGTAGATGTGGCGCATCTGCTTCGATCAGCCCCGGGTCAGCTTCTTGTAGGTGGCGCGGTGCGGCCGGGCGGCGTCCGGGCCGAGCCGCTCGATCTTGTTCTTCTCGTACGACTCGAAGTTGCCCTCGAACCAGAACCACTTGGAGTCGCCCTCGTAGGCGAGGATGTGCGTCGCCACGCGGTCCAGGAACCACCGGTCGTGGGAGACGACGACGGCGCAGCCGGGGAACTCGAGGAGCGCGTTCTCCAGGCTGGACAGGGTCTCGACGTCGAGGTCGTTGGTCGGCTCGTCGAGGAGCAGCAGGTTGCCGCCCAGCTTCAGGGTGAGCGCCAGGTTGAGGCGGTTGCGCTCACCGCCGGAGAGCACGCCGGCGGGCTTCTGCTGGTCCGGGCCCTTGAAGCCGAACGCGGACACGTACGCCCGGGACGGCATCTCGACCTGGCCGACGTTGATGTAGTCCAGCTCGTCGGAGACGACGGCCCACAGCGTCTTCTTCGGGTCGATGTTCGCGCGGCTCTGGTCGACGTAGGAGATCTTGACGGTCTCGCCGACCTTGATGCTGCCGGAGTCCGGCTGCTCCAGGCCCTGGATCATCTTGAACAGCGTGGTCTTGCCCGCGCCGTTCGGGCCGATGACGCCGACGATGCCGTTGCGGGGCAGCGTGAAGGAGAGGTCGTCGATGAGGACCTTCTCGCCGAAGGCCTTGTTGAGGTTGTTGACCTCGACGACGACGCTGCCCAGGCGCGGGCCCGGCGGGATCTGGATCTCCTCGAAGTCCAGCTTCCGCATCTTCTCGGCCTCGGCGGCCATCTCCTCGTAGCGGGCCAGACGCGCCTTGGACTTGGCCTGCCGCCCCTTGGCGTTCGACCGCACCCACTCGAGCTCTTCCTTGAGCCGCTTCTGCCGCTTGGCGTCCTTCTGGCCCTCGACCTTCAGACGGGCGGCCTTCGTCTCCAGGTACTTGGAGTAGTTGCCCTCGTAGCCGTGCAGCCGGCCGCGGTCCACCTCGCAGATCCAGCCGGCCACGTTGTCCAGGAAGTACCGGTCGTGGGTGACGGCCACGACGGTGCCCTCGTACTTGGCGAGGTGCTGCTCCAGCCAGTTCACCGACTCGGCGTCGAGGTGGTTGGTGGGCTCGTCGAGGAGCAGCAGGTCGGGCTGCTCGAGCAGCAGCTTGCACAGCGCGACACGGCGGCGCTCACCACCGGAGAGGGTGGTGACGGGCCAGTCGCCGGGCGGGCAGCCCAGGGCGTCCATGGCCTGCTCGAGCTGGGCGTCGAGGTCCCACGCGTTGGCGTGGTCGAGCTCCTCCTGGAGCTTGCCCATCTCCGCCAGCAGCGCGTCCGAGTAGTCGGTGGCCATCTGCTCGGCGATCTCGTTGAACCGGTCGAGCTTGCCCTTGATCTCGGCCACGCCCTCCTGGACGTTCTCCAGGACCGTCTTCTCCTCGGTCAGCGGGGGCTCCTGCAGCAGGATGCCGACGCTGTAGCCGGGCGACAGGTACGCGTCACCGTTGGACGGCTGTTCCAGCCCCGCCATGATCTTCAGCACGGTCGACTTACCGGCACCGTTCGGGCCGACGACGCCGATCTTGGCACCCGGAAGGAAGTTCAGGGTGACGTCGTCGAGAATCACCTTGTCGCCGTGCGCCTTGCGCGCCTTGCGCATGGTGTAAATGAACTCAGCCAAGAGAAACCGTCCGGCAGCTTGAAATCAGGCAGTGGGCAGATACACCCCATCTTGCCGTACCGCCACCCCTACGTGGAAACCCATGCGGCCGGGAGGCTCTGACCTGGGGTTTCGCTGGTGGCGGCGGTGGCTCGTCTGACGCTGAGGGGGTGATCGGCGCCTTGCGCGCGGCGGCAGGCGGGTGGGAGGACGGACGCCGAGAGGTGGGGGTACTTGACGGGACCGTGGGTGTGGGGGCCGTCGGGTGCGCGCTCGGGATGCTCGGGCGACGGGTGGAGGCGGGCCCGGACGGGCCGCGGATCCGCGCGGTGCCGCGGTGGCGGCGGCTGGAGTAGGACGAGATCGTCCGCTCAGAGGGACTGCGCATAGCTACCGGCCCCCGGGCCCGCAGTGGTGAGCGGCTGCGTGTCGCGGCCACGCTGCGCGACGGCTCCGTGGTCTGGCTGCCGCTGCTATTCGTCGGCGGCCGACGCGGGTGGCTTCGAGAAGGATCTGGCCCGGCTGCGCGCGGTGCAGCGCCGTTACCCGCGCAGCATCCTGTCGTAGCTCCGGGCGTTCGTGCCCGGGCTGGAACAGGCGGAACCGTGCGACGTACGCCGTGCGTTGTGAGGGGAAAGGGGGGTCGATGGACGCCGGACTGACAGTGGGCGAGCAGATCGTGCTGCTCGGGCTGGACACGCGAGACGGCACGCCACGGGAGCAGTTGAGGGTGGGATGCGCCGTCGCGGCGGCACCACTGCTACGGCTCGTGCTGTCCGGCGGGGTGGTGGAGCGCGACGGCCGGCTGGTCGCCGTACAACGACCCTCGGTCCGGCACTGTCCTCCACCTGAGCCGGGAACGCCTCGGCCAGCGGGATCATCGGCCGCGTTGCGGCAGGAGCGGCCGCGGCCGCCGACGGTGCGGGGGCGGAAGCCGTCGACTCGGACGCGGAGGCCGCCGGCCCGGACGCGGCGGCTTCGTCGGGCGACGAGCCCACGTGCCTCAGAACGACGAAGGCCGTCGCTGCCGCCACAGCCGCCACCACGGCCAGCGCGGCGTACCGGGGCCACAGCCGCTTCCGGACGGGCGCAGGGCCCTCCTTTACGGTGGCGCTGTTGACGAAATCGTCGTCGAGCACCACGTTCCACTCGTCGTCGTTCCGCCGGTCGTGGTCCGTGGGCACATCGTCGTTCACTGGCACGGTTGAACCGTAGTGATCAGGGCTTCCGCGCTGAGTACGCACAGGTCACAGCATGATCACTATCCGGACATTCGGCCGGGGGTGCTCAGGCCTGTTCCAGGGCGTCGCCGAACTCGCGCAGGGTCTTGCCGCGGTGGCTGCGGGCCAGTTCGTGGCCGACGGCGATGGCGAGCGCGATCGGCCATTCGATGACGTCGAAAGCCGTGAGGAGACCGAGGCCCGCGAGGTAGGCGAGCTGGTCCCGGGACGGCAGTTCGAGTCGGAGACCGCCCAGGGAGACGGTCACCGAATCACCCGAGAGGACCCGTTCGGCCGCGGCGCGGGCGCCGTGGGCCTTCGTGACCGGAGCCGGTGCGCCGGCAGGCGCTGTGCCAAGGTCTGTCCTGCTCGCTCGCACGGTCATGTCACACCCCGTTCGACGGCCGGTGCCGGGCATCCGCTCGATGTCCCCCCACCACGCTAGGTCAGTTCCCGGCGCTCTTCCTCTTGTGGACGATGCTCAGGGCCGTGGCACCCAGAACCAGCAGGCTGAGGCCGATGGCAGCGATCAGCGGGGTGGTGCTGGTGCCGCCGGTCTCGGCGAGGTTGGGGTTGGGCGAGGTGCCGCCGCCCGCCGTGACGGGGCTCGGTTCGCCGACGGTCTGGGTCACGGCGCCGCCCGGGCTGCCCTGGGTCCGGCAGTCGAGGACGCCTGCGAAGCGCTCCGCGTGGCCTCCCGGGCCCCTGATCGTGAAGTCGTAGGCCTGGTCCTCCTGGAGCGGGATGGTGATCGTCTCGGACGCGCCCGCGGCGATGCTGTACCGGGTGTCCATCAGCTCGAAGGTGAACGGCTCGTCGCCCTTGTTGGCCGCGGTGATGTCCAGGGCGCCCTTGGCGCAGTTCTTCACCGCGGACAGGGCGGGTATCGCGCCCTTGGCGGCCCAGGTCGCTCCGCTGGTGGCGGCGACCGTGGACTCGCTGGAGCCGGCCAGGATCTGGGTCTGGCTGCGGCTGTCGGAGGTGAAGGCGCGGCCGACCGGCACGGAGGTGGAGGCCTGCGCGGTCAGTGTCGCCGAGCCGTCTCCGGCGTCCTCGGGCACGTCGAAGAACACCTGGCTGCCCTCCCTGGCGGACGTGATCTCCTTGCCGTCCTTGCCGACGATCCGCACGCCGCTGGTGGCGGCGCCCGCGGGAGGTGTCAGGGTCACGCTGCTCGCGTTGGTGTGCACGGTCACCGGGCCGACCCGCTCGCCCGGACGACCGGAGACGGCGGCCGGGTCGAGGGTGAGCGAGGCCCGCGGCTCGGGCAGGTCGCGGGCGCTCTCCTCCAGGTAGTCGGCGAGCTTCTCGGCCCGTGGGTCGACCGCGTCGACGTCCGCGCCGTCGGAGTAGCGCCATATGGCCACCTGGGTGCCGGCCGCCGCGTCCTGCTCGGTGAGGTTCCCGACGCCTGCCTTGGCGGCGAGCGCCGCGAGATCGTTGACCTGCGGGTAGGAGTTCTCCAGGATCCAGCGGATCTTCCCGGCGTTCTTGTTGGCGGCCAGCGAGGTGCCGCTCCAGGGCGTCTCGCGGTACTTGGCGTCCCGCTGCGTGGGGTTGTACGCGTCGATGCAGTAGGTCTGCAGGGTCCCGCCGCCGTCGACGGACATCTCGAACAGGCCCGCGGAGACCTGGTGGTCACCGCCGTCGTCGTGGATGACGGCGGTGCCGTAGGTCTTCAGGCCGCCGATGGTGGCGGTCGCGCCGCCCGGACTCTGCGGCATGCCGTCGGCGGCAGCAGGGCCGGCGGCGGCCAGCACACCGGCGGCGACGAATCCGGAGATCAGGGTGGCGGCGGCGAGTCGGGCCGCCCCCCGCCTGCGCGCGGACGGCGCAGAGTACCAAGCACACACAGAATTCCCCTTCGAGCAGGACCCGTTGACGTGGGGGTGCGGTCCCACCGGCAGAAACCTCAAAGCCCTGAGACAAGCCCAGAGAGCTGTGTCCGGCATCCTATGGATCCCTCACACCAGGACTTCGCTGTCGTATCGTCAGATCGCAGATCCGAATCGCAATCGTTATCGCCAAGATCACCTGGACCCCTGTGAGCGGGGCCCGTCGAGGAGTCCCCTGGGGACTTCCATGGCGCATCCCGGGCGTATCCGGGGCGCATGCGCCGATGAGCGGCGGTGACGAGCGGCAATCCGGCCGGGGGGTCAGCACACTCCCGTCAGCACACCGCCGCGACCGGCTCAGGTTCCGGCTGCGGCTGTGGCTCCTGCGGGACCTCCGTGTCCGCGGCGGCCGTCTCCCACGTGGGCTCCGGCCGCGGAGGCGGACTCGCCGTCTGCGGGTCCGTCCTGACCGTGCGCCGGAAGGCCGACGTACCCCGCGCCAGGTCGTGGCCGATCGTCAGGGCGTCGATGTCCGCCCAGGTCCGGCTGGTGCCGTCGCGGCTCTCGGTACGCACCTTCAGCCGGCCCTGCACGATGACGGGGTCGCCCACGGTCAGCGACGCCACCGCGTTGGCGGCGAGCTGGCGATTGGCCCACACCGTGAAGAAGTTGGTGTGGCCGTCCGTCCAGGCGCTCTTCTCCCGGTCCCAGTAGCGCGAGGTCACCGCCAGCCGGAACCGCGCCGAGGCGCCCGAAGGCAGCTCCCGGTGCACCGGCTGCGTCGCCACGTTGCCCACGGTGCAGACGATCGTCTCGTTCATCGTCGATTCCCCTCCCTCGCCCGGCCGCTCGGTCCGGGCGGACACGCGTACGGGCCCGTCCCGTACGGCTGCGTCTGCCGTGACGACCGCGTTCGTCGCAATCGCCGCGGAACCAGACTGCCTCCGTCCGGGCCGGGCCCGCCGAGCCCTGTGGACCACCGCCTGCCTGTGGAAAACTCCCTCACCCTTGCGGGCGATGACCACCCGTCATCCGACCCCCGCTCCCCGCACCAGCGCGTACTGCTCCCGAACTTCTCGATACCGCAGGAGTTCCGCCGCCACCGGATCCAGCACCCGGGCCCGGCCGCACCCCGAGGCCGCCTCCCGTAGTCGGCGCTCGGCCTCCTGGCCGTACCGCCGTGCGGGTCCGCGTGCCGCGACCCGGCAGCTCCACTCCAGGACCGGTCCGCCCACGATGCCGGCCAGCATGAGCAGCACCGGCATCCCCAGGTACGGCGCCGTCACCCCGACGATCTGGCCCACCAGCCACAGACCACCGGCCACCTGAACGATCGTCATCGCCGCCTGCACGAGGACCGCGAGGGGCCACCAGCCCGGGCGCGGGGGCCGCCCCGAAGGCAGCCCGGCCCGCGCCGCCAGCTGGTCCAGCGCCTCGGGCAGCCCGCGCGCACCGCGTACGGCGGCCTCACGCACGGCCTGCGCCCACGGCCCCGGCATGCCGGCCGAGGCCTGGTCGGCCACCGTGCGCACCGCGTATTCGACACGCTGACGCGCGGTGGCCTCCTCGTCCTGCTGGTTGCCCAGCAGGAAGCGTCCGGTGGGTGCCTCGCGCCGGCTCCGGCACCACCGCCACAGCCGCAGCCAGGGCGTGCCGCAGGCCTTGTTGGCGTTGCGCAGCCAGGCCCGCTCGGCCGCCTCGCCGGCGGCGGTGGCGCCCACCGCGTCCGCGAGCCGAGCCGCGAACTCCTCGCGCGCCTCCTCGCTGAGCCCGGCGTTCGACCGGGCGGCGTAGACGGGCCGCAGGCGCTGCGCCGCGGCGTCCACGTCGGCCGAGATCCGCCGCACCGCGGCTCCACGCTCGGCCACGAACTGACCGAGCGCCTCGCGCAGTTCGTCGACGCCCTGCCCGGTGAGCGCGGACAGCGCGAGCACGGTCGTGCCCAGCTCGCCGTGCTCGCCGAGGGCGATCCCGTCCTCGTCGAGCAGCCGTCGCAGATCGTCGAGGACCTGGTCGGCGGCCTCGCCGGGCAACCGGTCGACCTGGTTGAGGACGACGAACATGACCTCTGCGTGGCCGGCCATGGGCCGCAGGTAGCGCTCGTGGAGGACGGCGTCGCCGTACTTCTCCGGGTCGACGACCCAGATGACGGCGTCGACGAGCCGCAGGATGCGGTCCACGTGCTCGCGGTGCTGCACGGCCGCCGAGTCGTGGTCGGGCAGATCGACCAGGACCAGACCGCGCAGCTGCGGGTCGGCGTCCTGGGCCTGCACCGGGCGCCTGCGCAGCCGTCCCGGGATGCCGAGCCGGTCGATGAGACTGGCCGCGCCGTCGCTCCAGCTGCACGCGATGGGCGCCGCGGTGGTCGGCCGCCGTAGCCCGGTCTCCGAGATGGCGACGCCGGCGAGGGCGTTGAACAGCTGGGACTTGCCGCTGCCGGTGGCGCCCGCGATGGCGACGACGGTGTGCTGCCCGGAGAGCCGGCGCCGGGCCGCGGCCTCGTCGAGGACACGGCCCGCCTCCGCGAGGGTCTGGCTGTCGAGCCGGGTGCGGGACAGGCCCACCAGCTCGCGCAGCGCGTCGAGCCGGGACCGCAGCGATCCGTCGTACGCCAGCGGGGGGACGCCCGGCTGCCGGGCGGTCCGGGGCTCCACGGGTACGAGTTCGGCGGCGCTGCCCGTCTCGGTGACGCGGCGCGCGATCAGTCCGTCGTCCCAGGCGCCCTCGGCCTCCGCACGGCTCAATGCGTCGTCGTCCGTCCCGCGCGCGTCGCAGTCGTCGTGTTCCACGCGCGCGTGGACGACGGCGGCCTCCTTCACCATGCTGATCTCCCCGGTCACCAGGTGGTCGGGGGCGGCCGCCCCGGGGACCCGGTGGCCCTTGGCATCCCTGGGCGTCTCCGCGTCTCCGGCCTCGGGAACGCCTTCGGCGCCGTGGCCGCCCTCGGCCCGGGCGTCTGCCGCCCTGTCGCGGATCCAGGTCTCCCCGCTCGCTCTCTCCCCGTCCGTCCTTCCGTCCGTATCTCCGTCCGCGAGGACGGTGCCCGGCGTCTGATCGGTGTGTTCCGTTCGGTCCTGGTCAGTGACGGCGGTCACCGGTCACCTCTCTTTCAGCAGTACGGACAGCGCGGCGATGAGTTCGGCCTGGGGCTCGGGGTGCACGTCGAGGGCGTCGAGCGGGGCCAGACGGCGCTCGCGCTCGACGTGGATCACCCGGTCCAGGTGTTCGTTGAGCAGCCGCCCGGCGCGGTCGCGCAGCCGCAGCGCCCCGTGCGCGCCGATCCGTTCGGCGAGGCCCTCTCCCGCCGACCGCGCCCGGCGGCCTCCCAGCAGCCCGGTGGCGGCCAGGGCGGCGACGGCCTCGGCGTCAGGCGCGATGCTCCGGTCCAGCCGGCGCACCTCGTCCTCGGCGTACTCCTCCAGCTCCCGCCGCCAGCGCCGTACGGCCAGCCCGATGCGGTGCTCGGCGCTCTCCGAGGCGCGATCGCGATCGGTGAGCCCCGGCGCCGTGGCGGCCTGCTCGTGCCGCCAGGCGTCGTCCACGCGCTCGTCGGCGGCGGTGACCGCGCACAGCAGCAGGGAGCCCAGGCTCTCCACGAGCGCGTCGAGCAGTTCCCCGGGGGAGCAGTCCAGCGGGAAGGCGCGCCACCTCTTCAGGGCGTCCCCGGCGAGCACCGCCCCGGCCTGGAGCCGTCCCCGCACGCGCGTGTGCTCGCTCTCGTAGGCGGTCTCAACGGCCGTGGTGAGCCTCAGCGCGGCGGTGTACTGGGCGGTGGCGGCACTGGCCAGCTCGGGCATCCGGGACTTCAGCGAGTCGAGGAGGCCCTGGGCCGTGCGGGACATGACGTACTGCCGGGCCGTGGAGTCCTGGGTCTGGTGGACCAGCCAGGTGCGCAGCTGCGCGACGGCGCTGGCGGGCAGCAGGCCCCCGCCCCAGGCCGACTCTGGCAGCTCGGGCACGGTGAACCGCGGTACCTCGCCGAGTCCGGCCTTGGTGAGCAGCGCCCCGTACTGGCGGGAGACCTCGGAGGCGACCTGGTGCGGCACCCGGTCCAGCACGGTCACCAGCGTGGCGTCGTACTCCTTGGCCGTGCGCAGCAGGTGCCACGGGACAGCGTCGGCGTACCGGGCCGCCGTGGTGACCATGACCCAGATGTCGGCGGCGCAGATCAGCTCGGCGGCCAGGACGCGGTTGTCAGCGATCAGGGAGTCGATGTCGGGCGCGTCGAGGAGGGCGAGCCCGGGAGGCAGGGTGTCGACGGTCTCCACGCGCAGCACCCGGGAGGGGGTGCTCTCCTGCGTCAGCAGGTCGTCGCCGGCCCCGGGGTCGCCCCTGGGCACCCACACGCGCGTGAGGTCCGGCAGGACGCGCATCCCACTGAACCAGTGGTGGTCCTCGGGATGGCAGACCAGCACCGGGGTCCGTGTAGTCGGCCGCAGCACGCCCGCCTCGCTGACCCGCCGTCCGACGAGCGAGTTGACGAGGGTCGACTTCCCGGCGCCTGTCGATCCCCCGACGACCGCCAGCAACGGCGCTTGGGGCCTTCTCAACCGGGGCACCAAGTAGTCGTCGAGTTGTGCGAGCAGTTCGTCGCGGTTGGCACGCGCGCGCGGAGCCCCCGCCAGGGGCAGCGGGAAGCGTGCGGCGGCGACACTGTCGCGCAGGGCGGAGAGTGCGTCGAGCAGCTGAGGCCGTACGTCCAAGGTCACCACATGCGAAGAATGCCCAATTTTAGGGGAATTCTGAAGCATATGAGCATGTCTGCGCGCCGATTGGACACATCGGACGGAAGGGACGACTGGGACGCGGGTACAGTCCAGGCATAACGAGTGCACAACACCAGGTGCGCCGGACGTCAAAAGCGATGCACGATTCGTACCCGCCTGCGATTATCAGGACCGCTTCACTGAACCTCCACATTGAGCCACGGAGGCGAAGCAACCGGGACATGGATCTGGGAGCCCTATCCTTGTCCCCGGCGATGTCACGGATCAGCCCCTGCCAGGGCACCGCGACAGAGGCCACACACCAGGCCCCCGTAGCTCAGTGGATAGAGCAGGCGCCTTCTAAGCGCTTGGCCGCAGGTTCGAGTCCTGCCGGGGGCGCCTTTGCCAGCCCTCCCTAGTGGGAGGGCTTTTCGCTGGTCAGGCCGGGTTTCACCGCGCACGACGAAGCCCCGGGCGCTCCCCCGACGATCATGGGGAGGCTCCGGGGCTGTCCGGCTGTCACCGGGTTTTCGCGGGTGGCCGTGTCGAATACGTGTCGAAGTTCTCGGCCGGGACGGTCAGCCGACGTCCGGCAGCTCCGGGAGATCCCCCGCGGCTTCGAGCCGCCTCTTGAGATCGGGAAGCTGCCCCTCGACACAGCGGGCGTACGTGGCCAGAAGCACCGGGACGCTGTTGCCCGCCCAGTCCGCCACCTGAGCGGGCGGTATCCCATCGTTGAGCCACTTCGTCAGGCGCGTGTGCCGGTTGTCGTACACGCGCTTGCCCGTGGGCGACTCGAAGACGTGGGAAGGCAGCACCGCCTTGCGCGCGCCGTGCCAGGCCCGCCGGACGACGGAGCCGCGAGGATGCCGCCCGTCTCCCTCTCGGCGCGACCCTTCAGATCGCGCTCTTCGTGGATCTCCCCCGTGTCGGTCCACTGCTTGCCGACTTCCGGCGTCGCCGTGTGGATCAGAAGTTCACTCCACTGGTCCTCGGCATCAGGAACGGGCAACGTCACATCTTTCACCCGAGTGGCCACTGCTTCCTCGGGACGCGGACCGCAGTAGTACAGCGTGGCGAAAAACGCATGCAAGCGCCTGCCTCCGCGCGGTCGGCGCCGGATCCAGTCGAGGGTGTCGTGCTTCCTTCACTCAGGAGGGCGTCGCGGGCGGTCTCGCGGTTGGGTCTGGAGGTCGCGGGCGACGGTCGCGGCGAGGGCGGCTTCGCCCGGTGTGTGGCCGTGGCCGGCGTACTGCCAGTCCGTCAGGACGAGGACGGTGTCCGGCTCCCGGTCGTCGAGGCCCAGGGCCGACACTTCCTGAGCGGCGCGGTAGTCGGCGCGTTCCTGACGGAGGGCGCCGAGGGTGGTCGAGTAGGTGCGCGACGTGGACGAGAAGTGCCCGCGGAAGCCGAGCATGTGCACCCAGACCCACAGCCGCCGGTCCGGATACAGGCCGTCCATCCAGGTCGCGGCACGCGGTGATGAGCCGACGGGTGTGGTCCGGGACCTGATGGCGGTCGAGTTCGGCGAGTTCGCCGATGCGGCGGTCCAGGGTGCCGGTGTTCTCGGCGGCCTTGGTGGCGTACTTGGCCACGTACGAGGCGACGGCCTGTTCGGTGATGTCGAGCCGTCGCCGAAGGCCTTGACCGGGCGGACGTCGAGCTGTCGACCCCATCGGAACGTCCTGGACGGCTGCTCACCGACAGCAGGGACCGAGACGGACGCGTACGAGTGCGCGGCGGCGGCGTGGATCGCGTCCGTGAGGAGGTCGACCGTGGGCCAGGCGGGCGGCGGTGTCCCGGGCCCCTCCGGGCCGTCGAGGCGTACGACGGCATGGAAGTGCGGGGCCCCGCGCTTCTGGAACTCGGCGACCTTGCCATACGAGACGCGAAGGTGTTCAGCGCGTTCACGGCGGGGCAGACCGGCACGGCCGGCGAGTTCGCGGCGCAGTCGGGTGGTGAAGCGCTGCCAGAGCTGTCCGGCGTGGTTGTTGAACAGCACGGCACCCGCGTAGTCGTAGGTGTTCGGGTCAGGGGCGGTGCCCAACTCCGGGGCGTCGGAAGCGTGTCGGGTGCCGCAGCGGCAGGTGCCGTGGTCGGGGCGGTTGTGGACCGGACTCATGAAGGCCTCGTCACTCTAAGTAGCCACGCAGAGGTACTTTATCCCAAATCATCCTAAAATGATGGTTACCAAGCGTGCATCGCGAGGGCGAGAATCCCCAGCCGGGCGCTTGTAGGGCCGCCTTTCCGCCTGCGCTGAATATCCGGGAAACGATGCCTTGATCACTCACCTTCGTTGAAGACGACAAATTCACCCAGGCCCCCACGGGGCCCTGGTCCCGCGCAAAGACCGAAGACCGATGGGCTTTCCACCGCGCCCATCCGGTCCAACGGAGGCAAGCTATGGCAGCGACGACCGCCCACCCGGAACAACGTCTACGGACGCCTAGAGCAGCGGGCGTGGTCGGCATCGCGTTCGCCGTCCTGCTGACGGCCGTCATCGTCCTCGTGCGCATCGTGTTCCCCTCACTCCCACCCAGCACACACGAGTGGCACACCAGCTCCTCCGGCCGGGAGCCCCTTCGGTGGGCGCTGGCCTTGCTGCCGTTCGTCGGCATCGCCTTCTTGTGGTTCATGGGCGCGCTACGGGCCTACGTCGGCGAAGCAGAGGACAAATTCGTCGCCACCGTGTTTCTCGGTAGCGGCGTACTGTTCGTCGCGACGCTGTTCGAGCTGGCCACGTCGGCGGGCAGCATGCTCGACATGACCGCAATGCGAGGCGGCCTCTCACAGCTCCAACTGTTGCAGTACGGCCATCACTTCACCTACACGCTGCTGTCCAGTTACTGCATGCGCATGGCCGCCGTGTTCACCCTCACGACTACAACCATCGGCCGCCTTCTGGGGCTGTTCCCCCGCTGGCTGGTGTGGCTCGGCTACCTCGTCGGCCTCGTCCTCCTCTTCGTCGTCGTGAACGTGCGGTGGTCCGAACTGGCATTCCCCTTCTGGGTTCTGATGGTCAGCTGCCACATGCTCACCGCCCCGCACCGGTCCGAGTAGCCAGGCTCGACCCCGGCCGCCGCCCAAGGAGCGGGGCGCCCGACACACCTCCGGCACGTGCGGAGCGTGCGGCTTCTTCCGGCCGGTGACGGCGTCGGCCCGGTCGGGCCGGAGGATGTCGAGCCGGGGGGCGGCGGTATACCCGTCGGGGGGAACCTGGCGGAGGACCAGTGCGCCGCCGGCGTCAGGGTGGTGCGTGCGGGCGTAGTCGAGGACGGCGGCCAAGCGGTGCGACCACCGCCTGGAAATCCTCGGCGGCCCGCTGTCGCGGGATCTAACGACCCGCAGGGCGCGGGCAAGGTCCTGCTCGTGGTGTTCGCCGCTATGGCAGAGCGAGCGGGAGTTCATCCGCGAGCGGACCCTGATCGGCCTGGACACCGCCGTGGCGAACGGCAACCATGGCGGGTCGGCCCCCGGCCGTCGACGCCGACATACTCGCCGTCGCCCTGCGGCCCCGGCGGCGCGAAGGAGTCCGTCACCTCCATCGCCGAGCACCTCGGCGTCGGCCGCTCCACCCTCTACTGGACGCTGGCCGCGTACGACGAAGCCGCCGTCACCAGGTCCGAAGCACGCCCCTGAGCGGTTCAGAACAGCACACCCGGGTGTCAGTGGGCGCTGGCAGGATGCGCCGCATGTCTTCCGCCACCGCGGCCCTGGCCACCACTGCCATGACCGGCCCGCTCCTCACCCTTCTCGAGCGCCGCCGCCCGGCATCGGATCCGGCGCCCGAAGACGCCGGATCCGACGACAGGCCCGTGGCCGACGCCGGGCGCCCGGCACCTTCCGACACCTTCGGCTGAGCGGGCGGGCTCGCAAACCCGCCCTGTCCGCGGGCCGGCGGAATGCCGCTGTGGACTCCTCACTTGTGGTGAGATCGCCACGTGTTCAATTCCTCACCCGCCAATGGAATACAAAGACCGGTCACAGCGGCGGCAAATCCACTCCACAGCCTCACCTCATCTGGTTCAAAAACAGGAACAACACCCGGCTTCGAATACAACACGGAGCGTCAGCGCAGCTCAGCAACATGCTCTTTGATCTTTCGAAAATGGCTGGTCACAGACGCTTCGCACAGCCACGCCACGCATTTCGCGAGGAGTGCCACCCGGTTACTTGAACGTCACATCGGGCACATTGATACACCGTTCCTTCAAACAAAATCCTCCTGTTCTCCCTGGAGTCGAGGATGTCCCATAGGTAAAGTCCGCTGAAATTTGAAGGAAAACATCCGTACGCATTGGCTTCCGGCCCGCGGCCATTTGAGCGCGCAAGTCAGCAAGTCCGTGCGCAGGGATGGTGATTGGCCTGGAGCCCGCGAAGTTGTCAGCAATGCCCCCACCCGCTCGGTTGCGTACCGCCGCGGCACGCATCCTCCTGCCCGCAGTGCTCGCCCTGTCGTTCGCCGCTCAGGCAGTAGGTGCCCTCCTCCCCAGCGTTCCCCTGCTCGTGGCCTCCACCACTCTCGGGCTGGCGGCGGACATGGCTCTGCACCGGTGGCAGCGGAACGTGACCACCGCCCTCGGGAAGCTGCACGCGACCGTGACCGTGCGCCAAGTCATCCGGGACCTTCTGCTGCTGACCGGCCTGATCCGCATCAGCAACGAGGACTACGAGACGAAATACCTGGCTCTGGTCTGCGGTCTGCTGCTCTTCTACGCCCTGCATTTCGTGTCCCAGGCGCTTGCGATCCTCGTACGCCGCACCCGCACCCTGCCCGTGGTGACCCGGAACATCGACGCCTCGCCGCTGCTGCTGAGCCCCGCTCCCCCGGCGCTGCTGACGCAGCGCTCCGGGCAGCGGCTCCTCGTGTTCGGTCTGCCCTCGGCGGCCGGACTGCTGACCACCGCGGTGGGCGGCTCGGCCTGGTGGGCCGTCGCGGGAATCGCCCTGTCCGCCGCCCTCGCCCTGGTGGCCAACGGCATACTGCTGCGGCGGCTGCTGCCGGGACGCAGGCCGGTGACGAGCGAGCAGGCGCTGGAGTGGTTCGACGCCTGGCTCGCGGAGTACCAGCCGACGGTGGGCATGTACTTCTCCGGCGGCACGAGCTCGGCCTATCAGGCGAACATGTGGCTGGAGCCGCTGTCCCGGCTGGAGGGCCGCCCGCTGATCGTGCTGCGTGAGCGCTTCATGGTGAATCAGATCGCGTCCACCGACATCCCCATCGTGTGTCTGCCGAAGGTCGCCGACCTGATGAGGCTGGAGCACTCGACCCTGACGATGATGATCCACCCGTCGAACTCCGGGAAGACCTCGCAGGTGTTGCGCATCCCGACCATCAAGCACGCGTTCGTCAACCACGGCGAGAGCGACAAACTGTCCAGCTGCAATCCGTATGCGAAGGCGTACGACGAGGTGTGGGTGGCCGGTCCCGCGGCGCGCGAGCGGTACGCCCTGGCGAACGTGGGTGTCGACGACAACGACGTCGTGGAGATCGGACGCCCGCAGCTGGACGCGATCGAGCCGTACGCCGGTGCGCCCGTGGGCCCGTACACCACGGTTCTCTACGCCCCCACGTGGGAGGGGTGGGACGGCAACCCGGGCAACACCTCGGTCATCGAGGCCGGCGAGAACATCGTCCGCGCCCTCCTGGCCGACCCCGGGATCCGGCTCCTGTACAAGCCGCACCCGCTGACCGGCTCGGTCGATCCGCGGGCGGCATCCGCGAACACCCGGATCCAGGAGATGATCCGCGCCGCGAACACGCTCCGTGCCGCGGAACACTCCGATGAGCGACCCGCGCCCTCCGCGGCGGCGGAACTGGCCCGGCGGACCGCCGAACTCGACCGGCTGACCACGTCCTCGTTCCGGGCGAGCGCGGACAACACGGAGCGGATGCTGCTCCAGTCGGTCCCGGAACCCGGTCGAGCCACGGCCGTGGCCGAGGCGACCGCCGCCTGGGAGACCGCGTACTGGGCCTTGTTCCCCGCGTGGGAACACCGGATCATCACCGAGGCGCGGCCGACCGTCTACGCCTGCTTCAACGTGGCCGACCTGCTGGTCAGCGATGTCTCCAGCGTCATATCCGACTATCTGGCGAGCGAGAAGCCCTACGCCGTCGCCAACACCAGCGGCCTTCCGGAGCAGGACTTCCGCGACACCTTCCCCACCGTCCGGGCAGGCGCCGTCCTCGCTCCGGACGCCTCCGGCGTACCAGCCCTGTTGGAGTCCGTGCGCCACCCCGAGAAGGACACCCACGCCGAGGCCCGCGCCGAGCTCAAGCAGCACCTGCTGGGCCCGAGCGATCCGCCGTCCGCCGTCCGCTTCAACGAGGCGGCCCGTGCGCTGAGCGCGGTGCCCGGCGAGCGCCGGGCGGGTACGGCGGCGCGAGCGCTCTCCGCCATCCCGGCACAGCGGGACACCAGGTCACCGCTGGACAGCAAGCACGTCAGGCGCTGATCCCGCAGGCCTGTACGCCGGTGCCGCCCGTGGGGCGGAGATCCCCGCGGCCAAGGAGCCGCTGTCCGGCGGGCAGCGGGCGGTCAGGGCCGGGTCACAGCGTCACGTCGTCCCACTGGTCGAGCAGGTCGCCGCCCACGGGGCCGTCGGCCGACCCCGCCCCGCCGTGCAGGGGCTGCTCGGTCCAGATGACCTTGCCGGTGGGGGTGTACCGGGTTCCCCAGCGCTCCGCGTACCGGGCGACCAGGAACAGACCGCGTCCGCCCTCGTCCGTGGTCGCCGCGTACCGCAGGTGGGGCGAGGTGCTGCTGCCGTCGGAGACCTCGCAGATCAGTTTGCGGTCACGCAGCAGGCGGACGTGGATGGGGGCACTGCCGTAGCGGATGGCGTTGGTGACCAGTTCGCTGAGGACGAGTTCGGTGGTGAAGCTCGCGTCCTCCAGGCCCCAGTCCTTCAGCTGCCGGGCGACGTCGGCGCGGACGCGGGAGACGGCCGCGGGGTCGGCCGGCACGTCCCAGTCGGCGACCAGATCGGGATCGAGCACGCGGGTACGGGCCACCAGCAGGGCGATGTCGTCACTGGCGTGGTCCGGGGGAAGGGCGTCGAGCACCGCCTGGCAGGTCTGCTCCGGGGGCCGGTCGGGATGGGCCAGCGCGGCACGCAGGAGTTCGAGGCCGGCACCGATGTCCCGTTCGCGGCCCTCGACGAGCCCGTCCGTGTAGAGGACCAGCTGGCTCCCCTCGGGCAGCCGCAGTTCGGTGGCCTCGAAGGGCAGGCCGCCCAGGCCCAGGGGCGGTCCGGCGGGCAGGTCGGGGAAGGCCACGCTGCCGTCCGGGGAAACGAGGGCGGGCGGCGGGTGGCCGGCCCGGGCCAGGGAGCAGGTGCCCGAGGACGGGTCGTAGACGGCGTACAGGCAGGTGGCCCCCGCGAGGCCCTCCTCACCGCCGCCGGCCGGGCCGTCCCGGTCGAGCCGGGCCACCAGGTCGTCCAGGCGGCCCAGCAGCTCGTCCGGGGCGAGGTCCAGGGTGGAGAAGTTGTGCACCGCGGTGCGCAGCCGTCCCATGGTGGCCGCCGCGTGCAGCCCGTGTCCCACCACGTCGCCGACCACCAGGGCCACCCGGGCCCCGGACAGTTCGATCACGTCGAACCAGTCCCCGCCCACCCCCGCCTGGGCCGGCAGATAGCGGTAGGCCACCTCCAGGGCGCTGTATTCGGGCAGGCCGCGGGGCAGCAGGCTGCGTTGCAGGGTGACCGCCATGGTGTGCTCGCGGGTGTAGCGGCGGGCGTTGTCGAGGGCGACGGCGGCCCGGGCGGCCAGTTCCTCGGCGAACGGTACGTCCTCCGCGTCGAAGGCCCCCTCCCGGCGGCAGCGCCAGAAGTCCACCACCCCCAGTACCGTGCCGCGGGCGCGCAGCGGCACCGCGATCAGGGAGTGGATGCCGCGCTCCAGGATGCGCCGTGCGCGATCGGGATCAGCCGCCCGCCACTCCCCCGCCTCCGTCAGTTCCGCCTCGAGCACCCCTCGACCGCTCTCCACACACCGGGCCTGCGGTGAGTCGGGCGCGAAACTGAGCCGTCGGCCCAACTCCACCAGCGGCTGGTACCCCGGACGGCCCCGCACCGCGGCCCGGCGCACCTCGCTGATCGCCCCGGTCGGCTCCTGGCCGCGCAGGACCTCCTCGACCAGTTCGACGGTGACGACGTCGGCGAAGCGGGGAACGGCCACGTCCGCCAGTTCCTGCGCGGTGCGCGACACGTCCAGGGTGGTGCCGATCTTCATGCCCGCGTCGTAGAGGAGTTTCAGGCGCTCGCGCGCCACCTCGGCGCGTCCCGACAGCGCCCGCAGTTCCGTGGTGTCCCTGAGCGTCACCACACTCCCCTCGTACTCGCCGTACGGGGCGGTGGGCCGCTTGTTGACCGCGAGCAGGGTGTCGGCCGTGAGGTGGACCTCGTCGTTGGCCGTGCGCTCCGACGTCAGCAGCTCGGCGATGCCGGCGTCCAGGGGCAGGTCGGTGACCTTCTGCCCCTCCGCGTCCGGCGGCAGTTCCAGCAGCCGCAGTGCCTCGTCGTTGGCGAGCAGCAGTTGTCCGTCGCCCCCGACGATCAGCACGCCCTCGCGCACCGCGTGCAGGACGGCGTCATGGTGGTCGTACATCCGCGTCATCTCGGCCGGCCCCAGACCGTGGGTCTGGCGCAGCAGCCGCCGGCTCACCAGCGCGGTGCCTGCCGCGGCCAGGACCAGCGCCCCGGCCGCCGTCCCCAGCAGGACCGGGAGCTGCCGGCCCGCCGTGGTCTGCACCTTCTGGACCGTGATCGCGACCGCGACGGTGCCGACGGCCCCGCCGCCCGGCTTGGTGACGGGGACGTACGAGACCACCGAGCGCCCCTGGGTGGTCTGGATGGTATGGGTGACCGCGGAGGGCGGCGGCTTGCGGGGGCCGAAGACCGGTTTGCCGATGAAGGCCGGGTTGGGGTGGGTGTAGCGGATCCCGTCCTTCGAGTAGATGACGACGAGGTCGACGTCGGTCCCCTTCATGATCTTTTGCGCGACGGGCTGGAGCACCTTGGTCGGGTTGGGGCCGGTCATCGCCTTCAGCGTGTCCGGCGCGTACGCCAGCGTCTCGGCGATGCCCAGGGAGCGTTCCCGGGCGTCCTTTGAGCTGTCGTCCCCGGCCTGGAGCACGAGGGCGACCAGCGCGGCGGCGACGATCAGTACCGCGATGACCACTTGCAGCAGGAACACCTGGCCCGCGACGGTGCGCGGCCTGAACAGTGACCGCAGCCGCCCCGTGGGCGGCGTCGGCGAGTTGTCGCGCCCGCCGCGCCGGAGGGATCGACGGGAGTGTGCGATCACTCCTCCATTTTGCTCCCTGTGTCCCGGTCGGCATTCCGGCAAGGGCATGATGGGGCGCACCATGGCAGGCAATACGACGGACGAGATCCCCGACAACGGTGCGGCCGGCTCAGGGCGCGGTATGACCGTGCTGCGCAACGGCATCGGGGTACTGCGCACCTTCAGCGTCGACGAGCCCGAGCTGGGCGTCACCGAGATCGCCACCCGGACCGGACTGCACAAGTCCACCGTGTCCCGCATCCTCGCCACGCTGGAGCAGGACGGCCTGGTCGAGCGCGACCCGGGCTCCCGGCGGTTCCGGCTGGGGCTCGGCGTGATCGCGATGGCGGGTCCGCTGCTGGCCGACCTCGATGTGCGCCGGGCGGCGTACCCGGTGCTCCAGGAGCTGAGTCACCGCACCGGCGAGACCGCGGCGCTGCTGGTGTGGAACGGCGCCGAGGCGGTCTGTGTGGAGCAGGTGGCGAGCCGGCACGAGGTCAAGCACAGCACTCCGCTGGGCACCCGCTACCAGACCGCGGCGAGTTCCTCGGTGCAGGTGTTCCTCGGCCGACTGCCCTCCGAGCGGGTACGGGCCCTGGTCACCAGCGGGGCCGTGGTCCACCCCGGGCTCAGCGACGCCGCGGTCGACGCCTATCTGCTCCGCCTCGCGGAGAGCGCCGAGCGCGGCTACGCCGTCAACTACGGCGAGACCTCGGTGGAGGAAGTGGGCGTCGCCGCCCCGGTCTTCGACCACCGCGGCGAGGTGGTCGCCTCGGTCCTCGTCTCCGCGCCCCGGTTCCGGGTCTCCCCCGAAGGGCTCCCGGTTCTGGGCGAGACGGTGCGCGATTCCGCCGCCCAGGTCACCGCGCGCCTCGGCGGACGCCGGCCCATGTCGGACGGCTGACGTCTCTCCGTCGCCGCTACAGGCCGGGACCGGCCGTCAGGTCGGCGCCCGGTGCGGTGCGCAGTACGGGGGCGAGGACGGCCAGCTCCGGCTGCTTCAGGGCGGGCAGTTCGCCGGGGTTCGGGGCGGTCAGGGGGGCGTCCAGGGAGAGGCCCGGGGTCAGGCTCCGCACGTCGGAGGCGGGCAGGCCGACGCCGACGTGGTCGAAGCCGTCGTCGAGGGTGTGGGCCAGCGGGGCGCGCAACTCCAGGCCGGGCAGCCCGCCCTCGACCGGCAGCCGCGGCACGGCGCGTTCGGGCAGGAGCCGTCCCCGGACGAAGCGCGGGGGCTCCGGCACGCCCGCCGTGGGCAGCGGCAGTTGTCCGCCGACTTCGGGCAGTTCCGTGCCGAGGGCCGCCTCCGCGCCGCCCAGCGGGACGGGGACGGGAACCGTGCCGGCCGCGGCGGCGGGGGTCGCTGCCGCGCCCATGGCTGCGGCGACGCCCGTGATGACGGCGGCGAGGGTTCCTCGGGTGATCGACTTCATGTCAGGTACGGTCCCTTTCCGGGTTCGGGGCTCGACGTCCGTACCGCCCAACGATCCTGACGCCACCACCAGCACGGGATTCCCCCGAGTGCCGCAGTAGTACGACGGGTCCGGCCGGTACGGGGCGACGGGCTCACGCCTCTCTCGGCTCAGCGCTGCAGCGCCAGGCCGCCGAGCAGCGGCTTGGGGGCGTTCAGGGTCTGGGTGGCGCCGTTCACCGTGTGGAGCAGCGAGTCCTGGTTCTCGGTGTTGAGGGCGTCGGACTGGTGCTGGAGCGGCATGACGTCGACGGGGCCCTTGCTGAGCGTGTTCACGGCGCCGTTGAGGCTGTTGGGCGTGAAGTCGGCGGCGTTCTGGGCGAACGCGGGCGCGGCGGCGCCGGTGAGGGCCAGGGACCCGGCGAGGACGGCGGCAGCCTTCAGGGGCTTCATCGTGTTCCTTTCTTCGGCGACGTCGGTCACCGCGGGGCATTGCGTCGCCCTGCCCAACGAGCCGCGGCCGGACCGGAAACCCCGGCGGCCCGAATTCGCCGGGTTCTCATCCGGGATCTGCGACACAGGGGGTCTTCTACGCGTCCGGCCGCCGTCCCAGAGGAGGAACCCGGGGACGGCGGCCGGACGGAGGAACGCGCGCGGACGTCAGCCGTTGACGCAGGCGTTGCCGAACGTCGGGTTCAACACGCCGACGACGTCGATGGTGTTGCCGCAGACGTTGACCGGAACGTGCACGGGAAGCTGGATGACGTTGCCCGACAGCACGCCCGGGGAGTTGGCGGCGCCGCCGGTCGCGCCGCTGCTGGCGGCGGCGATGCCGGCACCACCGGCGACGGCCGCTGCGGCGACGGAGGTAAGGACCAGGCCCTTGGCGATACGCGACATGGAGAGGTGCTCCTTGGGTTGATGCAAAATCACCCGGGCGGGGATGCCCGGCGTTGTGTCAACGCGTGGCAGTCCCACGAGTTGCTCCGCCAAAGGGGTGATCTAAAAAGTGTCCGCAAGCACGTCCGGCTCGCCTCCCAACTCCGAGGACGAGCCACGGCCGGGGCCGGCCGGGGCCACCGGATTCAGGACCGAGGCGGGCCGGGAGCGGGGGCGAGTCAGGAGCGAGGACGGACCGGGACCGACAACTGGCCGGAGCCGGTGGCAAGCCAGGACCAGGAGCGACTGCTGGCAGGCCACAGCCGGAGGCGAACCAGCACCGGGGGTCGGATCGGGGCCCGCAGCAGGCCGGGACCGGCAGCGGACCAGGTCCGGCAACGGACCAGGGCCGACAGCGGGCCAGGGCTAGGGGCGGGCCACGGGCGGAGGCAAACCGGGACCGGGGGCGTACGGGGGCCGGTGGCGAGCCAGGACCGGAGGCGGGCCACCGCCGGAGGCAAAACACCAGGACCGGGGGCTGGCCGGGCCGGGGCCGTGGGCGAGCCGGGACCGGCGGCGGGCCAGGGCCAGAGGCGCGGCAGGGTTGGCGGCGGGCCAGGAATGGCGCGGGCCGAAGCCGGTGGTCGGCCGACCGCGGGCGGTCGCTCCGGACGTCGGCAAGACAAGTGCGCCCGGACGCCAGGCAGGCGAGCGCTCGGCCGTCGGCAAGACAGACGCGATGGCCGGCTGCAAGACGAGCCCGCCGGCCCCAGCCAGACGAGAGCCTTCAGGAGGACCAGCGCGAGCCCGCCAGCCCGCAAGGAAGACGAGCGCGACGGTCGACAACAAGACGCGCGCACCAACCGTCGGCCCGACGGGCATGCCGGCGGTCAGGGACAACAAGAACGGGTGCCGGACAGCATGTCCGGCTGTCCGGCACCCGTAGGGGGCCGCTTCGCAGGCCCGGGAGATCCAGCCCTAGCGGTGCGACGCCGCGCGGCCGCGGCGGTAGAGGATCACTCCGCCGGCGATCAGGGCCGCGCTGGCGGCCGAGGACGCCAGCAGGGCGCCGGTGCCGGTCTCGGCCAGCTGCGGGGCCGCGTCAGGCGTGGCGTGCTCGAAGGCCGCCGGAGCCGGCAGGGTCTGGGCATGCTGGGGCTCGTCCACCGGCTCGTCCACCGGCTCGTCCACCGGCTCGTCCACCACGCGCGGCGGGGTGTCCATGGTCGGCGTTTCGGCGGCCGGCGTGGGCGTCGGCGTGGCCGGGGGAGGCGGAGTCGTGGAGCCGCCGTCGGTCGGCGGCGTGACACCGGGTTCCGGCTCCGTGACGGGCACGGGCACGGGCGCCGGTGAGCCGTTGGCGCAGCCGTTGCCGAACGCCGGGTTGAGCGCCGCCACCACGTCCACGGTGTTACCGCAGACGTTCACCGGCACCGAGACCGGTGCCTGGATGGTGTTCCCGGACAGCACGCCGGGCGAGTTGGAGGCGGCACCATCGGCCTGCGAGTCGGCCAGGGCGGAGCTGCCGCACAGGGTCAGCATGCTCGTCGCGGCGGCGGCCGCGAACACTCCCCTGCTCAGAGTCTGTCGCAATCTCGTTGTCTTCCTGCTTGCAGCCGCCAGGTCTGTGCGGCTTGAAAAAGTGGGAAGGCCGGCCTTGGGCGAGAGATCGATGTCCAAGGCCGGCCGTGACACAGCCGGTGCGGCTGGGTGCGCCGGACGGTCAGCCGTTGGCGCAGGTGGTGCCGAACGTCGGGTTCAGCAGCGCGATGACGTCGACGGTGTTGCCACAGGCGTTGACCGGAACGTGCACGGGAACCTGGATGACGTTGCCCGAGAGCACACCCGGGGAGTTCGTGGCGGTACCCGAGGCCCCGGAGTCGGCGAAGGCGGGGCCGGCCATGCCCAGGGCCACGAGGGCACCGGCGACGACAGCAACGCTCTTCTTCATGAAATGTTCCCTTCTTGGGGACGATGCCCCCGATGGCGGTCAGAAACCGATTGAACACAACCGATACGGTCGTGATGCTGAACGAGGAATAGCCGTAATGGGAAAACGCGGAACGTGAGTCGCCGAGCACTTCACTCGATTGACCCTCGCGGCCATACGATTCACCCTCGACTGCATTGCCGGAAAGAGTTCTTCGGAAAGGTCCGGGCAGTCCTCGGCCGAGGCGGCAAAGGACCATGGGCCACCTGACTCGGCTCAGCTCCCGGTGTTGGCGGACAGAGCCGACAGGTTGTCCCGGAGGTGCGAAAGCGCGGCGTCCCGCTTGGCCTGTGTGGAGGTGTCCGAGCACTGCTGGTTCTGCTGGTCCGACAGAACCGGAACGTCCTGGACGTCGACGGCCTGCAGCACACCGGCGCTGGTGTCGCCCAGGCCGAGGCACGGCTTGTCGAGCGACCCCCGGGTCGGCGAGAACTGCGGGCTCATAGTGCCCTCGTGGCCGAGTCGCCGAACGACGACGAGGCTCCGGCGCCGTTCGATACGGTCGGGCCACTGTCGTTCCCGATGGCAACCGCCACCGACATACCGACGACAGAAGCGGCGGCCGCCGCGGCGACCTTTGCCTTCTTGACCACTGCGCGTTCCTTTCCTCTTAGCGACGCAGGTCCTACGCCCTCATCAACCCGGCGCCGCATGTTTGGTTGCGGGGGTTCACCCGCTTGGACGCCACCGCATTCAAAACTCCGGAAAATCACGGATTCCAAAAAACACACAATCAGTCCGCACCCTCGACCGACGGAGTGACCCGGAGAAACCAGGGTGTGGCCGCACAGCTGACCAGAGCGCTCCGGTGTGGACGCGGTTTTTCAGAAAGGACTGGCCAGTGATGAGGAAGATTGTCGCCACCGCGGCCGTCGCCGCGACGGCGGGCCGGCCGTCACGAACGGCCTGAACTCGTGGGAGAGCTACGGCAACTCGACCACGTACGGGAACGGGTGCGCGGCGGGTCGCCCGGTGGTTCGGGCGGGCCCGCCGCAAGCGCGACTGCTAGGACACCACGTCCTTGCGGGCGAACCCGCGGAAGGCCAGGGCGAACAGCACCAGCGCGTAGCTGACGGAGACCGCCGTGCCCTGGATCATCCCGGACCACTCGGGGTGCGGCTGCACGGCGTCGGCCCAGGCGTACTGCCAGTGCGCGGGCAGGAAGTCGCGCCAGTGCCCGAGGGCCGTGACGGCGTCCAGGACGTTGCCCACGATGGTCAGGCCGACGGCACCGCCCACGGCGCCGAGCGGCGCGTCCGTCCTGGTGGACAGCCAGAACGCCAGTGCCGCAGTGACCAGTTGCGACACGAAGATGTACGCCACGACCACCAGCAGCCGCTGCGCTGCGGTGCCCGCGTCCAGCGCGCCGCCGGTGGGGATCTCCAGCGGGCCCCAGCCGTAGGCGGCCGTGCCGACGGCGAGCGCCACCAGCGGCAGCAGCAGCATCGCCGCCAGGCTGAGCCCGAGTCCGACGACAAGCTTGGACCACAGCAGCCGGGCCCGCGGCACGGGCGCGGCGAGCAGGTAGCGCAGGGAGGACCAGCTCGCCTCCGAGGCGACCGTGTCCCCGCAGAACAGCGCCACCGGGATCACCAGCAGGAAGCCGGCCGAGACGAACAGATTCACCGCGGCGAAGTTGGCCGCGGACGCGGTGGCCGTGTCCATCAACGTCACCCGGCCGCTGCGGCCGCCCGGACCGCCGCCGATCGCGAAGGCGACGGCCAGCACGAAGGGCAGCGCGGCCAGGATGCCGCCCATGACGAGCGTGCGGCGCCGCTTGAGCTGCCGCACCAGCTCCACCCTCAGGGGCAGGGTGCGGCCCGCCCGGTAGCCGGAGGCGACCTCGGTGCTCTCGGCGAGCGTGCTCATGCGGAACCTCCGATCAGGGTGAGGAAGGCGTCTTCGAGCCGGCGGTGGGGGCCGACCGAGACGACGGGCACCTCCAGCCGGACCAGCTCCACGACCAGCTCCCGCGCCGTGCCGCCGGTCTCCAGCCGGACCAGGAGGCCGTCCTCGGTCCGCAGTGCCGAGGCGACGCCCGGCAGGGCGGACACCTTCTCCACGACCGGGTCCTCCACCGGGGTGGCGGTGCCGACCAGCAGGGTGTCCCCGGAGCCGACGATCTCGCCGACCGGACCCGCCTGCACCAGCCGTCCCCGGTCCATCACGACCAGGTGCGTGCAGGACTGTTCGACCTCCGAGAGCAGATGGCTGGAGACGATCACCGTGCGGCCGTCTGCCGCGTAACGGATCATCACCTCGCGCATCTCGCGGATCTGGGGCGGGTCGAGGCCGTTGGTGGGCTCGTCCAGGATCAGCAGGTCCGGCAGGCCCAGCATGGCCTGCGCGATCGCCAGGCGCTGGCGCATGCCCTGCGAGTAGGTGCGTACCGCGCGGGCCAGCGCGTCGCCGAGGCCGGCGATCCGGAGGGCCTCGTCCAGGTGTGCGTCCTCGGGCGGGCGGCCGGTGGCCTGCCAGTACAGCTCCAGGTTCTCCCGGCCGGACAGATGGGGCAGGAAGCCGGCGCCCTCGACGAAGGCGCCGACCCGCGACAGCACGGGCGCGCCGGGCCGGACGGCGTGGCCGAAGACGCGGATCTCGCCGGCGTCCGGCTGGATCAGGCCCATCAGCATGCGCAGGGTGGTCGTCTTGCCCGCGCCGTTCGGCCCGAGCAGGCCGAGGACCTGGCCCTTGTCCACCTGGAACGACAGATCCCGTACCGCGTACCGGTCCGCCGACCTCGCGTACCGCTTGCTCAGGCCGGTGATCCGCAGCGGGACGTCGGCCAGTTCCGGGTCGGGTGCGGGCGCGGCCGTGCGGCGGCGGGCGGTCAGCAGCAGGGCGAGCGCGACCGCCGCGCCGGCCGCCGGCAGCCACCACACCCAGCTGGGCAGCGGCGCCGCCGCGGTGGTCACGCCCGGCGCGGTCGGCACCTTCAGATCGCTCTTCAGGCCGACGGTGTACGTCGCGGGGGCGGCCGGTGAGGCGTAGCCGAGGTCGGTGGAGGCGAGGACCAGGCGGAGCCGGTGGCCCTTCTGCACCTCGTGGTCGATCGCCGGAAGGGTGAGGGTGACGTCCTTGCCGGCCTTGGCGCCCTCGACGCGCACGGGGGCCACCAGCTGGGCGGGCAGCACCGGCTGGTCCTTGCCCGGTCCGACGTCGTACAGCTTGGCGAAGAGCACCGCGTCGTCGGCGGTCGAGGTGACGTGGACGGTCACCGTGGGCGATCCGGTGATGCGCAGGCCGCCGCCGAGCGGCGCGGAGTCGAACCTCGCGTACTGGCCGGGGAAGTCCAGGGACACCCCGACGCCGAGCGAGGACAGCTGGGCCAGACCGCCGGAGCCGCCGAGGCCCGGCAGGGAGGACACGGCGGGCGGGTTGGCCCCGGCCGGGTTCTCGAAGCGCCGCTCGCCTCCACGCAGGGCGATGGACCGCTGCCCGCCGTCCAGTCCCGGATAGGCGCTGCCGCTCGCGCCCCGCAGCAGGGCCCGGCCGTCGGTGGAGTCGACCCCGCCGGTGCGGGTGATGCGGAACGCCGGGCCCGTGTCGGCGTTCTTGTCGCCCTTGAGGTACCGGTCGAACCAGGTCTTCACGCGTGCCTGGACCCGGCCGGTCTCCAGGTCGCCGCCGTCGTGGCCGCCCGCGATCCAGTCGACGTCGACCGGGGCGCCGTTCGCCCGGATCGCCCGGGCGGCGGCGTCGGCCTGGCCGAGCGGGAAGAGGGAGTCGGTCTGGCCCTGCACCAGCAGGGTCGGCACCTTGATGCGGTCGGCGACGGCGGACGGCGAACGCTCCTGGAGCAGTGCGCGCGCCTCGGCGTCCGGCTTGCCCGACTCGGCGACCCGCTCGTACATCCGGCACAGCGTGGGCTCGAACTCGGCGCATCCGCCGCCGGAGTTGATGAAGGCGCCCGCCCACAGCTTCTTGAAGACGCCGCCCGGGAAGAGCGCGTCCGCGAGGTTCCAGTAGGTGATCGCCGGGGCGATGGCGTCCACCCGGCGGTCGTGTCCGGCGGCGAGCAGGGAGATCGCTCCGCCGTAGGAGGCTCCGGCCACGCCCACGCGCGGGTCGCCGGGCCCGTCGAGCTGCACCTCGGGCCGCCGCGCCAGCCAGTCGATCAGCTTGGAGACGTCGGCGACCTCGCCCTTGGGGTCGTTCAGCCCGATCTTGCCGGTGGATCTGCCGAAGCCGCGCGCCGACCACGTCAGCACCGCGTATCCGTCCCTGGCGAGGTCCTGCGCCTGCCGCCGTACGTCGTCCTTGCTGCCGCCGAAGCCGTGCCCGAGCAGGACGGCGGGGTGGCGGCCGGGCGTGGCCGGGGTGAAGTACGAGGTGTCGATCCGCACCCCGTCGCCCGTGGTCATCATCCGGTCGGCGCGGTGCACCGGGGGCGGGTCGTCGGAGGCGATCGCCGTCCACGTGCCGGCACCGGCCAGCACGACGACGGCGGCCCCGGCGGCCAGCAGGCGCCGGGGCCTCCGCGGCAGCCCGCGCAATCCGGGCAGTCGAAGATCCATGCCCTCCACGGTACGGGCCGCCGCCGGCAACCGAAGCCGCCGCCGGACCGAACCTCCGCCCCTCCTCGGGGAGTACGGGGCCGCCGCGGTGTACCGCGGACGCGGTACGCGGCGCGTCGTCCTACGGCTGGGTGTCCTCCGGGATCGACACCAGCCAGCGGGTGTCGCGGCGGGGGCGGAGGTAGAAGGCCCAGTAGAGGGTGGCGACCGCCATGATGCCGCCGGTCCACAGCAGGTAGGTGATCTCCTGCCGGCTGAGGATGTAGGCCAGGAACGCGATGAGCAGCACGGGCACGGCCGGCCACAGCGGCATGCGCCAGGCGGCCGTGTGCCTGTGGGAGCCGCGGCGGGACAGCAACGCGGCGACCGCGACGAGCAGGTACATGCCGGTCACCGAGACGCCCGTGACGCCGTACAGGGTGTCCAGGTTGACGAAGCACAGCAGCGCGCCGGGGACGCCCACCGCGAGGGTGGCGACCCAGGGGGAGCCGAAGCGGCCGAGCCGGGAGAAGACGTTGTTCACCGCCGAGGGCCAGGCCTTGTCGCGGGCGGAGGCGAACAGCACGCGGGAGTTCTGGATGACCATGACGATGCCGGCGTTGATGATCGCCAGGGCCACACAGAGGCTGACGAAGGTGCCGACCGCGGAGTTGGACCAGGCGATCACCATCGAGCTCAGGTTGCCGGCGGTCAGCTCCTTGATGTCGGAGGCGCCCATGGTGATGGCGACGACCGGCACGAGGATGATCACGGAGGAGATGGCGAGGGTGGCGAGCACCGTGCGGGCGACGTTGCGGCGCGGGTTCTCCAGTTCCTCGGAGAGGTAGACGGCGGTGGAGAAGCCCTGGGTGGCGAAGAGCGCGATGGCGAGCCCGGAGATGACGAGCATGGCCGTCACGGCGTCCGTGTGCCCGTCCGCGCCGGCCACCTGCATGGAGACCAGGCTGCCGACGCCCCGGTGGCTGTGCGCGAAGCCCAGCAGCGCGACCACGCCCGCCGCGATGACCTCCAGGACCAGGAAGATGCCGGTGATCCAGGCGTTGGCGCGCAGGTCCAGCAGACCGGCGAGGGTGGCCAGCAGCATCACGCCGGCGCCGGTCCAGGCCGGGTCGAGGTGCACGATCGGCGCCAGGTAGTCCGCGGTGCCCATCGCGATCACCGGCGGGACGATCATGACGACGAGCAGGGACAGCACGAAGACCAGCCAGCCCGCCAGTCGCCCGGCCATGGTCGACACCATGGCGTACTCGCCGCCCGCGCTGGGGATGAGGGTGCCCAGCTCGGAGTAGCAGAACGCCACGGCGATGCACAGCAGGGAGCCGATGGCGATGGTGAGGGCGGTGGCGGTGCCGAGCGTGCCGAGGAGATCGGGCACGACCACGAACAGCGTGGAGGCCGGGGTCACGCACGAGAGGGTGAGGAGGGTGCCGCCGACGACCCCGATGGAGCGCTTGAGCTTGGTGGGGCTGTCCGTCGACTCTGTGGGACTGCCGGCCACGTCCGGGACGGCGCTCTCGACAGAGCGGAGCATGTCGGTCATGCAGCGGTTCCGATCGACTTGTGCAACAGGTGAGGGGCCGGGGAGCGCGCTATCGCCTCCGGCGGTTCGCGGTCGTAGTGCTCTCGTCCGCTCCCGGCCCGGATATCGAACATCAACGAAAACCGCTGAGTCAATGGTCGTTAACCTACGGAATTCGCGGCGCAACAGCGATCTACAACTGATTCACTCGTCGAACGGTCCGACTGTTCGGGCCCTTACGGGCGTGCGGGAACCGCAGCACGCACCCGAAAAAAGATGAGGCCGTCCGCATAGCGGACGGCCTCGTCATCGCCTGCGGCGACGGTCGGGGGTGCGACGGTCAGTGGTTGCGCGGGAACCCGAGGTCCACGCCCGCCGGGGCCTCGGACGGGTCCGGCCAGCGGGTGGTGACGACCTTGCCGCGCGTGTAGAAGTGCGTGCCGTCGTTGCCGTAGATGTGGTGGTCGCCGAAGAGCGAGTCCTTCCAGCCGCCGAAGGAGTGGTAGCCCACCGGCACCGGGATCGGCACGTTGACGCCGACCATGCCGGCCTCGATCTCCAGCTGGAAGCGGCGGGCCGCGCCGCCGTCCCGGGTGAAGATCGCGGTGCCGTTGCCGAACGGCGAGGCGTTGATCAGCGCCACGCCCTCGTCGTAGCTGTCCACACGCAGCACGCACAGCACCGGGCCGAAGATCTCGTCCTGGTAGGCCTTGGCGCTGGTCGGCACCTTGTCCAGCAGCGAGATGCCGACCCAGTGGCCGTCCTCGAAGCCCTCGACCGTGTAGCCGGTGCCGTCCAGGACGACCTCGGAGCCCTCGCTCGCGGCGTTCTCCACGTACGAGGCCACCTTGTCGCGGTGCGCCTTGGTGATCAGCGGGCCCATCTCGGAGGACGGGTCGTTGCCCGGACCGATCTTGATCTTCTCGGCGCGCTCGCGGATCTTCTCCACCAGCTCGTCGCCGATCGAACCGACCGCGACGACGGCCGAGATGGCCATGCAGCGCTCGCCCGCCGAGCCGTACGCGGCCGAGACGGCGGCGTCGGCGGCCGCGTCCAGGTCGGCGTCCGGCAGCACCAGCATGTGGTTCTTGGCGCCGCCCAGGGCCTGCACGCGCTTGCCGTTCGCGGAGGCGGTGGTGTGGATGTAGCGGGCGATGGGGGTGGAGCCGACGAAGGAGACCGCCTTGACGTCGGGGTGCTCCAGAAGGCGGTCCACGGCCACCTTGTCGCCGTGGACCACGTTGAAGACGCCGTCGGGCAGCCCGGCCTCGGCCAGCAGCTCGGCGATCTTCAGGGAGGCCGACGGGTCCTTCTCGCTCGGCTTCAGCACGAAGGTGTTGCCGCACGCGATGGCGATGGGGAACATCCACATCGGGACCATCGCCGGGAAGTTGAACGGCGTGATGCCGGCGACCACGCCCAGCGGCTGCCGGATCGCGGCCACGTCGACGCGGGTGGCGACCTGGGTGGACAGCTCGCCCTTGAGCTGGACGTTGATGCCGCAGGCCAGGTCGACGATCTCCAGGCCGCGCGCGACCTCGCCGAGCGCGTCGGAGTGCACCTTGCCGTGCTCGGCGGTGATCAGCTCGGCGATCTCGTCGCGGTGGGCGTCCAGCAGCGCGCGGAACTTGAACAGGATCGAGGTCCGCTGGGCCAGCGAGGACTGCCCCCAGGTCAGGTACGCGTCCTTGGCGGCGGCGACCGCGGCGTCCACCTCCTCCACGGAGGCGAACGCGACCTTCGTGGTGACCTCGCCGGTCGCCGGGTCCGTGACCGGCCCGTACGTCCCCGAGGCGCCTTCGGCGGTCTTCCCGCCGATCCAGTGGTTGACGATCTTCGTCATGCCCGGTTACTCCTTCACAGATGGCGGCGACGGGTCGAAGCGTGCCGTTCGTCGAGCTCGTGTGCCGTGACCGGCGACGGGCGCGTCGCGGTCTCGGCCACAGGTACATCCCACCAGGCACGCGCCCAGGACGCGCCCGACACTGTGTCTGCGGTTTCCGTCTCCGCGTAGACACATGTGGGAGTGTCCACCGCGCGCGCCCCGGTGAGGACGGCTTGCGGATTCCGCGTTCGGGCGGGGTGCGGGCGGCCGCCGCCCCGCGGCGGGTTGTCGGGACCTCCGGCGCGGGGCCGTAGCGGGCGGGGAGTCGACGCTCGCACTTCGCTCCTGCCAGGGCGAAGCGGCGTCCCGCGCCGGAGGCGTTCTGTGCCCGGGCGCCACGGGGCGCGTGCGGGTCTGCACCCAGCGTGCCCTCGCCGCTCGGGTGGGGAAACTGTCGGTCGGACGGGCCGTCCCGGGCACGCCGGCGAGTACGGCCTCGCGGTGATCAGGTCGCACGCCATCGGCTGCCCTCGGCTTCCCTTCGCCTCAACTCCCCCTGTTCCCCCGGTTCTAGTGCCGGGCACGGACCCCTGTCAATGGTTTGTCCGGACATACGGACGAGAGGGTCCGCCATCCGGTCGCGTAAACCCTCCGGCAGGTAGATCGCTTGCTTCAGCTGTGTCACAAAAACCTCTGCCGTGTCACACATGTCGCGGGTACGCGGCCCCCCGGTCACACCCGGCCGACAGCCGCTTGCCGGGGCGCGGTCCGCGTCGTTCACCGATCACAGGCTTGGAGATCGCCAGCGCAGCGCCCGGCTCCCCCGACGGCCTCTCCGGCCGCCGCCGTGGTGCGCGCGGGGAGGTGCACGTCATGACCGACCGAAGGCTCTGGTCGTACAAGGAGATCGCGGCGCACATCCGGGTACAGCCGGACACCGTGCGGTCCTACCGCAAGCACGGCCTGCTGCCACCACCCGACCACGTGGAGCGCGGCAGGCCCTACTGGTACGCCGACACCGTCCGCGCCTGGGTCGCCGCCCGGCCCGGCAACCGCGGACGCAGAGCCGACTGAACCACCGCTGCCGGGCCGCGGGCCCGGCCCTCTTCCCCGTTCGCCGGCGTGACGGTGCCCCACGCGAGGTGGGGCACCGTCAGGTCAGCTCCACGGCTCGATGACCGTGACCCCGGACCCCGGTGCCGTGCCCATCGCCGCGAGCGCGTCCGGGACGGCCGCCAGCGGGATGGCTGACGTCACCAGCAGGTCGGGGCGCAGCACACCGGCCCGTACCAGCTCCAGCATCTCCGGATAGGCGTGCGCGGCCATGCCGTGGCTGCCCAGGAGTTCGAGTTCCAGGGCGATCGCACGCGCCATGGGCACCGGGGTGGTGCCCGTCGTCGAGGGCAGCAGACCGACCTGGACGTGACGGCCTCGGCGGCGCAGGCCGTTCACCGAGGCCGCGCAGGTGGCGGGCGAGCCGAGCGCGTCGAGCGAGAGACGGGCGCCGCCGCCGGTCAGCTCGCGCACCCGCTCCGCCGTGTCCTTGACGGCGGACGCGTCCACGCACTGCGCGGCGCCGAATCGCCGCGCCAGGTCCAGGGCCTGGGGGGACACGTCCACCGCGACCACCCTGGCCCCCGCGGCCGCCGCGATCATCACCGCCGACAGGCCCACGCCCCCGCAGCCGTGCACGGCGATCCAGTCGCCGGCGGCGGCCCGGCCCTGCTGGACCACCGCGCGGTACGCCGTGGCGAACCGGCAGCCGAGCGAGGCCGCCGTGGCGTAGGACAGGCCCTCGGGTACGGCGACGAGGTTCACGTCGGCGTGGTCGAGCGCCACGTACTGGGCGAAGGAGCCCCAGTGCGTGAAGCCCGGCTGGGTCTGCCGCTCGCACACCTGCTGGTCGCCCGCCGCACAGGCGGGACAGGTGCCGCAGGCGCAGACGAAGGGGACGGTCACCCGGTCGCCGGGCCGCCAGCGGGTCACCCGGGGGCCCACCTCCTCGACGGTCCCGGCGAGTTCGTGCCCCGGCACGTGCGGCAGCGCGATGTCGGGGTCGTGGCCCTGCCAGCCGTGCCAGTCGCTGCGGCACAGGCCGGTCGCCTCGACGCGCACCACGACCCCGTGCTCCGCAGGCCTCGGGTCGGCCACCTCGCGCACCTCGGCCGGCTCCCCGTACCGCTCGAACACCACAGCCCGCATCGCGCCGCCTCACCTTCCGTCCGGTTCGCCGCGGCTCACCGCCGCCGGCGAAACCGTAGTACGCGGGCACATCCCGGGCACGGGCGGCCTGCCTCGACCCGGCTTCGGTCATCGGCCGCGGTTCCTTGGAGGAATACCCCCTAGGGGTATAATCTGGAGAGCGGCGGGCCACCCTGGCCCCGTGTGCCCCACCCACCACGACGAGGAGAACGACATGACCGCCCAGACCAGCACCCCGGACACCGTCACCACCGTCTACAAGGTGAGCGGGATGAGCTGCGGACACTGCGAGGGTTCCGTGTCCGCCGAAATCTCCGAGCTGCCCGGCGTCAGCTCGGTGAAGGCCGTCGCCTCCACCGGCGAGGTCACCGTCGTCTCCGCCTCCCCGCTGGAGACGGAGGCGGTGCGCGCCGCCGTGGACGAGGCCGGCTTCGAACTCGTCGGCGAGGCCTGACGAGGGCCGGCCCACCCGCCCGTACGTCGTCTGGAGTTCCGAGGATGAACACCCGCGCCGCCCCGCAGACGCCCACGGCCGACCAGCCGGGTGCCGCCGAGGTCGAGCTGCTCATCGGGGGAATGACCTGCGCCTCCTGCGCGGCCCGCGTCGAGAAGAAGCTCAACCGCATCGACGGCGTCACCGCGGCGGTCAACTTCGCCACGGAGAAGGCCAGGGTCTCCTACCCCACCGGGGTATCGGTCGCCGACCTGATCGCCACCGTGGTCAAGACCGGCTACACGGCGGAGGAGCCCCCGCCGCCGGCACCCGGACCGGCGGCGGACGCGGAGTCCCGGCCGGACGAGGAGCGGGCGCCGCGGGATCCCGAACTGGCCTCCCTGCGCGAGCGCCTGGTCGTCTCCGCACTCCTCGCCGCCCCCGTCGTGCTGCTCGCGATGGTCCCGGCCCTTCAGTTCACGAACTGGCAGTGGCTCTCGCTGACCCTCGCCGCGCCGGTCGTCGTCTGGGGCGGACTGCCGTTCCACCGGGCGGCCCTGACCAATGCCCGGCACGGCGCGGCCACCATGGACACCCTCGTCTCGATCGGCACTCTGGCCGCGTTCGGCTGGTCGCTGTGGGCGCTGTTCCTGGGCGACGCGGGCATGCCCGGCATGCGCCACGAGTTCCGCCTCACCGTCTCCCGGGTGGACGCGGCCTCCACGATCTACCTGGAGGTCGCCGCCGGGGTCGTCGCGTTCATCCTGCTCGGCCGCTATCTGGAGGCCCGCTCCAAGCGGCGGGCGGGCGCGGCGCTGCGGGCGCTGCTGGAACTGGGCGCGAAGGACGTCTCCGTACTGCGGGACGGAGCGGAGGCCAGGATCCCGGTGGCCGCGCTGGCGGTCGGGGACCGGTTCGTCGTTCGGCCCGGCGAGAAGATCGCCACCGACGGCGCGGTCGTCGAGGGCAGCTCGGCGGTCGACGCCTCGATGCTCACCGGCGAGTCGGTGCCCGTGGACGTCGGCCCCGGCGACACGGTCACCGGCGCCACGGTCAACGCGGGCGGCCGGCTGGTCGTCGAGGCCACCCGGATCGGCGCGGACACGCAGCTCGCGCGGATGGCGCATCTCGTCGAGGACGCGCAGAGCGGCAAGGCCGAGGTGCAGCGGCTGGCCGACCGCATATCGGCGGTCTTCGTGCCGGTCGTCCTGCTCATCGCCGTCGGCACCCTGCTCGCCTGGCTGTTCGCCACCGGTGAGGTGACCGCCGCGTTCACCGCGGCCGTCGCGGTGCTGATCATCGCCTGCCCGTGCGCGCTGGGCCTGGCCACGCCGACCGCGCTGATGGTCGGCACCGGCCGGGGCGCCCAGCTCGGCATCCTCATCAAGGGCCCCGAGGTGCTGGAGTCCACCCGCCGTGTGGACACCGTCGTCCTGGACAAGACCGGAACGGTCACCACAGGCCGGATGACCCTCCAGGAGGTCCACGCCGCCGAGGGCACCGACGAGAAGCAGTTGCTGCGCCTCGCGGGCGCGCTGGAGCACGCCTCGGAGCACCCGATCGCGCGGGCCGTGGCCGCAGGCGCCGAGGAGCGGCTCGGACCGCTGCCCCCGGTCGAGCGCTTCGAGAACGTCCCCGGACGCGGCGTGCGCGGGCGCGTGGAGGGCCATGACGTGGCCGTGGGGCGGCTCGTGGAACTCACCGCGGAGCTGCCCGAGGAGGTGGCCCGCGCCCGGCGCCAGGCGGAGAGCGAGGGCCGTACGGCGGTCGTCGTCGGCTGGGACGGGGCGGCACGCGGTGTCATCGCCGTCGCGGACGCGGTCAAGGAGACCAGCGCGCAGGCGATGGCGCAGTTGCGCGCGCTGGGGCTGCGGCCGGTCCTGCTGACCGGCGACAACCGCGCCGTCGCCGAGGCCGTGGCACGCGCCGTCGGGATCGACCCGCAGGACGTGGTCGCCGAGGTGCTGCCCGAGGAGAAGGTCGAGGCCGTCAGGCGGCTGCGGGCCGAGGGGCGCACGGTGGCGATGGTCGGTGACGGGGTCAACGACGCCGCCGCGCTCGCCACCGCCGACCTGGGTCTGGCCATGGGCACCGGGACGGACGCCGCCATCGAGGCCGGCGATCTGACCCTGGTGCGCGGGGACCTCCGGGTGGCCGCGGACGCCATCCGCCTGTCCCGGCGGACCCTTGCCACCATCAAGGGCAACCTCGTGTGGGCCTTCGGCTACAACGTGGCCGCGCTGCCGCTGGCCGCCGCCGGCCTGCTCAACCCGATGATCGCGGGAGCGGCGATGGCGTTCTCGTCGGTGTTCGTGGTGACGAACAGTCTGCGGCTGCGCACGTTCCGCTGAATGAAAAGCAGTCGAGACCGAAGTAAGAGTCCCTCTAGAGTCCAACGCGCGCCTCACATAAGCTCTTCACAAGGCTCGCGCATCATCCTTACGCTTGGGTACCGGTCGCCATACTTGGGCTCTTGCGTACCTAACGGACATATGCAAGAGACGCAGATCACAGTGATGTGAACGTAACCATCGAAGGGGTTCGAAGGTCTAAGTTGGCGATGTCGGGCAGCGTCTTGGGGGGCGCTGACCGGCATCTGGGGATGTCTTGGGGGACTTCCTCAGAGGTGCGTTGCCGGGGCACGTACACCGGGAAGCTTTGAGCGGCCCTCCCGCGCGTGCGCGTCCCGGCAGACCGCACAGCACCAGGTGCGACGAGTTCTGCTCGTTGTGCTCACAGCGATTCAGGCGCTGGTCCTTGAACGCCCGGCCGGATCCCGTGGGGGGAATCCGCACCGGGACATGGGAAGGCGCCCTGGTCGTCGGCCCGTGGGGGGACCGGCGTTCCGGGGCGCCTTCCGCTTCTTCCTCGGCCTTCTTCCGCGGCCCGCTTCCGGGCCGCGTTCCCTGCGCTCCGTTCCCGCACCGGTACGCATCCGGGGCGCTCCGCACAGCACGAGGCCCCGCACCCGCGAACTCGCGCGGGATACGGGGCCGGGTGACGCTACGGGGCCAATGGCGCCGCCGGGAGGATCAGCGCTCCTCGACCGGGACGAAGTCGCGCTCGACCACGCCCGTGTAGATCTGGCGCGGGCGGCCGATGCGGGAGCCAGGCTCCTTGATCATCTCGTGCCACTGGGCGATCCAGCCCGGCAGCCGGCCGAGGGCGAACAGGACCGTGAACATCTCGGTCGGGAAGCCCATGGCCCGGTAGATCAGGCCGGTGTAGAAGTCGACGTTCGGGTAGAGCTTGCGCTCGACGAAGTAGTCGTCGGACAGGGCGTGCTCCTCCAGCTTCAGGGCGATGTCGAGGAGCTCGTCCTCCTTGCCCAGCGCGGAGAGCACATCGTGCGCGGCGGCCTTGATGATCTTGGCGCGCGGGTCGAAGTTCTTGTAGACCCGGTGGCCGAAGCCCATCAGGCGGACGCCGTCCTCCTTGTTCTTCACCTTGCGGATGAAGGTGTCGACGTCGTTGCCCGAGTCGCGGATGCCCTCGAGCATCTCCAGGACGGACTGGTTGGCGCCGCCGTGCAGCGGGCCCCACAGGGCGCTGATGCCGGCCGAGATCGAGGCGAACATGTTGGCCTGCGAGGAGCCGACCAGGCGGACCGTCGAGGTCGAGCAGTTCTGCTCGTGGTCGGCGTGCAGGATCAGCAGCTTGTCCAGCGCGGCTGCAACGACCGGGTCCGGCTCGAACTCCTGCGCGGGCACCGAGAAGGTCATGCGCAGGAAGTTCTCGACGTAACCGAGGTCGTTGCGCGGGTAGACGAACGGGTGACCGATCGACTTCTTGTACGCGTACGCCGCGATCGTCGGGAGCTTGGCGAGCAGGCGGATCGTGGAGAGGTTGCGCTGCTTCTCGTCGAACGGGTTGTGGCTGTCCTGGTAGAAGGTCGACAGCGCCGAGACGACCGACGACAGCATCGCCATCGGGTGGGCGTCGCGAGGGAAGCCCGTGTAGAAGTTCTTGACGTCCTCGTGCAGCAGGGTGTGCTGCGTGACCTCGTTCTTGAACGAGGTGAGCTCGTCGACGGTCGGCAGCTCACCGTTGATCAGCAGGTAGGCCACCTCCAGGAAGGTGGAGCGCTCGGCCAGCTGTTCGATCGGGTAGCCGCGGTACCGGAGGATGCCCTGCTCACCGTCGAGATAGGTGATGGCGGATTTGTAGGCGGCCGTGTTGCCGTATCCGCTGTCCAAGGTCACTAGACCGGTCTGGGCGCGCAGCTTCCCGATGTCGAAGCCCTTGTCGCCGACGGTGCTGTCGACCACCGGGTAGGTGTACTCGCCGCCGTCGTACCGCAGAACTACAGAGTTGTCGCTCACGTCTTCCCTCACCGACGTAGTGCCTCATCTTCGAGGTGCCCTGACTGTCTCTACCATCCCCCATTTGGCTCAGGAGAGTGCACTCGGGGTCGACCATTGGGCCCATTGGCGGCACTCAGTGCCGTCAACCTGTTCATCCTGCCCCCTCGCTCCGGCCACGGGAAGTGCTGTGTGACCTTTACGACTCATTTGATCGATCATTTTTTGTGACGTGGCGTCAGACAGTGTCTTCCGGCCCGCCGGACGGCGGTTTTCAGCCGCCGAGGCGGAAGTCCAGCGCCGTGCAGCGCCGCCCCGCCGACACCGTGCGCACCGCCTGGCCGATCGCCTTGCGCGAGCCGACGAGGACGACCAGCTTCTTGGCCCGGGTCACCGCCGTGTAGAGCAGGTTGCGCTGGAGCATCATCCAGGCGCCTGTGGTAACCGGGATCACCACGGCCGGATACTCGCTGCCCTGCGAGCGGTGGATGGTCACCGCGTACGCGTGCGCCAGTTCGTCCAGTTCGTCGAACTCGTACGGCACCTCCTCGTCCTCGTCCGTCAGCACCGTCAGGCGCTGGTCGACCGGGTCGAGCGAGGTGACCACGCCCACGGTGCCGTTGAAGACACCGTTCTCCCCCTTCTCGTAATTGTTGCGAATCTGGGTGACCTTGTCTCCGACGCGGAAGACCCGGCCGCCGAACCGCTTCTCCGGCAGGTCGGGGCGGCCCGGGGTGACCGCCTGCTGGAGCAGGCCGTTCAGCGTGCCGGCGCCCGCCGGGCCCCGGTGCATGGGCGCGAGCACCTGCACGTCCCTGCGCGGGTCGAGCCCGAACCGGGCCGGGATCCGGCGCGCCGCCACGTCCACGGTGAGCCGGCCGGCCTCCTCGGTGTCGTCCTCGACGAAGAGGAAGAAGTCCTTCATGCCGTCGGTCAGCGGATGCTGCCCGGCGTTGATCCGGTGCGCGTTGGTCACCACACCCGACTGCTGGGCCTGGCGGAAGACGCGTGTGAGGCGGACGGCGGGCACCGGGCTGCCGTCGGCCAGCAGGTCGCGCAGCACCTCGCCGGCGCCCACGCTGGGGAGCTGGTCCACGTCCCCGACGAACAGCAGGTGCGCGCCCGGGGGCACGGCCTTGACCAGCTTGTTGGCCAGCAGCAGGTCCAGCATGGACGCCTCGTCCACGACCACCAGGTCGGCGTCCAGCGGGCGGTCCCGGTCGTAGGCCGCGTCCCCGCCGGGCTTGAGCTCCAGCAGGCGGTGCACGGTGGAGGCCTCGGCGCCGGTGAGCTCCGACAGGCGCTTGGCGGCCCGGCCGGTGGGCGCGGCCAGCACCACCTTGGCCTTCTTGGCCCGCGCCAGCTCCACGATCGAGCGCACCGTGAAGGACTTGCCGCAGCCGGGGCCGCCGGTCAGCACGGCCACCTTCTCGGTCAGCGCCAGCCTGACCGCCGCCTCCTGCTCGGGGGCGAGGTCGGCCCCCGTACGGCCCTTCAGCCAGGTCAGCGCCTTGTCCCACGCGACGTCCCGGAAGGCGGGCATCCGGTCGGCGTCGACGCGCAGCAGCCGCAGCAACTGGGCGGACAGGGACAGCTCGGCCCGGTGGAAGGGCACGAGGTAGATCGCCGTCACCGCCTCGCCGCCGTCCTGGCCGGGCACCTTCTCGCGTACGACTCCGGGGTCGGCGCCGTCCTCGGGGGGCTCGGCGAGTGCGGCGAGGCACTCGATGACGAGCCCGGTGTCGACCTGGAGGAGCTTGACCGCGTCCGTGATCAGCCGCTCCTCGGGCAGGAAGCAGTGGCCCTGGTCGGTGGACTGCGACAGCGCGTACTGAAGGCCCGCCTTGACCCGCTCCGGGCTGTCGTGCGGGATGCCGACGGACTGCGCGATCTTGTCGGCGGTCAGGAAGCCGATGCCCCAGACGTCGGCGGCCAGCCGGTACGGCTGGTTCTTCACCACCGAGATCGACGCGTCGCCGTACTTCTTGTAGATGCGTACCGCGATCGAGGTGGAGACCTCGACGGTCTGGAGGAAGAGCATGACCTCCTTGATCGCCTTCTGTTCCTCCCAGGCGTCGGCGATCTTCCTGGTCCGCTTGGGGCCGAGGCCGGGCACCTCGATCAGGCGCTTGGGCTCCTCCTCGATGACCTTCAGGGTGTCCAGGCCGAAGTGCTGGGTGATGCGGTCGGCGAAGACCGGCCCGATGCCCTTGACCAGGCCGGAGCCGAGATAGCGGCGGATGCCCTGGACGGTGGCCGGGAGCACGGTGGTGTAGTTGTCCACCTGGAACTGCTTGCCGTACTGCGGGTGGGAGCCCCAGCGGCCCTCCATCCGCAGCGACTCGCCGACCTGGGCGCCGAGCAGCGCGCCGACGACCGTCAGGAGGTCACCGGCGCCCCGGCCGGTGTCGACGCGGGCCACCGTGTAGCCGTTCTCCTCGTTGGCGTACGTGATCCGCTCGAGCACGCCCTCCAGCACGGCCGGACGCCACTCCCCGGCACCGGCCTGCCCGCTCCGACTCGCCTCCGTGGTCATGACCCGACGGTACCGCCGGGCTGTGACAGCCCCGCCGGCCGGGCCGCCGGCGGAGCCCGCCGCTCACCCGGCCTTGCCCTCGGCGAGGGTGTGGGCCACCAGGGCGTTGGCGTGGCCGTGCCCCAGGCCGTGCTCGGACTTGAGCCAGTTGACGAGTTCCATGTGCTTGGTCAGCGGCGAGGAGCGGATGAGGTCCTTCCACTCGGCGATCGCCCGGCCGTACTTCTTCTCGATGGAGGGGAAGTAGCTCGCGGGGCCCTTGGCGGCGGCGGTCATGGCGGGTGCCTTCCTATGGCGGACGCTGTCGTATGTGATGACTGACGCCGGAGGACGGACTCATCGCTCGGACGGGGGCGATTTCGCGCCACTCCCCGGGCCCCGAAGGGCAACGATCCGGCAACGGGCCCTTGCGGTCGGCGCGTGTAATCGTTTCCAATCGATTGTGTAATCGATTCCACGAGGAGGCGGAACGGCGATGGCGAGCATCAAGGACGTGGCCGCCGCGGCGGGCGTGTCCGTCGCCACGGTCTCGCGCGTCCTGAACGAGCATCCGTCGGTCAGCGCCGACGCACGCGCACGCGTGCTGGCCTCCGTCGAGGCACTGGGCTACCGCCCGAACGCCGTCGCCCGGTCCCTGCGCACCCACCGGACCCGCTCCCTGGGCCTGGTCATCAGCGACGTGCTCAACCCGTACTTCACCGCGCTGGCCCGCTCCGTCGAGGAGGAGGCCCGCGCCCTCGGCTACAGCGTGATCATCGGCAACGCGGACGAGCGGCCCGGCCTCCAGGACCACCACGTACGGACCCTGCTCGACCGCCGTATCGACGGCCTCCTGGTCTCCCCCACCGACGGCGGCTCCCCGCTGATGCTGGACGCCGCGCGCGCGGGCACGCCGATGGTGTTCGTGGACCGGTGGATCGAGGGCGTGGACGTGCCCGTCGTCCGCTCGGACGGGCGGGCGGCGGTACGCGATCTCGTCGCGCACCTGTACGGGCTCGGCCACCGGCGGCTCGCGATCATCGCGGGCCCCGCGGCCACCACCACCGGCCGCGAGCGCGTCGAGGCGTTCCGCGAGGCGCTGGCCGCCCACGGCCTCCCGCTCCCGGACGCGTACGTCGGCCAGGGCGACTTCAGGGCCGGGAGCGGCCGGCGTGTCACCGAGGGCTTCCTGGGGCTGCCCGAGCCTCCCGAGGCCGTGTTCGCCGCCGACAACCTGATGGCGCTCGGCGCGCTGGACGCCGTCCGCGCGCGCGGGCTGCGGGTGCCCGACGACATCGCGCTGGCCGCGTTCGACGACATCCCGTGGTTCCCGCACACCGACCCGCCGATCACCGCGATCGCCCAGCCCACCGGCGAGCTGGGGCGGGCCGCCGTACGCGCCCTGGTCGACCGGATAGCGGGACGGCCCGCGCGGTCCGTCACCCTCCCCGCCCGGCTGGTCGTACGCCGCTCCTGCGGCGAGCCGGGGGCCGGCGCCGTGCCAGGTGGCCCGGCGCCGGCGACCTGACCGCCACCGGCGGCGCCCGACATGGCCGGATTCCGCCGATCGACCCCCGCCCCGCCGCGCTCGTGAATCACCCCCGTAAGGAGAAAGCACACATGTACGACTACGACCTCCTGGTCGTGGGGTCGGCCAACGCCGACCTGGTGATCGGTGTCGAGCGGCGGCCCGCCGCCGGGGAGACGGTGCTCGGTTCCGATCTGAGCGTCCACCCCGGCGGCAAGGGCGCCAACCAGGCCGCGGCCGCCGCCCGGCTCGGGGCCCGGACGGCTCTGCTGGCCCGGGTCGGCGACGACGCCCACGGCCGACTGCTGCTCGACGCCCAGCGCGCGGCCGGGGTCGACCCGGCGGGCGTGCTGGTCGGCGGGGCGCCGACCGGGGTCGCGCTGATCACGGTGGACCCGTCCGGCGACAACAGCATCGTGGTCTCGCCGGGCGCCAACGGCCGGCTCACCCCCGAGGACGTGCGCGCGGCCGGCGACCTCCTGCGGGCCTCCCGGGTGGTCTCGGCGCAACTGGAGATCCCGCTGGAGACGGTCGTGGAGGCGGTGCGGAACCTGGCGCCGGGCAGCCGCTTCGTGCTGAACCCGTCGCCGCCGCGCCCCCTGCCGCAGGAACTCCTGAAGGCCTGCGACCCGCTGATCGTGAACGAGCACGAGGCGAAGGTGATCCTGGGCGGCGCCGAGGCGGGCGACACCCCCGAGAGCTGGGCGCGGGACCTGCTTGCCCTGGGCCCGCGCTCGGTGGTGGTCACCCTGGGCGGCGAGGGCGCGCTGGTGGCGTCCGCCGACGAGGTCGCCCGGGTCCCGTCCGTGAAGGTGGACGCCGTGGACACCACGGGCGCGGGCGACGCGTTCACCGCGGCGCTGGCCTGGCGGCTGGGCGCGGGCGCGTCCCTGGAGGTGGCGGCGGCCTACGCGGCCCGGGTCGGCGCGGTCGCCGTCACCCGGCGGGGCGCGCAGGAGTCCTACCCGACGGCGGCGGAGGTCGACGCGCTGTGAGAGGGGTGTGGTGTCCCTCATGAGCGGTGCGGGGCGTCCGTCTTGAGCCGGGCGGGGCGTCCGTCTTGAGCGGTGCGAGGTGTCAGTCGGGGCCTGTCCGGGGGTGCGGCGCCCGGACGGCTTCGAGGGGCCCGGTCCGTCGACCCGGCCCCCTCGGCTCTTCGCCTGCGTCAGACGGTCATCGGATGACGTGCTCCACGAACCGGTCCGCCGTCTCCGCCAGTACCTCCCGTCCGTCCCTGGCCCACAACTCCTCGTTGAACAGTTCGACTTCGATGGCGCCGGTGTAGCCGGCCGCCTCCACGTACCGCTTCCACTCCCGCATGTCGATCGAGCCGTCGCCGATCTGGCCGCGGCCGTTGAGCACGCCCTCGGGCAGCGGGGTGGTCCAGTCGGCGAGCTGGAAGGTGTGGATGCGGCCGCCCGCGCCCGCCCGCGCGATCTGCTCCGGAGCGGTGTCGTCCCACCAGATGTGGTACGTGTCGACGGTGACGCCGACCTGGCCGGCGGGGAAGCGTTCGGCGAGGTCGAGCGCCTGGGTGAGGGTCGAGACCACGCAACGGTCGGCGGCGTACATGGGGTGCAGCGGCTCGATGGCCAGGCGGACACCGCGCTCGGCGGCGTACGGGCCGAGGACGGCGAGGGCGTCCGCGATGCGCTCACGGGCCCCGTGCAGGTCCTTGCTGCCGGCGGGCAGTCCGCCGGAGACCAGCACCAGCGTGTCCGTGCCGAGCGCCGCGGCCTCGTCGATCGCCGCGTGGTTGTCGCCCAGCGCCTCGGCCCGCTCGACCGGGTCGATCGCCGTGAGGAAGCCGCCCCGGCACAGGGTGGTGACGGTGAGGCCCGCGTCCCGTACGAGTTTGGCGGCGGCCTCCACCCCGTACGCCCGCACCGGTTCGCGCCACAGGCCTACGCCCGGCACTCCCAACTCCAGGCAGGTGTCCACCAGTTCCGGCAGTGACAGCTGCTTGACCGTCATCTGGTTGATCGAGAAGCGTTCCAGGCCCGTGCTCATTGGTTCACCCCGTACAGCGACAGCAGGTTCTTCATCCGCTCCTCGGCGAGCTTCGGATCCGGGAACAGGCCGAGTCCGTCGGCGAGTTCGTAGGCGCGGGCGAGGTGCGGCAGGGAGCGGGCCGACTGGAGACCACCGACCATCGTGAAGTGCGCCTGGTGTCCGGCGAGCCAGGCCAGGAACACCACGCCGGTCTTGTAGAAGCGGGTGGGGGCCTGGAAGAGGTGCCGGGACAGTTCGACCGTGGGGTCGAGCAGGCCGCGGAAGCCCTTGACGTCCCCGGTGTCCAGGACCCGTACCGCCTCGGCCGCCAGCGGTCCGAGCGGGTCGAAGATGCCGAGCAGCGCGTGGCTGAAGCCCTGCTCGTCGCCGGCGATCAGCTCCGGGTAGTTGAAGTCGTCGCCGGTGTAGCAGCGCACGCCCTGCGGCAGTCGGCGGCGCAGGTCGATCTCCCGCTGGGCGTCCAGCAGCGAGATCTTCACTCCGTCGACCTTGTCGGGGTGGGCGGCGATGACCTGGAGGAAGGTGTCGGTGGCCGCGTCCAGGTCGGCCGAGCCCCAGTAACCCTCCAGGGCCGGGTCGAACATGGGGCCGAGCCAGTGCAGGATCACCGGGTCGGCGGCCTGGCGGAGCAGGTGGCCGTAGACCTCCAGGTAGTCCTCCGGGCCCTCGGCCGTGGCCGCCAGAGCGCGCGAGGCCATCAGGATCGCCTGGGCGCCCGCCTCCTCCACGACGGCGAGTTGCTCCTCGTACGCGGCCCGGATCTGCGCGAGCGAGCCGCCGGTGAGCTGGTCGGTGCCGACGCCGCAGGCGATCCGCCCGCCGACGCCGCGGGCCTCGGCCGCGGACCGGCGGATCAGCTCGGCCGCGCCCGCCCAGTCCAGGCCCATGCCGCGCTGCGCGGTGTCCATGGCCTCGGCGACGCCGAGCCCGTGGGCCCACAGATGGCGGCGGAAGGCGAGGGTGGCGTCCCAGTCGACGGCGGCGGGCGAGTCGGGCGACGCGTCGGCGAACGGGTCGGCGACGACGTGCGCCGCCGAGAAGACCGTGCGGGAGGTGAAGGGCGTGCCGGGGGTGGGGGCGAGCGGCTCGGTGCGGGGCTCGTAGGTCCGCAGCGCCCTGCCCGCGCCGGGCAGTCGGATGGTCACGGCTGGATCTCCGGTACGTCGAGGCGGCGGCCCTCGGCCGAGGACTTCAGGCCCAGCTCGGCCAGTTGGACGCCGCGGGCGCCGGCGAACAGGTCCCAGTGGTAGGGGGCGTCCGCGTAGACGTGCTTGAGGAACAGCTCCCACTGGGCCTTGAAGCCGTTGTCGAAGTCCTGGTTGTCGGGCACCTCCTGCCACTGGTCGCGGAAGGCCTCGGTGGCGGGGATGTCGGGGTTCCAGACCGGCTTGGGGGTGGCGGAGCGGTGCTGGACGCGGCAGTTGCGCAGGCCGGCGACGGCCGACCCCTCGGTGCCGTCCACCTGGAACTCGACGAGTTCGTCGCGGTTGACGCGGACCGCCCAGGAGGAGTTGATCTGGGCGATCACGCCGCCCTCCAGCTCGAAGACGCCGTAGGCGGCGTCGTCGGCGGTGGCCTCGTAGGGCTTGCCGTTCTCGTCCCAGCGCTGGGGGATGTGGGTGGCGGCGAGGGCCTGTACGGAGGTGACCCGGCCGAACAGCTCGTGCAGCACGTACTCCCAGTGCGGGAACATGTCGACGACGATGCCGCCGCCGTCCTCGGCGCGGTAGTTCCAGGACGGGCGCTGGGCGTCCTGCCAGTCGCCCTCGAAGACCCAGTAGCCGAACTCGCCGCGCACGGACAGGATCCGGCCGAAGAAGCCGCCGTCGATCAGCCGCTTCAGCTTGAGCAGTCCGGGCAGGAAGAGCTTGTCCTGGACGACGCCGTGCTTGACGCCGGCCTCGCGGGCGAGCCGGGCGAGCTCCAGGGCGCCCTCCAGGCCGGTGGCGCTGGGCTTCTCGGTGTAGACGTGCTTTCCGGCGGCGATCGCCCTCTTGATCGCCTCCTCGCGGGCCGAGGTGACCTGCGCGTCGAAGTAGATGTCGACGGCCGGGTCGGCGAGGACGGCGTCCAGGTCGGTCGAGACGTGCTCCAGGCCGTGCTTCTCGGCGAGCGCCCGCAGGGCGTGCGCGCGCCGGCCGACCAGGACCGGTTCCGGCCACAGCACGGTGCCGTCGCCGAGGTCGAGTCCGCCCTGCTCACGCAGGGCGAGGATCGAGCGGACCAGATGCTGGCGGTACCCCATGCGCCCGGTCACGCCGTTCATGGCGATCCGCACCGTCTTGCGTGTCACGTCAGTCCCTTCGTACGCGGTCCACGCGCCGCGTGCGCCCCCGGTGGTCGCACTGGTGAGCGTTGCAGCAAGCGCTTTCTATGCACAGAGAAGCTAGCCTCTGGACAGCGGTCGGACAAGAGCCCGGCCAGGACGTGATGGTTCGAGGGGGCGAACGGGCGGGCCGGGTGGCCGTAAGGTCTGCTCGACACCCTGAGCGGCCGCATCCCCGCGGCGGGCCGCGGGTGCCACGTACCGGCTGAGCACGGCACGTACGAGGACGAGATGCGCGACCGGAGGACGACGAGATGACGGTGACCCTGGCGGACGTGGCGGCCCGCGCACAGGTCTCTCCCGCGACGGTGTCGCGCGTGCTGAACGGCAACTACCCAGTCGCCGCCTCCACCCGGGAGCGGGTGCTGAAGGCGGTCGACGAGCTGGACTACGTGCTCAACGGCCCCGCGAGCGCGCTCGCCGCCGCGACCTCCGACCTGGTCGGCATCCTGGTGAACGACATCGCCGACCCCTTCTTCGGGATCATGGCGAGCGCCATCCAGTCGGAGATCGGCGGCCCCGGGGGCCGGGCCGGCGGGGAGCGGCTGGCGGTGGTCTGCAACACGGGCGGCTCACCGGACCGCGAGCTGACCTACCTGACCCTGCTGCAACGGCAGCGGGCGGCGGCGGTGGTGCTGACCGGCGGGGCCGTGGAGGACGCGCCGCACGCGGCGGCGGTCTCGGCGAAGCTGCGCAAGCTGGCCGACGCCGGGACGCGCGTGGTGCTGTGCGGGCGGCCGCCGGCGCCCGGCACCCAGGCGATCGCGCTGGCCTTCGACAACCGGGGCGGCGGACGGCGGTTGACGGAGCATCTGATCGCCCTGGGCCATCGGCGGCTCGGCTACATCGCGGGCCCCGAGGAGCGGACGACCACCCGCCACCGTCTGGAGGGCCACCGGGAGGCGTTGGCGGCGGCGGGCATCGAGGACGACCCCGGCCGTACGGTCTACGGCCGGTACGACCGCTCGTCCGGCCACGAGGGCACCCTGGAGTTGCTGCGCCGCGACCCGTCCCTCACGGCCGTCGTCGCAGCGAACGACTCCGTCGCGCTGGGCGCCTGCGCCGCGCTGCGCGAGTCCGGTCTGCGCATCCCCCAGGACGTCTCGGTGGCGGGCTTCGACGACCTTCCCTTCAGCGTCGACACGGTCCCCGCCCTCACGACGGTCCGACTGCCGCTCGCGGAAGCGGGGGCGCGCGCGGGCCGCATCGCGATGGGCCGCGAGGAGCCGCCGCCCGGAGGCGTCGCGACCATCCCGGGGGAGCTGATGGTGCGGGGGTCCACGGGGGCACCGCGCGAGTCCGCGGAGGCACCGCGCGGGGCGTGAGGCACGCGCGGGTCCACGGGGACCCGCGACGTGAGGCATGCGCGAGCCCACGGGGATCCCGCGACGTGAAGCGCCGCGCGGGGGTGAGACATCGCGCGGGGCGGAGGTACCTGGCGAGACAGGAGACATCCCGCAGGGCAGGAGACACATCCCGCGGGGACGTGAGCGCGGGACGTGAGGCACCGCGCGAGTCCACGGGCACACCTCGCGGGACGTGAGGCACACGCGAACCCACGGGACCCCGCAGCGTGCGGCGCACCGGGGTGAGACACCGCGCTGGGGCGGAGGCACCTGGCGGGGCGTGAGACATCCCGCGGGGCTTGAGAAGCGCGGGTCGTGGGAGCACCATGCGGCGCGTGAGACACCGTACGGGGCGTGAGGCAATACGCGGGGCGTGAGGCGCCGCGCCAGTCCGCGGGCACACCGCCGCGGGGCGTGAGGCGGGGACGAGGCGTGGACGGGGGGTCGTTGCGGGGATAGCCTCGGGGTGAGCGGTTTCTCTGACTGGGTCAAGTATCCGGGCTGTCCGGGCCGGTGGCGGAACCGTGCCCGTCTCCCACCCCTCACCCACGGGGCCCGACATGACCGTCCAGGACATCCGCGCGTTCAACCGCTTCTACACCAACGCCATCGGCGCCCTCGACTACGGCCGCCACCTCTACGCCCCCTACACGCTCACCGAGTCCCGGGTGCTCTACGAGCTCGCGCACGCGCCCCGGACCGACGCGGCCGACCTGCGGGCCGAACTCTCGCTGGACGCCGGGTACCTGAGCCGGATCCTCAACAAGTTCGAGCGGGAGGGGCTGGCCGAGCGCGGGCCGTCCGAGCGTGATCCCCGGCGCCGGAGCGTCGCTCTCACCCCGCGGGGCAGAGAGGCCGCCGGCCTGTTGGAGGAGCGGTCGCGGGAGTCCGTCGGCCGGCTGCTGCTCTCCGTGCCGCCGACGGACCGGCCGCGGCTGGCGGACGCGATGCGCACCGTACGGGAGATCCTGTCCGAGGGGCGGGCACCCCGGCCGGAGGACGTCGTGCTGCGCGGGCCCGGACCCGGCGACCTGGGCTGGATCGTGCAGCGCAACGGCGCGGTGTACGCCGCCGAGTACGGCTGGAACGCCGACTACGAGGGCCTGGTGGCGAGGATCGTCGCCGGCTTCGCCGAGGACCACGACCCGGACCTGGAGCGGGTGTGGATCGCCGAGCTCGACGGGCGGCCGGTGGGGTGCGTGATGTGCGTACGGGACGAGGCCCCGGCCACCGCCCGGCTGAGGCTGCTGCTCGTCGGGCCCGAGGCGCGCGGACTGGGCATCGGCGACCGGCTGGTGCGGGCGGTCGTCGACTTCGCGCGCGTGGCCGGCTACCGGGACCTGGTGCTGTGGACCAACGACGTGCTCGGCGGCGCCCGCCGCATCTACCAGCGGCACGGCTTCGTCCTGGTCGCCGAGCAGCCGCACCACTCCTTCGGCAAGGACCTGGTGGGCCAGGACTGGCGGCTGAATCTGGGCGAACCGGGCGCATGACGGGTAGGGTCCCTGCCCATGAAGTTCGCCTTCTCCACTCTGGGTGTGCCCGGTCTGCCCGTACCGGACGTGGTCCGGCTCGCCGCCGCGCACGGCTACCACGGTGTCGAACTGCGCGCCCACCCCGAGGAGCCGGTGCACCCGGGGCTCGGGGCCACTGAACGGGCCGAGGTGGCCGCCGAGTTCGAGGCGGGCGGGGTCGAGATCCTGGGGCTCGCCGGGTACCCGCGGGTCGCCGCGCCCGGCGACGACGCGGCCGTCAATCGTGAGATCCGCGAACTCCTGGAGCTCGCCGGGGACTTGGGCGCTTCCTTCGTGCGGGTGTTTCCCGGCGCGGATCCGGGGCGGCCGGCCCCGGAGGGCGACGCCCTCGCCGCCCGGCGGCTGGCGGCCGTCGCCGGACACGCCGCCGACCTGGGCGTCCGCATCCTGCTGGAGACCCACGACTCGCACCGCACGGGCGCGGACGTCCTGCGCGTCCTCGGTCCGGTCGGCCACCGCCAGATCGGCGCCCTGTGGGACGTGATGCACACCTGGCTGGGCGGCGAGCAGCCGCCTGAGACCTTCGCCGCCCTCTCCCCGTACCTCGGCTACGTCCAGGTCAAGGACATCGCCTCGGCCGACGACACGACGCCTCTCCCTCTGGGCGCGGGTGCCCTGCCGCTCGCCGAGTGCGTGGAGGTCCTCACCCGCCACGGCTGGGACGGCTGGCTGTGCTGGGAGTACGAGAAGCGCTGGTACGAGGCGGCGGCACCGCTGCCGGACCTGCTCGGCCCGGGGCGGGAGCATCTGGCCCGGCTGCTGACCGAGTCGGCCTGACCCAGCGCCCCGGCACCAGGCCGGGCCGGACCACCACCGGTGGTGCCGCCGACCTCACCGCGGCAGCCCGGCGGAGTGCGACGGCTCGGGGCCTACGGCGTGGACGGCGGGCTCCGGGGCCGGGGCGGGCGGCTGCTCGCGGCGGCTCGGTGCGAGTGAGGTCAGCGCCACCCCGCCGACCAGCAGCGCCGCCGCGCACCAGCGCAGGGGGCTCACCGATTCGCCGAGGAAGAGCGCCGCCGAGGACATGCCGAAGACCGGGACCAGCAGTGAGAACGGCGCGACCGTGGAGGCCGGGTGGCGGCGCAGCAGCCAGCCCCAGGCGCCGAAGCCGAAGACCGTGGTGATCCAGGCGACGTAGAAAACCGTGCCCGCGCCCTGCCAGTCCAGGGCACGCAGCGCGGCCAGGTCCCGGGAGGGGCCCTCCAGCAGCAGCGACAGGCCGAGCAGCGGCAGGACCGGGACCGTGCTCACCCAGACCATGAAGTTCAGCGCGTCCGGGGAGGCCGCCTTGCGGGTCAGGACGTTGGAGACGCCCCAGCAGGCCGCCGCGGCGACGACGAGCGCGAAGGCGCCGAGGGGGCCCGCGGTGCCCTCGTCCACGGCCGCGACGCCGATGCCGGCGAGCGCCACGCCCATGCCCAGCACCCTTACGCCCGTGGGCCGTTCGCCCAGCACCAGGAAGGCGAACAGGGCCGTGAAGACCGCCTGGATCTGGAGCACCAGGGAGGAGAGCCCGGCGGGCATCCCGGCGTCCATCCCGACGAACAGCAGCCCGAACTTGGCGACGCCGAGCACCAGTCCCACCGCCACGATCCATTTCCACGCCACCTTCGGCCGGCCCACCAGGAAGACGGCAGGCACCGCGGCCGCCAGGAAGCGCAGGGCCGAGAAGAGCAGGGGCGGGAAGTGGCCGAGGCCGACCTCGATGACGGTGAAGTTCACGCCCCAGACGGCGGCGACGAGGACGGCGAGCAGGACATGGGCAGGTCGCATGTACCGAGGATCACTTCCGGGGACCGTGAAGCACCAGCGATGATTGCTGCACCATTGAGTGAAGCACCGCTAACCATTCGCCCACCGGAGGAACCGTGCTCGATCTCCAGCGTCTGCGCGCCCTGCACGCCGTCTCCGTGCACGGCACCGTCGGGGCGGCCGCCGTCGCGCTCGGGTACACCTCGTCGGCGGTGTCGCAGCAGATCGCCAAGCTGGAGCGGGAGACCAGGACCGTACTCCTCGAACGCGAGGGGCGCGGGGTGCGGCTCACCGACGAGGCACACCAACTGGTCGCCACAGCAGGGGAGTTGCTGGCGATCGTGGAGCGCGCCGAGACCGAGTTGGAGGAGCGGCGCGGGGTGCCCGCCGGGCGGCTGCTGGTGGCGGCGTTCGCCTCGGCGGCGCGTGGGCTCATGCCGCGCGTCCTCGCGGACCTGGCCCGCCGGCACCCGGCCCTGGACGCCCGGCTCAGCGAGGTCGACCCGCATCTGTCGGTGGACCTGGTCGCCAAGGGCGCCGTCGACCTGGCCGTCGCGCACGACTGGGACATCGCCCCGCTGCCCGCGCCGTCCGGGGTGGAACAGGCCGTCATCGGGGACGACCTGTGCGACCTGCTGGTGCCGGCCGGGCACCCGTTCGCGGGGCGGACGGGGGTACGGCGCGAGGAGCTGGGTGGCGAGCGGTGGATCTGCCAGCCGCCGGGCCGCGTGTGCAGCGACTGGCTGCTGCGCACCCTGCGCGCCGCCGGGCACGAGCCGGACGTGGTCCACCAGGCCGACGAGAACCCGACCCTGGTCGCCCTGGTCGCCGCGGGCCTGGGCGTCGCGCTGATCCCGCGGCTGGGCCGGGGCCCGCTGCCCGAGAGGGTCGTGGAGGTGCCGCTGGACCCCATGCCCGTACGGCGGTTGTACGCGCTGTGGCGCACGGGCGCCGCCCGGAGGCCGGCCATCGCGGAAACGGTGCGTACCCTGCGGGAGCACTGGCCCGAGGTGTCCGCGCACACGCCCCGCTGAGCCCCGCTGAGCCCTCGCGGCCACACCCGCACCGACGTGCGGGAATCCGCGCCCGGCCGGGAACCCGGCCCCGCTGCCGCCCGTCCAACCGGCGAGCTGCCGGAGGAGTCCGCGCGGTGCGGTGTCGGCCTCGCCGACGGCCGGCGGTCGCCGACCACCCTCTCCTCCGCACCGCGGCCGGCAGCCCGCCGCCGTCGGCGCGCCCCCCCTCCGGCAGCGCCGGCGGCGGCCCCACCGGTTCCTGTGCGCTCCCTTGACTGGCAGAAACTTCCCGGATATTGGTGACTCCTCGGAAGTTTCCTTCAGTGGTACTCCAGCGGATCTCCTCCGGAAGGGGCGCACGTGCACGACGCCAGCACGGGAACCACCGCACTTCCCTCCAGACGTACCCTCCTCGCCGCCACCGCCGGCATCACGGCCGCCCTGGCGGTCCAGGGCACCGGCACCGCCCACGCCGCTTCCCACAACGACCAGAAGCTGCTTGCCCTCATCTCCCGGATGACGCTCGAGGAGAAGGTCGGCCAGCTCTTCGTGATGCGGGTCTACGGCCACTCGGCCACCGCCCCGACGCAGGCCGACATCGACGCCAACCTCAAGGAGATCGGCGTCCGCACGGCCGCCGAGCTGATCGCCAAGTACCGCGTCGGCGGCATCATCTACTTCGCCTGGGCCAACAACACCAAGAACCCGCACCAGATCGCCGACCTGTCCAACGGGATCCAGCAGGCGGCCCTCGGGCAGCCGCGCGGTCTGCCCCTGCTCGTGGCCACCGACCAGGAGCACGGCATCGTCTGCCGCGTGGGCAAGCCCGCGACCCTCTTCCCGGGCGCCATGGCGATAGGCGCGGGCGGCTCGCCCGCCGACGCCCACACCCTGGGCCGCATCTCCGGCGCGGAGCTGCGCGCCCTCGGCATCAACCAGGACTACTCCCCCGACGCCGACGTGAACGTCAACCCGGCCAACCCGGTCATCGGTGTACGGTCCTTCGGCGCCGACCCGGACGCGGTGGCGGGGCTGGTGGCCGCGGAGGTGAAGGGCTATCAGAGCTCCAAGGTGGCGGCGACCGCCAAGCACTTCCCCGGGCACGGGGACACCGCCACCGACAGCCACTACGGCTTCCCGGTCATCACGCACAGCCGCGAGCTGTGGGAGAAGCTGGACGCGGTGCCGTTCCGGGCCGCGATCAAGGCCGGCATCGACTCGATCATGACCGCGCACATCCAGTTCCCGGCGCTGGACGATTCCGGCGACCCGGCCACCCTCTCCCACCCGGTTCTCACCGGCATCCTGCGCGGCGAACTCGGCTACGACGGGGTCGTGGTGACCGACTCGCTCGGCATGGACGGCGTGCGCAGCAAGTACGGCGACGACCGGGTGCCGGTGCTGGCGCTGAAGGCGGGCGTGGACCAGTTGCTCAACCCGCCCTCGCTGGACGTGGCCTGGAACGCGGTGCTGAGCGCGGTGCGCGCCGGCGAGCTGACCGAGGCCCGGCTCGACGAGTCGATCCTGCGCATCCTGCGGATGAAGGCGAAGCTGGGACTGCTCGACGACCCGTACGTCAGCCAGGCGGACGTCGACCGCGTCGTGGGCATCGGCACCCACCTGGCGGCGGCCGACCGCGTCGCCGAGCGGACCACGACCCTGCTGGCCAACGAGGGCCGCCTGCTGCCGCTGTCCCGCCGCAGCCACAACAAGCTGCTCGTCGTCGGCGCCGACCCCGCCTCCCCGTCGGGCACCACGGGCCCGCCCACCGGAGTTCTCGCCGCCGCCCTCACCGAACTCGGCTTCCAGGCCACGGCGTTGTCGACGGGCACCGCCCCGTCGGCGGCGACCGCCGACAAGGCGGTGGCCGCGGCGCAGGACGCGGACGCGGTGGTGGTCGGGACGTACAACGTCACGGCGGGCAGCTCCCAGAAGACGCTGGTGGAACGGCTCGTCGCCACCGGCCGCCCGGTGATCGCGGTCGCGATCCGCAACCCCTACGACATCGCCCACCTTCCCACGGTCCCGGCCCACTTGGCGGCCTACTCCTGGACCGACGTGGAACTGCGCGCCGCCGCACGGGTGATCGCAGGGCAGGTGCGGCCGCACGGCAGGCTCCCGGTGCCGGTCCAGCGGGCGGACGACCCGGCGCAGGTCCTGTACCCCATCGGGTACGGCCTGTCGTACTAGCCGCCCTCGCGCGCCGGGCGTACGGCGCTTACGCCGCACCCCCGGCGTGCCACCGCCAACTGGCCCGAAGCACCCCGCACGCCTGGCGTGGCCCCGCTGAGGCGGGCCACGCTGGGCCGGGGGGTGGACCGGGGGATGGCGATGCTCGGGAAATGGTCCGTGGGGATGGCGTGCGCCCTGCCGGCGCTGCTCGTGCTTCTGCTGACGGGCTGCGGGCAGCCGTCCGGGTCCACGGGCGGCCAGGAGCGGGGCGGCGCCCCGGCCTCCGCGCGGCCCTCCGGTCACGGCGCGGTGTTCCTCGGCCTGGGCGAGTGCAGTTCCTTCGGCACGACGAGCTTCACCGAGGTGCCGTGTTCCGGGGAGCGGGCTGCGGCCCGGGTGATCGCCCGCCACGACGGCCCACCCGGCGACGGCCCGCCCTGCCCGCCGGACACCGACTTCGTCCTGCACATCGGCGCCCAGCCGGCCGCACCCGGCCAGGACGACGGCGCGATCCCGCGGGGCTACGCCTGCATGCGCAATCTCCAGCCACCGCACCCCGGCGACCCCGGCGGCGGGGGCGGCCCGCGCACCGTCGTCGGCGACTGCCTCTACGACTCCGGCCGCGGCCAGGTCCGGGAGACCGCGTGCGACGGCACGGGCGGGAGGAAACCGGAGTACCGGGTGACGCGGGCGGTGCGCGACCGCGGCCAGTGCCCGGCGTCGACCGCCCTGTACGTCCGGCTCGGCGGCGACGAACCGGTGGGCTGCGCCCGGAAACTGTGACTCCGGGTGCAGCCCACCGATGGATCAGCGCCTGTCGATCAACGCGTGTCGATCAACGCGTGCCTGTCGGCGGGTGCCGACCGGCGCGTCACGGCCTGAGCGCGGGCTCGCGCTCCACGTCCCGCACGTCCAGCTTCGCGTCGAAGCCGGCCAGCGGCTTGGCCACCGACGGGTTCACCTGGACCGCCGGGGTGGCGACTCCGGCCCACTTCAGGATCTTCGCCGTGGCGAGCGCCTTCTCGTCCGCCACGAGACCCGCGACGTTCGCACCGTGGTTCATGCCGGGCGCCGTGAACACGTACGAGTCCCGTGCCCCGTTGCCGAGGCGGAACGGCTCCGCGCCCCACGGGTCGTTCTGCCCGTAGACGAAGAGCATCTGGTTCGCGTGCTGGCGCACCCAGGTGTCCACGTCACGCATCGCCGACGGCTGGAACTTCATCGGGATGGACCGCGGGACGAAGTTGCGCGGCGGCTGGTAGCCGTAGCGGATCAGCTGCTTCTCGATGTGCGGGAACTGGATGGTCGGCGCGCCGAGCTGCGTGCCGGCCTGGTAGTAGTACGGCGTGTAGGGCTCGAGGCCCTGGTCCGTGTACGCGTCGAACCCGGAGATGGCGTCGACGGAGTCCCAGATCTGCTGGTCCGTGGCGTTCTTGGCGTCACCCGGGATGGTGCCGCAGTCCTTCAGCAGGCTGTACTGCCAAAAGCCCCACACGTAGTCGAGGACGACGGCCTCGTACGCCTTGTCCAGGTTGCCGATGGTGGTGAAGGTGTAGCCGTGGTCGGCGGCGAACTTCGCGTACTTGTTCTCCAGCGACTCCCGGCGCACCAGCGCCTCCCGCTGCACGCCGTTCAGCCGGTCGCGGCACTCCTTGGTGCCGACGGTGGCGAAGAAGCGGTCGTAGGCGGAATCTTCCTTGTTGACCACGTCGTTGGGCGCGACGTAGGCGACCACGCCGTCCATGTCACCGGGGTAGAAGCGCTTGTAGTAGGTGGCCGTCATGCCGCCCTTGGAGCCGCCGGTGGAGATCCAGTTCTGCGAGTAGACCGGCTTCAGCGCCTGGTAGATGCGGTGCTGGTCACTGGCGGCCTGCCAGATGTCGAGCTTGGACCAGTCGGCCGGGGCGGGCCGGGACGGGGTGAAGAACCGGTACTCCATGGAGACCTGGTTGCCGTCCACGATCTGGGTGGGCTCGCGGCGGCTGGGGGTCGTGGAGACGTTGTAGCCGCCGGTGTAGAAGACCGTCGGACGGTCGACTCCCTTGTGCAGCACGGTGATCCGCTGCTCGAAGGTGCCCTTCGAGGGGTCGCGGTGGTCGACCGGCTGGGTGTAGTTGAGGACGAAGTAGCGGTAGCCGGCGTAGGGCTTCTCCTGGATCAGGCTCATGCCCGGAATGGCCAGGAGCTGGTTCAGGATGTCGGCTTCCGTGCTGCTTGCGGGGCCGTTCGTGGCCTCCGGCTGGGCCGCGGTAGCCACCCCTGCCGTGCTCAGTGTGCCGATGGACACCGTGAGCGCGAGCAGCCATCTGAGCGCCTTGCGCATGCACCCTCCCTATGAGACAGATGTTCGCCGGAAGGTATCGGAGCAACTCGGGTGCACACCAGGGGAGCAGGGAAAATACCTGAACGTGTTTCAGCGGTTCAGCACAGGATCCAGTCCGTGTGCACCGAATTCGACCCCACCGATCCGGCGACCCGCACGCACCGGTGGCCCGCGTGCACGGTGACCGGGCCGGCGTGCCGGGAGTAGTTGCCCTTGTCGGTGACCGGACGGTTGCCGCGGGCCTGCACCGTCACCGACATCGGCCGCTTGGGGCCGGGTTTACTGGCGACAGTGAGGGCGCAGACGTAGCCGTCGCGCTTGTGGACGTGGACGGTGCCGGTGGCGAAGGAGAGCGTTCTGACCTCGCGGCCGGCGCAGGCGGTGGCTGCCTGGGCGGTGCCGGGCGCGGCGAACGCCAGCAGCACCGCCCCGGTCAGCACGGCCACGAGCGGCAGCGGCCTCCGACATATCGCAGCACTGTCCACGGTCCCCCCTGACGTGAGCGTACAAGCGTACGGCTGTACGGACGCGGCCCGTGGGCCGGATGGTTGCGACCACGGGCTCAGCGGGACGCGCTGACCTGCTCCTCCGACTCGGGCGCGCCGACGAACGTCCGCCACAGCTCGGCGTACCGCCCGCCGCGGGCCAGCAGTTCCTCGTGCGTGCCGTCCTCGGCGACCCGGCCGTGGTCCATCACCACCACCCGGTCGGCGCGGGCGGCCGTCGTCAGCCGGTGGGCGACCACCAGTGTCGTACGGCGGCCCGCGAGCCGGTCGGTGGCCTGGTTGACCTGTGCCTCGGTGGCCAGGTCGAGCGCGGCGGTCGCCTCGTCGAGGAGCAGCACGTCGGGGTCGACGAGTTCGGCGCGGGCCAGCGCGATCAGCTGGCGCTGACCGGCCGACAGATTGCGCCCGCGCTCGGCGACCTCGTGCAGATAGCCGCCCTCCAGCGTGGCGATCATCTCGTGCGCGCCGACCGCGCGCGCGGCGGCCTCCACCTCTGCGTCGGTGGCGTCGGGCCGGCCGTAGGCGATGGCGTCGCGGACGGTGCCCGGGAAGAGGTACGCCTCCTGCGGCACGACCCCGAGCCGGTGCCGGTACGCGGTGAGGTCCAGCGCCCTGAGGTCCGTGCCGTCCACGGTCACCCGGCCGCCGGTCGGGTCGTAGAACCGGGCCACCAGCTTCACCAGGGTCGACTTGCCCGCGCCGGTCTCGCCGACGAAGGCGACGGTCTGTCCGGCCGGGACGCGCAGGTCGACACCGGTGAGTGCCGCCTCGCCCGCGTCGGCGGCGCCGTACCGGAAGTGCACGTCCTCGAAGGCGATCTCGCCGCGCAGGGCGGGCACGTCGAGGGGCTCGGCGGCGGACTTCGTGGACGTCGGCTCCCGGAGCAGCTCCCGGATGCGGCCCAGGGAGACGGTCGCCTGCTGGTAGCCGTCGAAGACCTGGGAGAGCTGCTGGACGGGCGCGAAGAACAGGTCGATGTAGAGCAGGTACGCCACCAGGGCGCCCGTGGTCAGCGTGGCCGCCTCCACCCGGCCCGCGCCCGCGATCAGCACCGAGGCCGCCGCGACCGAGGACAGGAACTGCACGAACGGGAAGTAGACCGAGATCAGCCACTGGCCCCGGATCCGCGCCTGGCGGTAGCTGTCGCTGCGTCCGGCGAACCGCCGCCCGCCGTCCCGCTCGCGCCGGAAGGCCTGCACGATCCGCAGCCCGGCCACCGACTCCTGGAGGTCGGCGTTGACCACCGACACCCGCTCACGGGCGAGTTCGTACGCCTTCACGCTCGCCCGGCGGAAGAAGAACGTGCCGACGACCAGCGGCGGCAGCGTCGCGAAGACGACCAGCGCCAGCTGCACGTCGATCACCAGCAGGGCGACCATGATGCCGAAGAAGGTGACGACCGAGACGAACGCCGTGACCAGACCGGTCTGCAGGAACGTCGACAGCGCGTCCACGTCCGTCGTCATCCGGGTCATGATCCGGCCGGTCAGCTCGCGCTCGTAGTAGTCCAGGCCGAGTCGCTGGAGCTGGGCGAAGATCTTCAGGCGCAACGAGTACAGCACCCGCTCGCCGGTCCGCCCGGTCATCCGGGTCTCGCCGACCTGCGCCGACCACTGCACCAGCACGGCGAGCAGGGCGAGCAGCGAGGCCGCCCAGACGGCGCCCAGGGCCATCCGTGTGACGCCCTGGTCGATGCCGTGCCGGATCAGGATCGGCAGCAGCAGGCCCATGCCGGCGTCCACGGCGACCAGGCCCAGGCTGGCCAGGAGCGGCAGGCCGAAGCCGCGCAGCAGGCGGCGCAGGCCGTAGGAGTCCTCCGGGCGGACGGCCCGCCGCTCGTCGATGTCGGGGGTGTCGTTCGCGGGCGGCAGCGCCTCGACCTGGGCGAGCAGTTCGGGGGTGGCGGGCATGCCGGCCATCGCCGTGTCCCGGGGCTCGCGGTCCCCCGCCCACAGTGTGGGCGTGATGCCGCGCTCGGCATCGAACTCGGCGTCCAGTTCCTCCCGGACGGAGACGTCCTCCGGGGGCGCGGCGGGCTGGGCGTGGCCCGGCGAGACGCCGCCGAGCTCGTCGGGGTCGGTGAGCAGGCGCCGGTAGAGGGGGGACCGCTCCTGGAGCTCGTCGTGGGTGCCGATGTCGGCGAGGCGGCCCTGGTCGAGGACGGCGATACGGTCGGCGAGGTTCAGGGTGGAGCGGCGGTGGGCGATGAGGAGGGTGGTGCGGCCCTCCATGACCTGTGCCAGGGCCTCATGGATCTCGTGCTCGACCCGGGCGTCCACGGCGGAGGTGGCGTCGTCCAGGACGAGCAGGCGCGGGTCGGTGAGGATCGCGCGGGCCAGTGCGACGCGCTGGCGCTGCCCGCCGGAGAGGGTCAGTCCGTGCTCGCCGACCTTGGTGTCGTAGCCCTCGGGCAGTTCCGAGATGAAACGGTCGGCCTGGGCGGCGCGGGCGGCGGCCTCGATCTGCTCCCAGGTGGCGTCGGGGCGGCCGTAGGCGATGTTGGCGCGGACGGTGTCGGAGAACAGGAAGGAGTCCTCGGGCACCAGGCCGATCGCGGCCCTGAGCGAGTCCAGGGTCAGCTCGCGCACGTCGTGGCCGCCGACGAGGACGGCGCCGTGGGTGACGTCGTAGAAGCGGGGCAGCAGCAGGGAGGCCGTGGACTTGCCGGAGCCGGAGGAGCCGACGACGGCCAGGGTCTCGCCGGGGCGGATCTCGAAGGACAGCCCCTGGAGGACTGGCCGGCCGTCCTCGTAGCCGAAGGAGACGTCGTCGAACTCGACGGTCGCGGGGGCGTCGGCGGGCAGTTCCTTGGTGCCCCCGGTCAGGGTGGGATCGGTGTCGATCAGCTCCAGGACGCGTTCGGTGCCCGCCCGGGCCTGCTGCCCGACCGTGAGCACCATGGCGAGCATGCGGACCGGGCCGACGAGCTGGGCGAGGTAGGCGGAGAAGGCGACGAACGTGCCCAGCGTGATGTGCCCGCGCACGGCGAGCCAGCCGCCGAGGGCCAGCATGGCGACCTGGCCGAGGGCGGGCACGGCCTGGAGGGCGGGGGTGAACCGGGAGTTCAGCCGGATGGTGCGCAGCCGTCCGGCGAACAGCCTGCGGCCGACGTCCCGCAGCTTGGCGGTCTCCTGCTCCTCCTGACCGAAGCCCTTCACCACGCGTACGCCGCCCACCGCGCCGTCGACCACGCCGGCGACGGCGGCGGCCTGCGCCTGGGCGTACCAGGTGGCGGGGTGGAGCTTGGTGCGGCTGCGCCGGGCGATCCAGCCGAGGGCCGGGGCGACGGCGAGGGCGACCAGGGTCAGCGGCAGCGACAGCCAGGCCATGATCACCAGGGAGATCAGGAAGAGCAGTACGTTGCCGATGGTCATCGGCAGCATGAAGAGCAGGCCCTGGATCAGCTGGAGGTCGCTGGTGGCGCGGCCGACCACCTGGCCGGTGGACAGTTCGTCCTGGCGTCTGCCGTCGAGCCGGGTGATCGTCTCGTACATCTCCGTCCGCAGGTCGTGCTGGACGTCGAGGGCGAGCCGACCGCCGTAGTAGCGGCGGATGTAGGTGAGGACGTAGACGACGAGCGCGGCGGCGATCAGGGCGCCCGCCCAGGGGGCCATACCGCGGCTGTGGCCGCCGATCACGTCGTCGATGATCACCTTGGTGATCAGCGGTACCAGCGCCGTGACGGCCATGCCGGCGAGCGAGGCTCCGAGGGCGAGGACGACGTCCCTGGGGTAACGCCAGGCGTACCCGGCCAGTCTCCGCGCCCACCCCGGCTGCGCTGCCACGTCGGTGCCTCCCTCAAGAGCTGGTCTTCCGGAAGACACCAACGCGGGCGGGGGCGGATTTCATCCCTCCGTGGCAGCGCGCCCGGCGGCGCGGGGATCACCCGCCGGAGGGGACCGCCACGAACGCCTCCTTCGGTGTGGTGGTCGGCACATAGCGCACGGTGTTCGTCGTAGTGGGGACGAGGTCCTTGTGGATGGCCTTGGCGATGTTCTGGATGGTGGTGACGCCGTAGTTCATGGTGCTGTTGTCCTGGGTGAGCACCGTGATCATGTAGTCGTGGCCGGCGCCGTTGAAGGTGCCGACGCTGTGCACCCGCCAGCCGTGCGTGGAGCGCGACAGCCAGCCGTTCTTGACGTGCACGGCGACGGAGGACGGCGCCCCGGCGGGCGTGCCCCAGCGCTGGGAGGAGACGACCTGGCCCATGAGCTTGAGGATGTAGGCGCGGGAGTTGTCGCTCAGCACGGAGTTCTTCGCCGTGATCAGTGCGAGCAGCTTCTGCTCGTCGCGCACGGTGATCTGGGTCAGTCCCCAGTAGCCGTTCGCGCCGGGCTTGGTCTGGGTCATGCCGGCCGCGGTCAGGAAGCCCTTCACCTTCGTCACGCCCAGCTGCTTCCACAGGCTGGAGGTGGCGTTGTTGTCCGACTTGGTGATCATGGCCGTGGCGAGCGTGGACTCGCGGGTGGTGAGGTAGCGGTTGTGCTTCTTGGCGTCCCACAGCAGGGTGGCGAGGACGGTGACCTTGACCACGCTCGCCGAGTCGTAGGCGGTCGACTGGCGCAGCGTGCAGGTCGTGTTGGTGCCGCGATCGAGCAGGCCGACGGCGATGGTGCCCTTGCGGCTCGCCATGGCCGCGGTGATGTCCTTCTGCAACTTGGCCGCCAGGCCCGCCTTGCCGGACGTGCAGCTGACCGTGGGTGTGGCGGCCGCGGCGGGCGGCGCGGCGGCCACGCAGGGAATCAGCATCCCGGCGCCCACGCCCGCCGCGAGCACTCTGGCGCGTCGGGTTGTCGAGTGAGTCATGTCCAGTTGACGTACGGGCTGCGGCGAATGGTTGTGCGAGTTGTCTGAGATTTGACCCACCGTTAACCACCAAAGAAAGGGTGCAGACCGGCCATCGCCGTCCCTACCCGGACAAGTCGGCGCCGTGCAGGCCGAAGCAGCGTCGTTCCTGCTGCCGTACCAGGCAGGCGCTGGCGGTGTCCGGGCCGGAGCGGCCGAGGGCGATCATGGGAGTGGAAAGGGAACCCTTCGCGTCGTACTCGTCCTTGACCTCCGCCGTCAGCGGAGTATGGCCCGGTATGCGGATCTCGACCCGATCGCCGACCTTCCCCAGGTCGATACGGGCCCACACGGCGTGGCAGGCGGCACCGTGCCGGATCTTGACCACGGTTCGTACGGGGAAGGCCTGCCGTCGCAGCGTCGTCGGCGGGGGTATGACGTCGCATCCGTAACTCTCGGGGTTCTTGCCCGTGCAGCCGCCGCCCTGGCAGCCCGGCGACGCCGGGACCGTCAGGGCGGACGTGGCCGGAGAGCCGACCGACTGCCGGTGACCGGCTCCGAAGGCACCGGCGGCCACGAGCGCCGCCGCGACGGCGACGGCGGCCAGACCGCAGAGCCCTCCGACGGCCAACTCCCGGCGCACGCGCGAGCGTGGGAGTAGGCGAGCCGCGTGACCGGACGCCTCGGACGCGGCGCGACGGGACGCCGGCGGGGCTGCGGCGCCGTCCTCGGCGGGGTCCGGAGGTGACGCCGGGCGGGGCACGGGGAGTCCGGCTCGGGCGCTCGGCGGTGCGGGCTCCGGCGGACGCCCGGAACGCCCGCTCCACACGGCCTCGGCCAGCTCCCACAGGGCGAGGGGTCTGCCGGGATCCTCGCCCGCCAGGGCGCACAGTGCCTCGACGGCCTGCCGGGGCGGGACCGTCTTGCCGTTGAGGTAACGCTCCCAGGAGGACTTGCTGTACCGCGTCTTGTCCGCCAGTCCGGCCAGGCTCAGGCCGGTCCGGGCGCGCAGGCCGCGCAGCGTCCCGGCCAGCCGGTCGCATTCCAGGTGCCGGTCACCGGGTGTCATGCCGCAGCACTCCCCAGGTGTCCTCGCCGACCACCCCGTCCACGACGATGTGCGCGTCCCGCTGCAGCCGCTGCACCGCACGCTCGGTGCCGCTGCCGAAGGCCCCGTCGGCGAGCCCCGGCGGGAAGCCGTGGTGCCGCAGCAGGCACTGCGCCTCGACGACGGGCCACTGCGCGGATCCCACACCGAGCAGTTCCGTACGGGTGTTGCTGTAACCGGCGTACAGCAGGCCGTCCTTGCCCCTCCGGACCGAGCACGCGTAGTCCTTGCCCGCCTGGAACACGAACGGGTGCCCGTCCCGATCCTTGGCGGAACTCCCCGCCGCGGCCGCCGGCCGGTCCGGCGTCCCGCCGTGGTCCCAGGGAGCGGCCATCAGCAGCGCGGTCAGGGCCAGCAGGGCCGTGACGGACGCCGCCGCCAGGACGGCCACCCACGACCGCCGGCCGCTCCCCGGCTCGTCGTCCCGCGTTCCCTTCCCGACGTCGGCCGGCTCCTCCGACTCCGCCGGCTCCTCGGGTGTCTCCGCCTCCTTGCCGCGCGTGTCCCGTGCGGCGCCGTCCAGCGCCGCCGCGGCCACCTCGTGCAGGGCCAGCAGCCGGCCGGGGTCGGCGGCACAGGCGCGGGCGAAGGCGGCCACGGCAGGCTGGGGAGGCAACGCCCGGCCGTTGAGGTACCGGTCCCAGGAGGAGCGGCTGTACCCGGTTCTGGCGGCCAGTGACTGCAGGCTGAGACCGCTGTGGTCCTTGACCCGGCGGAGTTGCAGGACCAGTTGTCGCATCCTGGGGTCGAGCGAGGTCGGCAGTTGCTTCCAAGGAGACATGTCCCCCACATCTCTTCCGTTTGCCAGCAACTCTTTACCGAAGATGCGACGGATTCCCGCCGCGGTTCCCCGGCGGCGTCCCCCGAAAGGGTGCGTTCAACCACCACCTGGTGTAACCCGCCTCCCGCCACTGCCTCGTCGCACGGCACGTCCCCGCAGGTCAGGAGAGGGGACGTCCCATCTGGGCAGCATTCGGGCGGTGGTTGTGGCCCGCCCCCGCGGCCGGCGGGCAGTGTCGGTGGTGCCCGGCGGGGCGGCGTGTTCGTCCGACGCGGTCCCCGCCCGGCCTCGACAACCGGCCCCAGCAAGGAAACGGGGAACACTCATGACCATCGGCGCAACGCACAAGTCCCTCGGGATCGGTGTCGCCACGCTCGCCCTCCTGGGCGGCGTGGCCACCGCCGGCACGGCCCACGCGACCGGGAGCGTCACCGCCCACTCCACCGTGGCCGCGGCGAAGAAGTGCACGTACACGAAGAGCCTCGGCTACTACTGCGGCTACTACAAGGGCAACGGCACCGTCCGCAAGGGCAGCAAGGGCAACGCGGTCCGGGAGGTCCAGGCGCTGATCAACCAGACGACCTCGTACAAGCCCAAGCTCAAGGTCGACGGCGACTTCGGCAAGAACACCAAGGCCGCCGTGATCTGGTTCCAGAAGAAGTACCACGTCAAGCCGTACGACGGCGTCGTCGGCAAGAAGACGTGGAAGGAGCTGCGCCTGAAGTAGCCCCGCCGGGGCGGGTGTGCCGTCCTCTCAGGCCAGGTGCGTGGGCGCGAACATCCGCAGCACCGCCGGGAGGACGACCACCGAGGGCCCCGGTCGGTCCAGGGCGTTCGACAGGTCGGTCTCCAGGTTCTCGGGGGTCGTACGGACGCCCGGGACCCCGAAGGACTCGGCCAGGGCCACGTAGTCGGGGCGGGTGAGCTCCGTCGCCGTGGCCTGGCCGAAGGCGTCGGTCATGTACTCGCGGAGGATGCCGTAGCCGCCGTCGTCGACGATCAGCCAGGTGACGTCGAGGTCGTACTGGCGGGCGGTGGCCAGTTCCGCGATCGAGTACAGCGCGCCGCCGTCGCCCGACACCGCAAGGACCGGGCGGGTGCGGTCGGCGGCCGCCGCCCCCAGCGCCGCCGGGAAGCCGTAGCCGAGGCCGCCGGCGCCCTGGGCCGAGTGCATGGTGTTGGGTGACTTCGCGTCGAAGGCCGACCAGGCCCAGTACGCCAGGATCGTCATGTCCCAGAAGGACGGCGAGCCCACGGGCAGGGCGCGGCGGACGGACGCCAGCACGTTCTGCTCCAGGGTGAGTTCCTGGGCGGCGATCCGGTCGCGGACCTTGCCGAGCACCTCGCGCACGCGGTCGGCGGCGCCCTCGTCCGCGCGCTCGTCCACCGTCTCCAGCAGGGCCTGGAGCGCCGGGCGGGCGTCGGCGTGGATGCCGAGCGCCGGGTGGTTGGACTCCAGCTTGCCGAGGTCGGCCTCGATCTGGATCACCCGGCCGCGCGGCTTGAACGTGTGGTAGTTGGAGGAGAGTTCACCGAGGCCCGAGCCGACCACCAGAAGGACGTCGGCGTCCTCCAGGAAGTCCGTGGTGTGCCGGTCCTCCAGCCAGGACTGGAGGGACAGCGGGTGCTCCCAGGGGAAGGCTCCCTTGCCTCCGAAGGTCGTGACGACGGGCGCGTTCAGCCGCTCCGCGAGCGCCAGCAGCTTGCCGGACGCGTCGGCGCGGACCACTCCCCCGCCCGCGATGACCGCCGGGCGAGCGGCCTTCGACAGCAGGTCGGCCGCCACCGCGGTCAGTTCGGGACGCGGGACCAGCTCCTCCGGCGTCGCGTCCAGCGCCGTCACCACCGGCAGGCTCGTCCCGTCCAGCAGCACGTCCTGCGGGATCTCCACCCACACGGGCCCGTGCGGGACCGTGAGCGCCGACTTCCAGGCCGCCGCGATGGCGGAGGGGATCTGGGACTGGGCACGGACCGTGTGGACCGACTTCACCACGCCGCGGAACGAGGCGGCCTGGTCGGGCAGTTCGTGCAGGTAGCCGTGACGGCCACCGCCGAGCCCCGCGCTCGGGATCTGGCTGCTGATGGCCAGGACGGGGGCCGAGGCCGCCGCCGCCTCCTGGAGCGCGGCCAGCGAGGTCAGCGCTCCCGGGCCGGTCGACAGCAGCAGCGGTGCGGCCTCGCCGGTGATCCGGCCGTAGGCGTCGGCGGCGAAGCCCGCGTTGTTCTCCACCCGCAGGCCCACGTACGTGAGGTCCGAGCGGCGCAGCGCGTCGAACATGCCGAGGGCGTGCTGGCCGGGCAGGCCGAAGACGGTCGTCGCGCCCAGTCCGGCCAGGGTCTCCACGACCAGGTCTCCGCCGTTGCGGCCGGGGGGAGGGTTGAGGGCGGCCTCCGTCTGCGCGGGTGTCGGGCGGAGTACCGGGTCGTGGTCGTGCGTCACGTCGCTTACGCGTCCTTCCGGGCCGCCGCGATCTGGCGGGTCATGATCGTGGTCAGTTCGTACGCCGTGTGGGAGGCGGCCACCGAGGTGATCTCGGCGTGGTCGTACGCCGGGGCCACCTCGACGACGTCGGCGGAGACCAGGTTGCAGGACGCCAGGCCGCGCAGGATCTCCAGCAGTTCGCGGGAGGTCATGCCGCCGGCCTCGGGGGTGCCGGTGCCGGGGGCGTGCGCGGGGTCGAGGCAGTCGATGTCGATGGAGATGTACAGCGGGCGGTCGCCGATGCGCTGCCGCAGCTGGTCGGCCACCTCGTCGGCGCCGCGGCGGTAGACGTCGGCGGAGGTGACGATGCCGAAGCCCATCTTCTCGTCGTCGGTGAGGTCCTGCTTGCCGTACAGCGGGCCGCGGGTGCCGACGTGGGAGAGCGCCTCGGTGTCGAGGATGCCCTCCTCCACCGCCCGCCGGAACGGGGTGCCGTGCGTGTACTCGGCGCCGAAGTAGGTGTCCCAGGTGTCGAGGTGGGCGTCGAAGTGGAGCAGCGCGACCGGGCCGTGCTTCTTGGCGACGGACCGCAGCAGCGGCAGCGCGATGGTGTGGTCGCCACCGAGGGTCATCAACCGGGCGCCGGTGCCGAGGAGTTCGTCGGCGGCGGCCTCGATGGTCTCGACGGCCTCGTTGATGTTGAACGGGTTCACGGCGATGTCGCCGCCGTCCGCGACCTGGGCGAGGGCGAACGGGGAGGCGTCCTGCGCCGGGTTGTAGGGGCGCAGCAGCCGGGACGCCTCACGGATGGCGTTGCCGCCGAAGCGGGCGCCCGGCCGGTACGAGACGCCGGAGTCGAACGGCACGCCCACGACGGCGACGTCGGTGGTGCCCACCTCGTCGAGGCGGGGCAGCCGGGCGAAGGTCGCGGGGCCGGCGTACCGCGGGACGCGGGAGGAGTCGACGGGACCGCGGGGCGTCTCGGTGCTGCTCATCTGGAATGCCTTCTTTCTTGCGCTTCGTCGCGCATGTACTGGCTCGTGATCGACTCTACTGATGCGCGGGGGCGGGTTCGGACGCGAGTTCGGGGGTACGCCCGGCGAGCCGCTCGCGCCAGGCGACGAGGACGGCCTCGTCGGTCGGCTTCGTCGCCAGGGAGACGACGACGTAGGCGGCCAGGGAGGACAGCAGGCCGTAGTAGACGGGCTCGTTGGCGAGGATGCCGAAGGCCGCCATGAGGCCGATGACCGCGGCGCCGCCGACGATCACGGAGGCGAGGGCGCCCTGCACCGTGCCGCGCTTCCACAGCAGCCCGCCGAGGATCGGCACGAGCAGCCCGCCGACGAGCAGGTTGTAGGCGACGGTCAGCGCCTCGACGACGTTGTTGAGCGCGATGGCGGTGCAGATCACGCCGACGCCCATGATCAGGATGAAGACGCGGTTGCCCTTGACCTCGTCGTGCTCTTCCCCGTCGCGTCGGACCGCGCCGCGCAGCCGGGACCAGATGTCGTTGTTGGCGACGGTGGCGCAGGCGATCAGCGCGCCGGAGGAGGTGGACATCACCGCGGCCAGGGCGGCGGCGAGCACCAGGCCGCGGACACCGATGGGCAGGTCGTCCTTGACGATGGTGGCGAAGGCGTCGTCGGCGCTGCCGAGATTGGGGTAGAGCACCTTGGCGGCGGTGCCGATGACCGCGCCGGCGATCGCGTAGACCAGGCAATAGGTGCCGGCGACGGTGCCGCCCCACTTCGCCGTGGTGTCGCTGCGGGCGGTGAACACGCGCTGCCAGATGTCCTGGCCGATGAGCATGCCGAAGGTGTAGATCAGCACATAGGTGAAGATCGTCTCGCCGCCGATGCCCAGCGGGTCGAAGTACGAGGTCGGCAGCTTGGCCTTCATCTCGCTGAAGCCGCCCGCCTTGACGACGGCGATGGGCAGCAGCAGGAGCAGCACGCCGATGGTCTTGACCACGAACTGCACCATGTCGGTCAGCGTGATGGACCACATGCCGCCGAGGGTGGAGTAGGCGACGACGATCGTGCCGCCGAGGATGATCGCGACGGTGCGGTTCAGGTCGAACAGGACGTCGAAGATCGTGGCGTACGCGATGGTGGAGGTCACCGCCAGCATCAGGGTGTACGCCCACATCACCACGCCCGAGATGACGCCGGACCGGCCGCCGTAGCGCAGGTCGAGCATCTCGGAGACGGTGTAGACCTTCAGGCGGGCGATGCGGGCGGAGAAGAAGATCGAGAGGGCGAGGATCCCGAGGCCGATGGTGAAGACCATCCAGGCGCCGGAGAGGCCGTACTTGTAGCCGAGGCCGACGCCGCCGATGGTGGACGCGCCGCCGAGGACGATCGCCGCCATGGTGCCGGAGTACATCGCGGGACCCAGGCGGCGGCCCGCAACCAGGAACTCGCTCTTGGACTTGGCGCGGCGCATGCCCCACCAGCCCATGGCCAGCATGCCGGCGAGATAGACGACGATCACTGTGTAGTCGACGGCCATGTGGGGCCCTCCTTCGCGCACATCCGGGTGGCGGTGTCGTGCAGATGTATGGGTTCGTGCAGATATGTGGGGTGGACGTCGGCAAGGGCTCGCGGGGACATCGCCCGTACCCGTGGCTGCCGGCCCCCTAGACACTAGGTGGCCGAAAAGCGACTGCGAAGTGTACTTTTCATCCATTCGAGTCGCGGCGGTATGGAGGGAATGCACATCATGCCGGACGCATCTGTGTCACTGGCCCCGGCGGTCCCACCGACCCCACCGATTCCGCTGTCCGCGCTGCTCGCCCGGGAGGACCTCGCGCTGCGTCTGATCGCCGGCCCGGCCGACCGGGACACCGTGATCCACTGGGCGCACACCTCGGAGATGGCCGACCCCTACCCGTACCTGCTGGGCGGCGAGCTGCTGCTGACGGCCGGCGTGCACGTCACCCCGGCGGACGCCACCGGCCCGTACTTCGACACCTACGTCTCCCGGGTGGTGGCGGCGGGCGGCGCGGCCATCGGCTTCGGCCTGGCACCGGTGCACGACGCGGTGCCGCGCACCCTGGTGGCGGCCTGCGAGGCCCACGGCCTGCCGCTGCTCGAGGTCCCGCCGCAGACCACCTTCTCCGGTGTCGCCCGCGCCGTCTGGCAGCTGATGGCGCAGGCCCGGCTGGCCGAACTGCGCCGCGTCACGGAGGCGCAGCAGAGGCTCGCGGCCGCCGCCTCCCGCCCCGACCCCGTCCCCTCCGTCCTGCGCCAGCTGGCCCAGCGCCTGACCGGCTGGGCGGCCCTGTACGGCCCCGACGGCGCGGAGATCGCCTCGGCGGGCCGCGCCCCGCACGACGCGGCCCGCCAGGCGCTCGCCCATCTGACGGACGTGGTCCGCCCGGCCTCGACGACCGCGGCGCCGGCGCCCCCGGCCCCGCCGGGCACGCCCGTCCGGACGCCCACGGTCCCGGCTCCGCCCCCGACCGGCCGTCCCGCACCGGCAGCCGCCCCCACCGGCCGGGCCGCGCCCTCCTCCGCCACCGACACCGTGGCCGGCAGCCATCTCGCCGCCTACGCCCTCGGGACCGGGCAGGGCTTCGTACTCGGGGTGTCCTCGCCGCGCCGTGAGCCCGGGGACCACACCATCGCGTCGGTGGCCGCCGTGCTGCTCTCGCTGCTCACCGGCGAGCACCGCAGCGGTACGGGGGCGGCCCGCTCCTCGGCGCTGGTGCGGGTGCTGCTGGGCGCGGCGCCCGAGGAGGTGGCGCCGCTGCTCGGGACCGGGCGGTGGGTCGTCGTGCACGCGCGGCCGGAGACCCAGGCGGCCGACGCCGTGGCCGCCGCCGCGCTCGGCGCCGCCCTGGGCTCGGCCCTGGTCGACCTCGCCGACGGGGTCGTACGGGTCCTCCTGCCCGCCGAGCGGGAGCCGGGCCCCCAGCCCGGCTGGGCCCTCGGGGTGAGCACCGCCGTAAGCCCCGGCGAGTGGGCGACGGCCGACTCCCAGGCAGCCCGCGCCCTGGCCCGCGCCCGCGCCACCCGCACCGCCCTGGTCGGCCACGGCACCCGCCCCGGCCTGACCGACCTGCTCCCGCGGGACGAGGCCGACGCCCACGCCCAGGCGCTGCTCGCGCCGCTCGGCGCGGCTCCCGCGCTCACCGAGACGCTGCGCACCTGGCTGTCCCTGCACGGCAGTTGGGACCGCACCGCGGTCGCCCTGTCGGTGCACCGCAACACCGTCCGCCAGCGCGTCGCCCGCTGCGCCGCCCTCCTCGGCACCGACCTGGACGACCCCGACGTCCGCATGGAGCTGTGGTTCGCCCTGCGGCGGGCGTGACCCGCGTCCCAGCGGCCGGAACACCGGCGACGCGGGCAGTGCGCTGCACCACAATGGGAGCCATGCCGATATCCGGGACACCCAGCCGCGCCGAGCTCGTCGACCATCTCGTGAGAACCCGTATCGCCGGGGACGTCGCCACCCCTCGCGAGAACAACCTCTCCCACTACCGCAAGCTCGCGAACGGCGACCGCAACTTCTGGCTCGGTCTGGAGCTCGGCGACCGCTGGAGCGACGAGCAGGACGTGCTGGCGGTGATGGCGGAGCGCGTCGGCGTCAACGACGACCCGGAGCACCGCCACGGCCAGGACACCATCGACCCCGAACTGACCGTCGACGCCCTGGAGCGGATGGCCGGCCGGCTGCGCAAGGCGGCCGACAGCGGTCAGCGCGTGCTGTTCGCCACCGGCCACCCCGGCGGCCTGCTCGACGTGCACCGCGCCACCGCCGCCGCCCTGCGCGCCGCCGGCTGCGAGATCGTGGTGATCCCGGACGGACTCCAGACGAACGAGGGGTACGTCATGCAGTTCGCGGACGTGGCCGTCCTGGAACACGGCGCCACGCTGTGGCACACCCACTCCGGCGAGCCGATGCGGGCCATCCTCACCGGCCTGGAGCGCGAGGGCCGCCCACTGCCCGACCTGGTCGTCGCCGACCACGGCTGGGCGGGATACGCCGGTCAGCACGGCGTGGACTCGGTCGGTTACGCCGACTGCAACGACCCGGCCCTGTTCGTCGCCGAGGCCGAGGGGATCGTCCAGGTGACCGTGCCGCTCGACGACCACGTGGTCAGCCCCCGGTACTACGACCCGATGACGGCGTACCTGCTGGACCGGGCGGGCCTGGGCTAGGCCTCTCGTTCGGATCGGGCCGGCGGGGCGTCCTCGGACCGGGGCACGCGGACCACACCCTCCTGGATCACCGAGATCGCCAGCCGGCCGTCCTGCGTGTAGATGCGGGCCTGGCCGAGGCCGCGCCCGCCGTGCGCGGAGGGGGACTCCTGGTCGTACAGCAGCCACTCGTCGGCCCGGAACGGCCGGTGGAACCACATCGCGTGGTCCAGCGAGGCCCCGACCACGTCGCCGACCGCCCAGCCGCCGCGGCCGTGCGCGAGCAGCACGGAGTCCAGCAGCGTCATGTCGGAGACGTAGGTGGCGAGGACGACGTGCAGGAGCGGTTCGTCGATGTCGCCGTCGAGCTTGCCGTTGGCCCGGAACCACACCTGGGAGTGCGGCTCGCGCGGCTCGCCGAACCTGCCGTACGGCGGCTCGTCGGCGTAGCGCAGGTCGACGGCCTCGCGGGCCTCCAGGAACCGCTCCACGACCTGGCGCGGGAGATGGCCGTAACCGCGCATCCGCTCCTGCGAGGTGGGCAGGGTCTCCGGGTCCGGGGCGGGCGGCATGGGCGCCTGGTGCTCCAGCCCCTCCTCGTACGTCTGGAAGGACGCCGAGAGGTGGAAGACGGGCTGCCCGTGCTGGACCGCGACGACCCGGCGGGTGGTGAAGGAGCGGCCGTCGCGGATGCGGTCCACGGTGTAGACGATGGGCGCGCCCGGGTCGCCGGGGCGCAGGAAGTACGCGTGCAGCGAGTGCGCGTGCCGGTCCCCGGGGACCGTGCGCCCTGCGGCGACCAGCGCCTGCGCCGCGACCTGCCCGCCGAAGACGCGCGGGACGACCGCGTAGCGGGACTGGCCGCGGAAGATGTCCCGCTCGATCCGCTCCAGGTCGAGCAGATCGAGCAGGGACCGAAGTGCTGGGTTCATACGCCGGCCTGCCCTTACAGGCCCATGTCCTTGGCGATGATCGACTTCATGATCTCGCTGGTGCCGCCGTAGATGCGGTTGACGCGGTTGTCCGCGTACAGGCGGGCGACGGGGTACTCGTTCATGTAGCCGTAGCCGCCGTGCAGTTGGAGGCAGCGGTCGATGACGCGGTGGGCGACCTCGGTGCAGAACAGCTTGGCGGAGGCGGCCTCGGCGGGGGTGAGTTCTCCGGCGTCGAGGGCGTCCAGCGCGCGGTCGGCGACGGCCTGCGCCGCGTCCACCTCGGCCTGGCAGGCGGCCAGCTCGAACTTGGTGTTCTGGAAGTGGGCGACCGGCTTGCCGAAGACGGTGCGCTCCTGCACGTACTGCTTGGCGAACCGGACGGCGGCGGCGGCCTGCGCGTAGGCGCCGAAGGCGATGCCCCACCGCTCGGAGGGCAGGTTGGCGCCGAGGTAGGAGAAGCCCTTGTTCTCCTCGCCGAGCAGGTCCTCGACCGGCACCTTGACGTCGACGAACGCCAGCTCGGCGGTGTCGGAGGCCTTCAGGCCCAGCTTGTCGAGCTTGCGGCCCACCGAGTAGCCCTCGGACCGGGTGTCCACGGCGAACAGGGAGATGCCGTGGCGGCGGTCCTCGGCCGTCGGGGCGGCGGTGCGGGCGCAGACGATGACCTTGTCGGCGTGGACGCCGCCGGTGATGAAGGTCTTGGCGCCGTTGAGGACGTAGTGCGTGCCGTCCTCGCTCAGCCGGGCGGTGGTCTTCATGCCCGCGAGGTCGGAGCCGGTGCCGGGCTCGGTCATCGCGATGGCCCACATCTCCTCGCCGGAGACGAACTTGGGCAGATAGCGCTTCTTCTGCTCGTCGGTGGCGAGCATCTTGAGGTAGGGCAGCGCGAGCAGGACGTGGACGCCGGAGCCGCCGAAGGTGACGCCCGCACGGGCGGTCTCCTCGTACTGGACGGCCTCGAACCGGTGCGTCTGGAGTCCGGCGCCGCCGTACTCCTCGGGGACGTTGATGCCGAACAGGCCGAGCTCGGCGAGCCTGTAGTAGAACTCGCGCGGGACCTGGCCGGCGGCGCACCACTCGTCGTAGACCGGTACGACCTCGGCCTCGACGAAGGCGCGGAGGGTCTCCCGGAACGCCTCGTGATCCTCACTGAACACCGTACGGCGCACGCCGCCACCTCCACACACGGACTGTCTAAGCGCTTGCTCACACCAACGTACCGGCGAGTACACAACGCCGTAAAGAGCAGCCCGGGTAAGACAGGTCACGGAAGCGGCGAGCGGGAGTGGGCGGGGGCGAAGCCCCTCGCCCACCAGGGGCGCGGGGAACTGCGCGCCCAGCCCCCACGAACCCGCAGGCAACCACGGGGGTCCGGGGGCGAAGCCACCCGGGATGGGACGGGTAGGGGCGGCGGGGGCGAACCAAACACCACACCCCCCGGGGGCATGGGGCACAGCCCCATCACAAGCCGGGCCGCACCCGCAAACCGCTCAGCCAGCCGCAGGCGAGGGTGCCGACGCGAACGCCCCCCGAGCCATCCGATGCAGCAACTCCGCCGTGGCCCCGCGCCCCGGCAGAGACCCGGCCCGCCCCAGATGCGGCGTGGAGTTCAGCAGCCCGAACACCGAGTGCACGGCCGACCGCGCGGCCGGCTCGCCGAGATCCGGATGGACCTGGCGGACCACCTCCACCCACAGCTCGACGTACTGCCGCTGAAGCTGGCGCACCAGCTTGCGGTCGCTGTCCCGCAGGCGGTCCAGCTCCCGGTCGTGCAAGGTGATGAGGGGACGGTCGTCGAGCGCGAAGTCGATGTGCCCCTCGATGAGGGAGTCGAGCACCGCCTCCGGCCCGGCCACCCCGTCGGCCTCGGCCAGACGCCGCTTCGCCCCCGTCAGGAGCTGACCGCTGATGCCGACCAGCAGCTCGGCGAGCATCGCGTCCTTGCCCGCGAAGTGCCGGTACAGACCCGGCCCACTGATGCCCACGGCGGCGCCTATCTCGTCGACGCCGACACCGTGGAAGCCGCGTTCGGCGAAGAGCCTCGCGGCTTCCTTGAGGATCTGCTCGCGGCGGGTGGGGGCATCGGTTCGGGTGGCCATGGAAGTAATTCTAGACAGGGAGGTTAGCGCTCGTTAACCTGAAGGGAAACGGGTTAACGCTCATTAACAGTCGGGCGCACCGACCACCGGGTGAGGGGACCGCAAGGATGCACGAGGCACCGGAGCTGACGAGCGCGGCCGATCCCGCGTCGGAGGCCTGGCAAGCCAACGAACAGGCGCACCGCGAGCTCGCCGAGGAACTGCGCGGCAAGCTCGCCGCCGCACGGCTCGGCGGCGGCGAGAGGGCGCGCGCCCGGCACACCGCGCGCGGGAAGCTGCTGCCGCGCGACCGCGTGGACACCCTCCTCGACGCCGGGTCGCCCTTCCTGGAGCTGGCACCGCTGGCCGCCGACGGGATGTACGAGGGTCAGGCCCCGGCCGCCGGGGTCATCGCCGGCATCGGACGGGTCAGCGGCCGCGAGTGCGTGATCGTCGCCAACGACGCCACCGTCAAGGGCGGGACCTACTACCCGATGACGGTGAAGAAGCACCTGCGGGCCCAGGAGGTGGCCCTGGAGAACCGCCTGCCCTGCCTGTACCTGGTCGACTCCGGCGGCGCCTTCCTGCCCATGCAGGACGAGGTCTTCCCCGACCGGGAGCACTTCGGGCGGATCTTCTACAACCAGGCCCGGATGTCGGGCGCCGGGATCCCGCAGATCGCCGCCGTCCTCGGCTCCTGCACGGCCGGCGGGGCCTACGTCCCGGCGATGAGCGACGAGGCCGTGATCGTCCGCAACCAGGGCACGATCTTCCTGGGCGGGCCGCCCCTGGTGAAGGCGGCCACCGGCGAGGTCGTGACCGCCGAGGAGCTCGGCGGCGGCGAGGTGCACTCCCGGATCTCCGGTGTCACCGACCACCTCGCCGAGGACGACGCCCACGCCCTGCGCATCGTGCGGAACATCGTGGCGACCCTCCCCGCGCGCGGCACCCTGCCCTGGGAGGTCACCGAGACGGTCGAGCCCAAGATCGACCCCTACGGGCTGTACGGCGCGGTGCCCGCCGACCCCCGCACCCCCTACGACGTCCGCGAGATCATCGCGCGCGTGGTCGACGGCTCCCGCTTCGCCGAGTTCAAGGCCGAGTTCGGGCAGACCCTCGTCACCGGCTTCGCCCGGATCCACGGCCACCCGGTCGGGATCGTCGCCAACAACGGCATCCTGTTCTCCGAGTCCGCCCAGAAGGGCGCCCACTTCATCGAGCTGTGCGACCAGCGCGGGATCCCGCTGCTGTTCCTGCAGAACATCTCGGGCTTCATGGTGGGCAAGGACTACGAGGCGGGCGGCATCGCCAAGCACGGCGCCAAGATGGTCACCGCGGTCGCCTGCACCCGTGTGCCCAAGCTGACCGTCGTGGTCGGCGGTTCGTACGGCGCGGGCAACTACTCCATGTGCGGCCGGGCCTACTCGCCCCGCTTCCTGTGGATGTGGCCGAACGCCAAGATCTCCGTCATGGGCGGCGAGCAGGCCGCCTCCGTGCTCGCCACCGTCAAGCGGGACCAGCTCGAAGCCCGCGGCGAGGAGTGGCCGGCGCAGGACGAGGAGTCCTTCAAGGCCCCCATCCGCGCCCAGTACGAGCACCAGGGCAACGCCTACTACGCCACCGCCCGCCTCTGGGACGACGGCGTGATCGACCCGCTGGAGACCCGCCAGGTGCTGGGCCTGGCTCTGACCGCGTGCGCCAACGCCCCGCTGGGTGACCCCCAGTTCGGCGTCTTCCGGATGTGAGGGGGGACCTCGTGACGATGTTCGAAACGGTTCTGGTGGCCAATCGGGGCGAGATCGCCGTCCGGGTCATCCGTACGCTGCGCGCGCTCGGCGTGCGCTCGGTGGCCGTCTTCTCCGACGCCGACGCCGGCGCCCGGCACGTCCGGGAGGCCGACACGGCGGTCCGGATCGGCCCGGCGCCCGCGGCCGAGAGCTATCTGTCCGTCGAGCGGATCCTGGAGGCCGCCGCCCGCACCGGCGCGCAGGCCGTCCACCCGGGGTACGGCTTCCTGGCGGAGAACGCCGGGTTCGCGCGCGCCTGCGAGGAGGCCGGACTGGTCTTCATCGGCCCTTCGGCGGACGCGATCTCCCTCATGGGCGACAAGATCCGCGCCAAGGAGACGGTGAAGGCCGCCGGGGTGCCGGTGGTGCCCGGCTCCAGCGGCTCCGGGCTCACCGACGCCCAGCTTGCCGGCGCAGCCCGCGGGATCGGCATGCCGGTGCTGCTGAAGCCGTCCGCCGGCGGCGGCGGCAAGGGCATGCGGCTGGTGCGCGACGCCGGCCTGATCGACGAGGAGATCGCCGCCGCCCGCCGTGAGGCCCGCGCCTCCTTCGGCGACGACACCCTGCTGGTCGAGCGCTGGGTCGACCGCCCCCGGCACATCGAGATCCAGGTCCTGGCCGACGGCCACGGCAACGTGGTGCACCTCGGCGAGCGCGAGTGCTCCCTCCAGCGCCGCCACCAGAAGATCGTCGAGGAGGCGCCGAGCGTGCTCCTGGACGAGGAGACCCGGGCCGCGATGGGCGAGGCCGCGGTCCAGGCGGCCCGCTCCTGCGGGTACCGGGGCGCGGGCACGGTGGAGTTCATCGTCCCCGGCGGGGACCCGGCGTCGTACTTCTTCATGGAGATGAACACCCGCCTCCAGGTGGAGCACCCGGTCACCGAGCTGATCACGGGGCTCGACCTGGTGGAGTGGCAGCTGCGGGTGGCGGCGGGCGAGCCGCTGGCGTTCGCCCAGGAGGACGTCCGGCTGACCGGTCACGCGATCGAGGCCCGCCTGTGCGCGGAGGACCCGGCACGCGGGTTCCTGCCCTCGGGCGGCACGGTGCTCGGGCTGCGCGAGCCGGAGGGGGACGGTGTGCGCACCGACTCCGGGCTCAGCGAGGGCACGGAGGTCGGCAGCCTGTACGACCCGATGCTGTCCAAGGTGATCGCCCACGGCCCGGACCGCGCCACCGCGCTCAGGAAACTGCGGGCGGCCCTCGCCGGGACGGTCACGCTGGGCGTGCAGACCAACGCCGGGTTCCTGCGCCGGCTGCTGGCCCACCCGGCCGTGGTGGCGGGCGAGTTGGACACCGGGCTGGTGGAGCGGGTGGCGGACGAGCTGATCCCCGCGGAGGTGCCGGAGGAGGTCTACGAGGCCGCCGCGGCCGTACGGCTGGAGGACCTGCGGCCGAAGGGCGGGGGCTGGACCGACCCGTTCTCCGTGCCGAGCGGCTGGCGGCTGGGCGGGGAGCCGAAGCCGATGGCGTTCCCGCTGCGGGTGACGGGACTCGAACCCGTCACTCACCAGGTGCGCGGCACCCGCACCGTCACCGACGACACGGTGTCCGTGACTCTCGACGGCGTCCGCCACACCTTCCACCGCGCCGCCGACTGGCTGGCCCGCGACGGCGACGCCTGGCACGTGCGCGACCACGACCCGGTGGCCGCCTCCCTCAGCCGCGCGGCCCACTCCGGCGCCGACTCGCTCACCGCCCCCATGCCGGGCACGGTCACGGTGGTGAAGGTCGCGGTCGGCGACGAGGTGGCCGCGGGGCAGAGCCTGCTGGTGGTCGAGGCGATGAAGATGGAGCACGTCATCTCCGCGCCGCACGCCGGCACCGTCACCGAACTGGACGTCACACCGGGCACGACGGTCGTCATGGACCAGGTCCTGGCGGTCATCGCCCCCGTGGAGGAGGAGACGGCATGAACACCTCGGACGGCTTGAGCACCTCGGACACCGGCCTCCCGATGGTGGTCCCGGCCCCCGACCTGCCCGCGCGGATCAGGATCCACGAGGTCGGACCGCGCGACGGACTGCAGAACGAGAAGGCGACCGTGCCGACCGAGGTCAAGGCGGAGTTCATCCGCCGCCTCGCCGACGCGGGCCTGACCACCGTGGAGGCCACCAGCTTCGTCCACCCGAAGTGGGTTCCCCAACTGGCGGACGCGGAGGAGCTGTTCCCGCAGGTCAAAGATCTGAAGGGAGTGCGTCTGCCGGTCCTCGTGCCCAATGCGCGCGGGCTGGAGCGCGCGCTCGCCCTGGGAGCGGACCGCATCGCCGTCTTCGCCAGCGCCACCGAGTCCTTCGCCAAGGCCAACCTCAACCGCACGGTGGAGGAGTCGCTCGCGGTCTTCGATCCCGTCGTGGCCCGCGCGAAGGAGAAGGGCGCCCATGTCCGCGGCTATGTCTCCATGTGCTTCGGCGATCCCTGGGAGGGCGCCGTCCCGCTCCACCAGGTCGCTCACGTGTGCAGGGCGCTGCTGGACATGGGCTGCGACGAGCTGAGCCTCGGGGACACGATCGGCGTCGCCACCCCGGGACACGTCCTGGAGCTGCTGGCCACGCTCAACGAGCAGCACGTGCCGACCTCCGCGCTCGGCGTGCACTTCCACGACACCTACGGCCAGGCCCTCGCCAACACCCTGGCCGCCCTCCAGCACGGCGTCACGACCGTCGACGCCTCCGCCGGCGGCCTCGGCGGCTGCCCGTACGCCAAGTCCGCCACCGGCAACCTCGCCACCGAGGACCTCGTGTGGATGCTGCGGGGTCTCGGCATCGAGACCGGAGTCGACCTCGGCCGCCTGACCGCCACCAGCGCATGGATGGCCGACCAACTGGGCCGCCCCAGCCCTTCCCGCACCCTCCGTGCCCTCTCCCACAAGGAGCAGTGATCGACGATGAACCACCGTCTCTCCCCCGAGCTGGAGGAACTCCGCCGTACGGTGGAGCAGTTCGCCCACGACGTCGTCGCCCCGAAGATCGGCGACCTCTACGAGCGGCACGAGTTCCCGTACGAGATCGTCCGGGAGATGGGCCGTATGGGTCTGTTCGGGCTGCCGTTCCCGGAGGAGTACGGCGGCATGGGCGGCGACTACCTGGCGCTGGGCATCGCGCTGGAGGAGCTGGCCCGGGTGGACTCCTCGGTCGCCATCACGCTGGAGGCCGGGGTCTCGCTCGGCGCCATGCCGATCCACCTCTTCGGCACCGAGGAGCAGAAGCGCGAGTGGCTGCCGCGGCTGTGCTCCGGCGAGATACTGGGCGCCTTCGGCCTCACCGAGCCGGACGGCGGTTCGGACGCGGGCGCGACGCGTACGACGGCCCGGCTGGACCCGGACACCGACGAGTGGGTGATCAACGGCACCAAGTGCTTCATCACCAACTCGGGCACGGACATCACCGGGTTGGTGACGGTGACCGCGGTGACCGGCCACAAGCCCGACGGGCGCCCGCAGATCTCCTCGATCATCGTCCCCTCCGGCACGCCCGGCTTCACGGTGGCGCCCGCCTACTCGAAGGTCGGCTGGAACGCCTCGGACACCCGTGAGCTGTCCTTCGCCGACGTCCGGGTGCCGGCGGCGAACCTGCTGGGCGAACTGGGCCGCGGTTACGCGCAGTTCCTGCGGATCCTCGACGAGGGGCGGATCGCCATCGCGGCGCTGGCGACCGGGCTGGCCCAGGGCTGTGTGGACGAGTCGGTCAAGTACGCCAAGGAGCGCCACGCCTTCGGCAAGCCCATCGGCTCCAACCAGGCCATCCAGTTCAAGATCGCCGACATGGAGATGAAGGCCCACACCTCCCGCCTGGCCTGGCGCGACGCCGCCTACCGCCTGGTGGCCGGCGAGCCCTTCAAGAAGGAGGCCGCGCTCGCCAAGCTCTACTCCTCGACGATCGCCGTCGACAACGCCCGCGACGCCACCCAGGTCCACGGCGGCTACGGCTTCATGAACGAGTATCCGGTGGCCCGCATGTGGCGCGACTCCAAGATCCTCGAGATCGGCGAGGGCACGAGCGAGGTGCAGCGCATGCTGATCGCACGCGAGTTGGGGCTGGTCGGCTGATCTCCTCGGCTGCCGGACGGACGGGGCCCCGCCGACCCCGATCCGCCCGGCAGCCGGACGCAGGAACGCGCGCTTCCGCGGCGTGATGCGGACCATCGGCGAGAACTCGGGCTACGGCGTCGCTTCAGGGCGCGACGCCGGCCAGGGCGACTTCGACCCGGGCAGTCCGCTGGAGAACGACCTGGACACCGACCTCGACAAGGCCGCGCTGTCTCCACGACCGAGGCCTTCAACACGGTGATGGACGCCGACTGGCTCTTCACCAACCTGGCCCGCACCCTCAAGATCCGCAAGGCTCTGGCCCAGGCCCCGATCCTGTGGGAGCTGTGCAAGCTCAACCCGCTGGACGCACTCGCCGACGAGGCCGTCAAGTACGGCCAGGGGCCCGTAACCACTGCCGGGCACAGAGCATCATCAACGGAACCCCGCTGACGAGCAGCGACACGCGTGCGCGTGACGAGTGCATGCACGGCACCGCAGGACATCACAGTCGGCGGCCGGGAGGCGGAGCCCGGCGAGGGGGCCGGCGCGCCTGTCGACGCCCTGTCCGGTCAACGCCGCGCCGACGCCGAGGCGTTGGCCAGCAAGCAGGGCGCCGCCACCTGAGACGCCGGCGCCGCAGTCGGCCGCCCCGGAACCCCGTGAGGCGATCGGCCTGGCCGCGCATCCATGCCTTCGCCCGGGACGGACGACCGTTGGACAATTACTAAGGTTAGGCTAACCTAGCCTCGATTTTGTCCGGCGGGCGCTTCGCCCCGTTCGAAAGCAGTCACACCCATGCCCAACGCCCGTGCCACTCATCTCTCCCGCCGCGGCATCCTCGCCGCGGGCGGCGCCCTCGGCCTCGCTGCCGTGCTCGCAGCCTGCGGTGACGGTGACGCGAAAAGCGGCGGCTCGGGCGGCAAGGCGGCGGCCGGCGCGTCCGGCCCCTGGTCCTTCAAGGACGACCGCGGGCAGACCGTGAAGGCCGACAAGGCTCCCTCGCGCATCGTCGCCTTCGTCGGGGTCGCGGCCGCGCTGCACGACTACGGCGTCCGGGTCGAGGGCGTCTTCGGCCCGACGACGACCAAGGACGGCAAGGCCGATGTACAGGCCGGCGACATGGACGTCAGCAAGGTGACGGTGCTCGGCAACGAGTGGGGCCAGTTCAACATCGAGAAGTACGCGTCCCTCGCCCCCGACCTGCTCGTCTCCACCATGTTCGACGACGCGGGCACCCTCTGGTACGTCCCGGAGGAGTCGAAGAAGAAGATCCTCGCCGTCGGCGCCCCCACCGTCGGGGTCTCCGTCTACGACCGGCAGCTGACGGAGCCGCTGGAGCGCATGCTCGCGCTGGCCAAGTCGCTCGGCGCCGATGTCACCGGCGACAAGGTGAAGCAGGCCAGGAAGCGGTTCGAGGACGCGGCCGCCCGGCTGCGCGCCGCTGCCCGGGCGAAGCCGGACATCAAGGTGCTGGCGGGCTCCGCGAGCCAGGACCTGTTCTACGTCTCCGGCACCAATCTCTCCATCGACCTGGAGTACTTCAAGGCCCTCGGCGTGAACTTCGTCGAGCCCCCGGAGAGCGCCAAGAAGCAGGGCGGTGGCTGGTACGAGTCCCTGAGCTGGGAAAACGCCAACAAGTACGCGGCGGACATCATCATGATGGACAACCGCACCTCGGCCATCCAGCCCGCCGACATCACCCAGGGCACCTGGCAGAAGCTCCCCGCGGTCAAGGCGCGGCAGGTCATCGCCCGCAACCCCGAGCCGATCCTGTCCTACGACAAGTGCACCCCGCTGCTCGAGGTCCTCGCGAAGGCCATCGAGACGGCGAAGAAGGTCGCCTGAGCCGACCCGCGCCCCCGCGCACGCATCACCCCCCACATACACGCACCCTGACGATGACTCAGGAGCACCCATGACGACGGCCGTGGCCGCCCCGTTCCGTTTCTTCTCCCTCCAGGTCGTACGGACGAGGCGGCTCGGCCCGTCGCTCGTGCGGGTCACCTTCGCCGGGCCCGATCTGCACGCGTTCCACTCCGGCGGACGCGACCAGTCCCTCTCCCTGTTCCTGCCGCACCCGGGCCAGTCCGAGCCGGTGGTGCCGCTCGAACTCGGCGAGAGTTGGTGGCAGGGCTGGCGCGAACTCCCCGACGACGTACGGGCGGTGATGCGTTCGTACACCCTGCGGTCCCTGCGCCGCGGACCTGGCGAGCCCGACGAGATCGACATCGACTTCGCCCTGCACGGCATGGAGCCCGGCGCCGCGGTGCCCGCCGGTCCCGCCTCCCGCTGGGCCGCCCGTGCCATGCCGGGCGACCGCGTCCTGCTGCTCGGTCCGGCGGTCGCGGACAACCGGGCGATCCGCTTCCGCCCGCCCGAGGACACCGATCTGGTGGTGATGTGGGGCGACGAGACCGCCGTGCCCGCGGCGACCGCGATCCTGGAGTCCCTGCCGGCCGGCACACGGGTGAGCGCCTGGCTGGAGGTGGGGCACGCGGGCGACATCCAGGACGTGGTGACCGACGCCGACGCCGAGGTCACCTGGCTGGTGCGCGAGCCGGGCCGCCCGGAGGGGCCCCCGATGGCGCTCGACGCCCTGCGCGACACCCAACTCCCCGACGGCGCACAGCCGTACGTCTGGCTCGCGGGTGAGTCCGGGTGTGTCCGGGCACTGCGCCGGCACTTCGTCGGCGAGCGCGGGACCGACCGGCGCCGCGTCACCTTCGTGGGCTACTGGCGGCACGGCCTGAGCGAGGAGCAGTTGCGCGCACAGGAGTGACACCGGTCACGGCGCGGGTGGCGCCGCCTTGAGAGCAACTCAGGTTAGGCTAACCTAAGTTGATCGCGCGAACGGTGCCGCTTTCCCGTCCCGCACGGACCGTCCCCACCCCACCGGAGGACCCCCCACATGCGCTCACACCTGCTCAATGACCTGACCGCGGAGCACTACCGACGGTCCGTGAAAGAAGGAGTGGAGCGGGTGGCCGCCCGACTGGCCACCACCGACCGGCCGTTCACGGGCGTGACCGCAGACGCCCTCGCCCCCCGTATCGAGCGGATCGACCTCGACCGGCCCTTGAACGACACCACGGCGGCCCTCGACGAACTGGAGGAGGTCTACCTCCAGGACGCCGTCTACTTTCACCACCCCCGCTACCTCGCCCACCTCAACTGCCCGGTCGTCATCCCGGCGGTGCTCGGCGAGGCCATCCTGTCCGCCGTCAACTCCTCCCTCGACACCTGGGACCAGTCGGCGGGCGGCACCCTGATCGAGCGCAGGCTCATCGACTGGACGTCCGCCCGCATCGGCCTCGGCCCCGACGCCGACGGTGTGTTCACCTCCGGCGGTACCCAGTCCAACCTCCAGGCGCTGCTGCTGGCCCGCGAGGAGACCGGGAGCGACGCCCTCTCCAGGCTGCGGATCCTCACCTCCGAGGCGAGCCACTTCAGTGTGCGCACATCCGCCCGACTGCTCGGCCTGGGACCCGAGTCCGTGGTCTGCGTCCCGGTCGACCGCGACCAGCGCATGCAGACCCTCGCGCTCGCTCACGAGTTGGAGCGCTGCCGCCGCGACGGACTGGTCCCGATGGCCGTGGTCGCCACCGCCGGCACCACCGACTTCGGCTCCGTCGACCCGCTGCCCGAGATCGCAGAACTCTGCGAGCGGTTCGGCACCTGGCTGCACGTCGACGCGGCCTACGGCTGCGGACTGCTGGTCTCCCCCACCCGGCGCGAGATGCTGGCCGGCATCGAACGCGCCGACTCGGTGACCGTCGACTACCACAAGTCCTTCTTCCAGCCGGTGAGTTCCTCCGCTGTTCTGGTCCGGGACGCCTCGGTCCTGCGGCACGCCACCTATCACGCGGACTACCTCAACCCGCGTCGCGCGGTGACCGAGCGCATCCCCAACCAGGTCGACAAGTCCCTCCAGACCACCCGCCGCTTCGACGCCCTCAAACTGTGGATGACCCTGCGCGTGATGGGCGCCGACGGCGTCGGACAGCTCTTCGACGAGGTGTGCGACCTGGCCGCCGGGGGCTGGAAACTGCTCGCCTCCGACCCGCGCTTCGACGTCGTCGTCGAGCCGGCGCTGTCCACCTTGGTCTTCCGCTACATCCCGGCGGCCGTCACCGACCCGGCCGAGATCGACCGCGCCAACCTCTACGCCCGCAAGGCCCTGTTCGCCTCCGGCGCCGCGGCCGTCGCGGGCACCAAGGTCGCCGGCCGCCACTACCTGAAGTTCACCCTGCTCAACCCCGAGACCACCACCGACGACCTCACCGCCGTCCTCGACCTGATCGCCGGCCACGCCGAGCAGTACCTGGGAGAGTCCCTTGACCGCGCGTCCTGAAGCGACCGAGGCCCCCGGGGCCCCGGAACAGCCCCAGACCGCCTACGACTTCGTGGGGATCGGTCTGGGCCCCTTCAACCTCGGCCTGGCCTGCCTCACCGAGCCGATCGCCGAACTGAACGGCGTCTTCCTGGAGTCCAAGCCCGGCTTCGAGTGGCACTCGGGAATGTTCCTCGACGGCGCCCACCTCCAGACCCCGTTCATGTCGGACCTGGTCACCCTGGCCGACCCGACTTCCCCGTTCTCCTTCCTGAACTACCTGAAGGAGAAGGGCCGTCTGTACTCGTTCTACATCCGGGAGAGCTTCTACCCGCTGCGCGTCGAGTACGACGACTACTGCCGCTGGGCCGCGTCCCGGCTGAGCAGCGTCCGCTTCGGCACGACGGTCACCGAGGTGACGTACGACGAGGGCGACGAGCTGTACACCGTGCGGACGCACACCGGAGCCGCGTACCGCGCCCGCCGGCTGGTGCTCGGCACGGGCACGCCTCCGTACCTTCCCGAGGCCTGCCGCGACCTGCCCGGCGACCACCTGCACAACTCCCGCTACCTGGAGCACAAGGCGGCGCTCCAGTGCAAGGAGTCGATCACGCTGGTCGGCAGCGGCCAGTCCGCCGCCGAGATCTACTACGACCTACTTGGCGAGATCGACGTCCACGGCTACCGGCTGAACTGGGTCACCCGCTCCCCGCGCTTCTTCCCGCTGGAGTACACCAAGCTCACGCTGGAGATGACCTCCCCGGAGTACATCGACTACTACCACGCGCTGCCGGAGGAGACCCGCTACCGTCTCACCGAGCGGCAGAAGGGCCTGTTCAAGGGCATCGACGGCACCCTGATCGACGAGATCTTCGACCTGCTCTACCAGAAGAACCTCGGCGGCCCGGTCCCCACCCGCCTGCTCACCAACTCCGCGCTCACCGGGGCGGTCCACCACGACGGCGCGTACACCCTCACCTTCCGCCAGGAGGAACAGGGGAAGGACTTCGAACTGCGCTCCGAGGGCCTGGTCCTGGCCACCGGCTACCGGTACGCCGAACCGGAGTTCCTGAAGCCGATCCGGGACCGGCTGCGCTACGACTCGCACGGCAACCACGACGTCGGCCGCAACTACGCCATCGACGTCACCGGCCGGGGCGTCTTCCTCCAGAACGCCGGCGTGCACACCCACAGCGTCACCAGCCCCGACCTGGGCATGGGCGCGTACCGCAACAGCTGCATCATCCGCGAGCTGCTCGGCACCGAGCACTACCCGGTCGAGAAGACCATCGCTTTCCAGGAGTTCGCCGTATGACCTTCACGATCCGTCCGCTCGACCCGCTCAAGGACGCCGAGCTGCTGCACGGCTGGGTCACCCATCCCAAGGCGGCGTTCTGGATGATGCGGGACGCGACGCTCACGGACGTCGAGCGCGCCTACATGGAGATCGCCGCCGACCGCCACCACGACGCCTTCCTCGGCCTGCACGACGGCGAGCCCGCCTTCCTGATGGAGCGGTACGACCCGGCCCACCGCGAGCTGGTGGGGCTGTACGAGCCGGAACCCGGCGACGTCGGCATGCACTTCCTGGTCGCGCCGAGTGACACGCCGGTGCACGGGTTCACCCGGGCCGTGCTCACCGCCGTGATGCGGCAGCTGTTCGAGGATCCGGCGACGCGCCGGGTCGTGGTGGAGCCCGACGTGCGCAACAAGGCCGTGCAGGCGCTGAACACGGCCGTCGGGTTCGTGCCGGAACGCGAGATCGGCAAGCCGGAGAAGACGGCGTTGCTGAGCTTCTGCACCCGGGAGCAGTTCACCGCGGCCACGGGGGTGACGGCATGACCCTCGCCGACGCCGTGTCCCATCTCTCCCCGGAGCGCTGGGAGACCGCCAACCGCCTGCTCATACGCAAGGCGCTCGCCGAGTTCACGCACGAGCGGCTGCTCGCTCCCCGGCCTGACGGAGACCACTGGGTCGTCCACGGCGACGACGGCCTCACCCACTACCGCTTCACCGCCGTCCGCCGCGCCCTCGACCACTGGCAGGTGGACCCGGACTCGATCACCCGCCGGCGCGACGGCGCCGAACTGCCGCTCGCCGCACTGGACTTCTTCATCGAGTTCAGGGCGTCGCTGGGGCTGAGCGACGAGATCCTCCCGATCTACCTGGAGGAGATCTCCTCCACCCTGGCGAGCACCTGCTACAAGCTCGCCAAGCCGCAGGTCACCTCGGCCGAGCTGGCGAAGGGCTCCTTCCAGGACATCGAGAGCGGCATGACCGAGGGCCACCCCTGCTTCGTCGCCAACAACGGGCGGCTCGGCTTCGGGGTCCACGAGTACCTGTCGTACGCCCCCGAGACCGCGAGCCCCGTCCGGCTGGTGTGGCTGGCAGCGCACCGCTCACGGGCGGCGTTCACGGCGGGCGTCGGCATCGAGTACGAGGCCTTCCTGCGCGAGGAGCTGGGCGCGGAGACCGTCGAACGCTTCCACGCCCGCCTCACCGGCCAGGGCCTCGACCCCGCCGACTACCTGCTCATCCCCGTCCACCCCTGGCAGTGGTGGAACAAGCTCACCGTCACCTTCGCCGCCGAGATCGCCCGCCGGCTCCTGGTCTGCCTGGGCGAGGGCGACGACGAGTACCTGGCCCAGCAGTCCATCCGGACCTTCTTCAACCGCACGAACCCGCACCGGCACTACGTCAAGACCGCGCTGTCCGTGCTCAACATGGGCTTCATGCGCGGACTGTCGGCCGCCTACATGGAGGCCACCCCGGCCATCAACGACTGGCTGGCCCAGCTCATCGCCGACGACCCGGTACTGAAGTCGACCGGCCTGACGATCATCCGCGAGCGGGCGGCCGTCGGCTACCGGCACCTGGAGTACGAGGAGGCGACGGACCGCTACTCGCCGTACCGGAAGATGCTGGCCGCGCTGTGGCGCGAGAGCCCGGTGCCCTCGCTGCGGGACGGCGAGTCCCTGGCCACCATGGCCTCGCTGCTGCACGTGGACCACGAGGGCGCGTCCTTCGCGGGTGCGCTGATCGATCGCTCCGGGCTGTCCCCGAGGCAGTGGCTGCGCGGCTGTCTGCGCGCCTACCTCACTCCTCTCCTGCACAGCTTCTACGCCTACGACCTGGTGTTCATGCCGCACGGCGAGAACGTGATCCTGGTGCTTCGGGACGGCGAGGTGCGCCGGGCGGTCTTCAAGGACATCGCCGAGGAGATCGCGGTGCTGGACCCGGACGCCGCGCTGCCGCCCGAGGTGCGGCGGATCCGGGTGGAGGTCCCGGAGGACAAGAAGCTGCTGTCCCTCTTCACGGACGTCTTCGACTGCTTCTTCCGCTTCCTGGCCGCGGGCCTCGCCTCCGAGGGGATCCTGGAGGAGGACGACTTCTGGCGGACGGTCGCCGAGACGGTCCGCGAGTACCAGGAGTCGGTGCCCGAACTCGCCTGGAAGTTCCGGCAGTACGACCTGTTCGCCCCCGAGTTCGCGCTGTCCTGCCTCAACCGGCTCCAACTGCGCGACAACCGGCAGATGGTGGACCTCGCGGACCCCTCCGGGGCGCTCCAGCTGGTCGGGACCCTGCGGAACCCCCTCGCGGGGCGGTGAGCCCCGGCACGGACGGACGGGCACCCCGGAGTACGGTCCTCCGGGGTTCCCGTCGCCTTTTGTCCTCCCGCTGTTCCTACTGCGCGGGCCAGGGCACCTGCGGGGAGCGGTAGTACCCGATCCCGAGGGCCTCCCAGCGTGGCGCCTGGGCCGCCAGGCGCGTCTTGTAGGTGTTCCAGTCGTGCGTGGCCGCGGGCGACCAGCCGAGTTCGGCGACGCCGGGCAGCCGGGGGAAGGCCATGGCGTCGATGTGGGCGGAGGTGGACAGGGTCTCCGACCACAGCGGGGCCTCGACACCGCGCACCGCGGAGGCGGGCGCGCCCGGCAGGTAGTTGCCCGGGTCCCAGTCGTAGGACCGCTGCACCTCGACGTAGCCCGCCCAGGCCAGTCCGAGCGGGGTGTCCTTGGTGTACTTCATGTCGAGGTACACCCGGTCGGCCGGGGACAGGATCAGCCCGGTGCCGTTCTGCGCGGCCTGGGCGACCTGCGCCTTCTCCGCGGCGCTGGTGGAGTCCAGGCCCCAGTACTGGGCGAGCGCGCCCTTGGCCGGGGTGGAGCCGGTCAGCTGGTGCCAGCCGATCACCGTCTTGCCGTACTTGGCGACGATCGGCTGCACCCGGTTCATGAACTTCGCGTAGTCGTCGTGACTCGTGGAGTGCGCCTCGTCGCCGCCGATGTGCAGGTAGCGGCCGGGGGTGAGGGCGGCCAGCTCGCGGATGACGTCGTCCACGAAGTCGTACGTGATGTCCTTGGACACGCACAGCGAGCTGAACCCGACGTTGGTGCCGGTGTACAGCGGCGGTGCCACGCCGTCGCAGTTCAGCTCCGCGTAGGAGGAGAGGGCCGCGTTGGTGTGGCCGGGCATGTCGATCTCGGGCACGACCTCCAGGTGGCGGGAGGCGGCGTAGCGGACGATCTCCTTGTAGTCGGCCTTGGTGTAGTGGCCGCCCGCGCCGCCGCCGACCTGCGTGGAGCCGCCGTGGGTCGCCAGGCGCGGCCAGGAGTCGATGGCGATGCGCCAGCCCTGGTCGTCGCTCAGGTGCAGATGCAGCTTGTTGATCTTGTAGAGGGCGAGTTCGTCGATGTAGCGCTTGACCTGCGCGACGGTGAAGAAGTGCCGGGAGACGTCGAGCATGGCGCCCCGGTAGGCGTAGCGCGGGCTGTCCTGGATGGTGCCGCCGGCGACCAGCCACGGGCCCGACTGCACGGACTTCTTCTCGACGGCCGGGGGCAGCAGCTGCCGCAGGGTCTGCACACCGTGGAAGAGGCCGGCCGGCTCCCCGGCGGTGATCGTCACCCCGCTCGCCGCGCTGTCCAGCCGGTAGCCCTCGGCGCCGTACGATCCCTTGGCCAGCCGCAGCCGAATGCCGCCGTCACCCTGTGTGGTGAGAGGCAGGCGGTAGCCGGTGGAGGGCCGCAGGACGTCCGCGAGGTACTCACCCACCTGGCGCGCCCCACGGGAGCCGTCGACGCGGATGTGGGTGCCCGCCGTGATGCGGTACGGGGATCCACCCGCCCGGACGGAGGCGGGGGCCGGGACCACCTGGCCCAGCGGTGTCGCGGCCGCTGCGGGCGCCGCCTTCCCGGCGGGCGCGGCGCCCACGGTGAAGGCTCCGGCGGCCGCCACGAGCAGCAGCGCGCCCAGGGCCCGGCTCGTCCTGGGCATCCGGATTCTGCGGGGAGTCGTGCTGTGGTGCCGTCTCACATGCGCTCCCTTCGTTCGGCTCGGGGACTCCATGAGCCCCGACGGTATAGACCACTCTCTCGCAGATGCGGTGAAACAATCTCCCCATGACGGAAATCATCCAGAGCGACGGCACGTGGGTCCTGGACGGCGACGCCCTGAGACTGACCCCGGGACGGGACAAGAACGTCGGTCCGCTGCGCCGGACCCTGGGTGAGATCCGCGTACCGCTCGCCGCTCTGGCGGGCGTTTCGTTCGAGCAGGGCAAGCGGGCCGGGCGGCTCAGGCTGCGGTTGCGCGACGGCGCCGATCCGCTGCTGCACGCGACCGCGGGCCGGCTGACCGAGCCGCACGACCCCTATCAGCTGCTGGTCGAGTCCGAGCGCTACGGGGTCGCCGAGTACTTCGTGGACGTCGTCCGTGACGCCCTGCGGCTGGAGCAGGTGCCCTCGGACCCGGTGACGGAGTACCTGCTGCCCGGTCCCGCGCTGCCGCTGTCGGTGTCGGCCGGGGACGGCACGGCGAGCTTCGACGGCGAGCGGGTGCGTCTGGAGTGGAACTGGAAGACGGAGGACGCCAAGGCCGCCAACGGGGCCCGCACGCTCGCGCTGGCCGACATCACCGCGGTGGAGTGGCTGCCCGCCGCCGGGCTGGAGAACGGCTTCCTGCGCCTCACCGTGCGGGGCGCGCCCGCCGACGTCCCGCCCAAGCACGACCCGAACGCCGTGGAGCTGTGGGGCTTCAAGAAGGACCCGCTGATGGCGCTGGTCGCGGCGGCCGTACAGGCCCGGCTGCCGCATCCGTCCGCGCCCGTGGACGGGACTGTGGACGGGGCCGTGCCGGGCGGGCCCGCCGCGATGGAGGCCGTGGCCGCCGACCGGAGCGCCGAGGGGGCCGAGGAGGACCACGACGCCCTGCTGCGGCGGCTGCGCGAACTGGGCGAGCTGCACCGCGCGGGAGTGCTCACGGACGAGGAGTTCACCCTGGCCAAGCAGGCGGTCCTCAGACGCATGTGAGAACCGCTCCGGGCGCCGCCACCACCTCACCCCTACAATCACACCAACACCCCTGCCCGAAATCGGGCAGGTTTCTTGCGAAAGCCCGTCCCTTACTCCAGAATCCACCGGGTGCACGACGAACTTGTTGATCACCTGACGCGGTCCACGCCCCTGAACCGGGGCGAGGCGCTGCGGGTGGTCCAGGACGTGCTCGCCTACTTCGACGAGACGACCGAAGGGTTCGTCCGTCGCCGCCACCGCGAGCTCCAGGCCCAGGGCCTGGTGAACGCGGAGATCTTCGAACGGATCGGGGCGGACCTGAAATACCGGGCGGTGGCACCGCCGGAACTCTCCCTCCGGCAGCTGCGCCGGATCGTCTACGGCTGAGGGATACCTGTACATGTGCGGAATCGTCGGATACATCGGCAAGCGTGACGTCGCCCCCCTGCTCCTGGAAGGCCTTCAGCGTCTGGAGTACCGCGGCTACGACTCCGCGGGCATCGCCGTCACCTCGCCGAAGACGGCCGGCCTGAAGATGGTCAAGGCCAAGGGGCGGGTCCGCGACCTGGAGGCCAAGGTCCCGGCGCGCTTCAAGGGCACCACCGGCATCGCCCACACCCGCTGGGCCACCCACGGCGCCCCCTCCGACGTGAACGCCCACCCGCACATGTCGGCCGACAACAAGGTCGCCGTCGTGCACAACGGCATCATCGACAACGCCTCCGACCTGCGCCGCAAGCTTCAGGCGGACGGCGTGGAGTTCCTCTCCGAGACCGACACCGAGGTGCTCACCCACCTCATCGCCCGCTCCGAGGCCGAGACGCTCGAGGAGAAGGTCCGCGCCGCCGTCCGTCAGGTCGAGGGCACCTACGGCATCGCCGTCCTGCACGCCGACTTCACCGACCGCATCGTGGTGGCCCGCAACGGCTCGCCGGTCGTGCTCGGCATCGGCGAGAAGGAGATGTTCGTCGCCTCCGACATCGCCGCGCTGGTCACCCACACCCGGCAGATAGTCACCCTCGACGACGGCGAGATGGCCACCCTCAAGGCCGACGACTTCCGTACGTACACCACCGAGGGAACCCGCACCACCGCCGAGCCGACCACCGTGGAGTGGGAGGCCGCCTCCTACGACATGGGCGGCCACGACACCTACATGCACAAGGAGATCCACGAGCAGGCCGAGGCCGTGGACCGGGTGCTGCGCGGCCGGATCGACGACCGGTTCGCCACCGTGCACCTCGGCGGCATCAACCTCGACGCCCGCGAGGCGCGCGCGGTGCGCCGGGTCAAGATCCTCGGCTGCGGCACCTCCTACCACGCGGGCATGATCGGCGCCCAGATGATCGAGGAGCTGGCCCGCATCCCCGCCGACGCCGAGCCGGCCTCCGAGTTCCGCTACCGCAACGCGGTGGTCGACCCCGACACGCTCTACATCGCGGTCTCCCAGTCCGGTGAGACGTACGACGTGCTGGCGGCCGTGCAGGAACTCAAGCGCAAGGGCGCGCGGGTGCTCGGCGTCGTCAACGTGGTGGGCTCCGCCATCGCCCGCGAGGCGGACGGCGGCATCTATGTGCACGCCGGGCCCGAGGTCTGCGTGGTGTCCACCAAGTGCTTCACCAACACCTGCGTCGCCTTCGCGCTGCTCGCCCTGCACCTGGGCCGCATCCGCGACCTGTCGGTGCGCGACGGCAAGCGGATCATCGAGGGCCTGCGCAGGCTGCCGGCGCAGATCTCCGAGATCATGAAGCAGGAGGAGGAGATCGAGCGGCTGGCCCAGGACTACGCCGACGCTCGCTCGATGCTCTTCATCGGCCGGGTCCGGGGCTACCCGGTGGCCCGTGAGGCCTCCCTGAAGCTCAAGGAGGTCTCCTACATCCACGCCGAGGCCTACCCGGCCTCCGAGCTCAAGCACGGCCCGCTGGCCCTGATCGAGCCCGCCCTGCCGACGGTGGCGATCGTGCCGGACGACGACCTGCTGGAGAAGAACCGCGCGGCCATGGAGGAGATCAAGGCCCGCAGCGGCAGGATCCTCGCCGTCGCCCACCAGGAGCAGGAGAAGGCCGACGAGACGATCGTCGTGCCCAAGAACGAGGACGAACTGGACCCGATCCTCATGGGCATCCCCCTTCAACTCCTCGCCTACCACACGGCACTGGCCCTGGGCCGAGACATCGACAAGCCCCGCAACCTGGCCAAGTCGGTAACGGTGGAGTAAGAGCAAGCCGTCAACGGCGCCCCGACAGATCGCCCCGCAGGGGCGCCGAAGGGGCGCGGGGCTGTATCGACATGCGGCTCCGCCGCGGGGGCGCGACCAGCCCCCCACGCACCCGCACAGGCAGAACAAACAGACCGGACCCCCACGTGTGCCACCCATCACGCGGGGGTCCGTCTCCATCGGCGGGGAGCATCCCAACCCCCCAGCCTGCGCAGCTAACCGGTGGCCGTCACCCCCCGGCCGGCAGCGCGTCGCGGAAGTTGCGTGGGCCAGTGGGCGAGCGCCGCCGTGGCCGCGTACCAGGCGACCGCTCCGGCCGCCACGGCGAACCAGCCGCCCACCTTCGCCAGGCCGCCGTTGTCGGCGAAGCGCGCGATGGCGAGCAGCACCAGGGAGACGAAGAGCAGCCCGTAGGTGCCCTGTCCGAGCACGTCGCCGCCGGCGAGCGTCAACGTCAGGGCCACGAGGGCGAACAGGAGCAGGAAAAGCCCCGCGCCGTTGCCGGAGACCTGGTTGCCCGCCGAGACGGCCCAGGTGAACCAGAGGGCGCCGAGCGCGCAGTAGGCCGTACCGGTCGCGGTGTCGCGATCGCGGAAGGCCAGCAGTCCGGCGACGAACAGCGCGACGCCGCCCACATAGTGAGCGAGTGTCACCGAGTCGTTCGCCGTCACTCCGTTGATGACTTCGGTGTACCCGAGGCCGAAGGCCAGCAGGGTGACACCGAGGGCGAGTCGGCCGAGGATGGTGGTCGTGGTGCTTCCCGCAGAGACGTCGTTGGCCACGGCAAGCTCCCTTCATGCCTGCGCAGTTGTGCGGTGACCGGTATATGCCCTTCACAAGGGCACAAACACCTCTACGTGCGAGTAGCTTCGCGGAAAGTCATGGCCGGAAGGGGATTTGGCCAACGTCGGCCCGATCGGGCCGGAACCGGCTAGGGGATGACGACGACCGGCCGCTGCGCGCGCTTGGCGAGCCGGCCCGCGACCGAGCCGAACAGGCGCCCCACGAGCCCGTGCGTGGAGCCCACGACGATCGCGTCCGCCTCGTACTCCTTGCCCACCTCTTCGAGTTCGTGGCAGATGTCGCCGCCGCGCTCGACGAGGATCCAGGGCACCTCCGCCAGGTACTCCGCGCAGGCGAGTTCGAGACCGAGGACCTCGGTGCGGTGGTCCGGCACGTCCACGAAGACGGGGGGCTCGCAGCCCGCCCACACCGTGGTGGGCAGCCGGTTGGCGACGTGCACGATGATCAGGCCCGAGTGGGTGCGCTGCGCCATGCCGATCGCGTAGGCGAGGGCGCGCTCACTGGAGGTGGATCCGTCGAAGCCGACGACGACGCCGTGCTTGAACGCCGGATCGCAGGGATGACGTGGCTCTTCCGCCGCCTGGGGATCGGCCGCCGTGGGGTCGGCGAGCGGTCGCTTGCGGTCCGCGGGTTCGAAGAATTCGTGACCGGCCATGGCTGTCTCGGGGATGTGATCCTTTGTCGGGGACGACAGTCTGCGGCGAAGCTGTGTCCGGGAATGGTCTTCCCGTCCCCATACCCCCAAGGGTACGGCGGCACGCCTCCTTAGCCCAGATCCCGCGCACTCTCCGTGGCGGTTCACCGGAGCATGCACGAGCCACGCCCGCAACGCAATGGTTGGTGCCCCGTACAGGCGGTTTGTACGGGATTCACTTTCCGCGGCGGACAGGATCACGGTAACGGCGGGGCGCCATTGGGGAGTCGCGCGGGGTACCGGGCGGCGGCGTGGAGCCCGCACGGTGCCACACAGTGACCGGCCGATCGAACGGGCGTTGAACCCGGAGAACCGCCGCCGTAGGGAGCACGCCGTGTCCGGAGCCCGCACCGCCCCCGACCGACACCCGGGCCCCGCACAGGACACCACACCGGGCATCGCGCAGGACACCGGGCAGCGCGCCGCGGCCGACGGGGAGCACGGCGCCATGGGCGACACCGCGGGCGAAGTGGTGCGCTGGGCCGTCTTCAGCTGCGTACTCGTCCCCGTGGCCCTGCTCTGGTACGGCACGTCGTTCGCCGGCGTCACCGGCACCGGCCTGGGCCTCGCGGCCGCCACCGGGGCCTGTCGGGCGCTGCTGCGCCGCTCCGAACGCGGGGCGGCCCGGCTGCGCGCCGAGGAGCGCGCCCCGCACCGGGGCCGCCACCACGGACGGGGACCGGGGCCCACCGGGGTGGTCGGCACCCGGGCGGAACGGCACCGGTCGGCTGACCGGTTTTTGCGCACGCGGACGTAGCTTTTCAGCCAACTTCCCGCATCCGTGCATTCTCCGGCCGAAGCACCCCTCACCCCCCGTTCGACCTGCACGGAAAGGGCCTCCGCGGCACCGCGCACCCTACGTGGATTGGCCACCACCAGGAGGCGCACTTCCCTGCGCGCTCCCCGAGTGCAACGCTTCGTGATCGAATGCTTCACGCCAAGTTGCCATGTCGACAATGTGCCGGGTGACGAACTGGTCAACACGGCACTGCGGGACGCAGTAGATTCGATCTTGACTGTCTTACGGCGGGGGACTCGTGCAGGACCGAGGGGAAACGTGCAGGAGCGACACAACCGAGGAGCCGCGACCACCGAGGGGGGCTTAGCAGTATGAGCCACGACTCCACTGCCGCGCCGGAAACCGCGGCCCGGAAGCTTTCCGGGCGACGCCGCAAGGAGATCGTCGCGGTGCTGCTGTTCAGCGGCGGCCCCATCTTCGAGAGTTCCATACCGTTGTCGGTGTTCGGGGTTGACCGCCAGGACGCCGGCGTACCGCGCTACCGATTGCTGGTGTGCGGCGGCGAGGAAGGCCCGCTGCGGACCACAGGGGGCCTGGAACTCACCACACCGCACGGCCTGGAGGCGATCTCGCGGGCGGGCACGGTCGTCGTGCCGGCCTGGCGCTCGATCACCTCGCCGCCGCCGGAGGAGGCGCTCGACGCGCTGCGCCGGGCGCACGAGGAGGGGGCCCGCATCGTGGGCCTGTGCACCGGGGCGTTCGTACTCGCCGCGGCCGGGCTGCTGGACGGCCGGCCGGCGACCACGCACTGGATGTACGCGCCGACGCTGGCCAAGCGCTATCCGTCGGTGCACGTGGATCCCAGAGAGCTGTTCGTCGACGACGGCGATGTGCTGACGTCGGCAGGTACGGCGGCCGGGATCGACCTGTGCCTGCACATCGTGCGCTCGGACCACGGCAACGAGGCGGCGGGCGCGCTGGCCCGGCGGCTGGTGGTCCCGCCTCGCCGGAGCGGAGGCCAGGAACGCTACCTGGACCGCTCTTTACCAGAGGAGATCGGCGCCGACCCGCTCGCCGAGGTCGTCGCCTGGGCGCTGGAGCACCTCCACGAGCAGTTCGACGTGGAGACGCTGGCGGCGCGGGCCTACATGAGCCGACGTACGTTCGACCGCCGCTTCCGCTCCCTGACCGGGAGCGCGCCGCTGCAGTGGCTGATCACCCAGCGGGTGCTCCAGGCGCAGCGGCTGCTGGAGACGTCCGACTACTCGGTCGACGAGGTGGCGGGCCGCTGCGGCTTCCGCTCCCCCGTGGCGCTGCGCGGCCACTTCCGACGGCAGCTGGGCTCGTCCCCGGCGGCGTACCGGGCGGCCTACCGGGCGCGGCGGCCGCAGAACGAGCGGCCGGGAGACGGCGACCTCGTGTCGGGGACGGCCGGCATGCCGGGCGGCCCGGGACCGCACTCAGCGGCGGCACCGGCCGGGCCCGCGTCGCCGCTGCCCTCCTTCCACCCGGAGGGTCAGGTGCCCCACCAGGCGCGCCGCACGGCGGCCCTGTCGGCGAGCGTTCCGGGCCAGCGCGGCGGCTCCTGACCCACGGCTGCAGGGTGGACGGGCCTCCTTGGTCCCGTCCGCCCGGCCGTCCCGGCGCGGGGCCGCGCCTGCCGTTGTCCGACAAGGGCGCCGCACGGTCGGTCCGGGTCGCGGCGCGGCGCCGTAAGGTGAGACACATGAACGATCGCATGGTGTGGATCGACTGCGAGATGACCGGCCTCTCGCTGTCCGACGACGCGCTCATCGAGGTGGCCGCCCTCGTCACCGACTCCGAGCTGAACGTGCTCGGCGAGGGAGTCGACATCGTCATCCGGCCGCCGGACTCGGCGCTGGAGACGATGCCGGAGGTGGTGCGTGAGATGCACACCGCGTCCGGCCTGCTCACCGAGCTGGCCGGCGGCACGACGCTCAAGGACGCCGAGGAGCAGGTGCTGGCCTACGTGCGGGAGTACGTCAAGGAGCCCGGCAAGGCCCCGCTGTGCGGAAACTCGGTCGGCACCGATCGCGGCTTCCTGCTGCGCGACATGCCGACGCTGGAGGGCTATCTCCACTACCGGATCGTGGACGTGTCCTCGATCAAGGAGCTGGCCCGGCGCTGGTACCCGCGGGCGTACTTCAACAGCCCGGAGAAGAACGGCAACCACCGTGCCCTGGCCGACATCCGCGAGTCCATCGCGGAGTTGCGCTACTACCGCGAGGCCGTCTTCGTCCCGCAGCCCGGTCCCGACTCCGACACCGCCAAGGCGATCGCGGCGAAGCACGTCCTGCCTGCTCAGCAGGCGTAGCGGGGCTCCGCGAAGGGGCGCCGCGAAACCCGTACGCGAGCACCCCTTCCGACCCTGTAGACTTCTTCTCGGCCGGTCGGGGAAACCGCAGAATCCCTCTGACCGGTCATGGTGGGTGTAGCTCAGCTGGTAGAGCACCTGGTTGTGGTCCAGGATGCCGCGGGTTCGAGTCCCGTCACTCACCCTTCACCGAGAGGCCGGTGACCTGATATTCCAGGTCACCGGTCTTTTCGTGTCAGTTGCGGGCAGGCCGCCCCGGCGCCCGCCGCTCCGGCGGCGCCGACCGCCGTCCCGGCCCGCCCGGGCGCCCGCCAGGCGTCAGCGCATGGGGCCGACGGTGGTTCCGCTTCCTCCTGACCGGCCCAGGACCGCGTGCCGGGCCGGTAACCTCGGCAGTCATGAACCGACGGCGGCGCAAGAAGCTCTCCGGTCACCTCGTCACGGCGGCCATGCTGGGCGACACCGCCCGCGCGGAGGCGCTGTTGCGGGCCGGTGCCGATCCGGGGCGAGCGGACAGGGAGGGCACCACCCCGCTCTATGTGGCGTCCGTGCAAGGGCAGGTCGAGATGGCCCGGCTGCTCCTCGCGGCCGGGGCCTGCCCGGACGCCGAGAGCGGGCACGGATCGGAGGGCACGCCCCTGTGCGCGGCCGCCTGCTGGGGGCACACCGAGACCGTGCGCGAACTGCTGGCGCACGGTGCCGATCCGAATCTTCGTGAGGATCACGGCACGGGCCGCACTCCCCTGGAGTGGGCGGTCGCCGATTCCCATTCCGAGACCGTCGCCCTCCTCGTCGCGGCGGGAGCCACCTGACGCGGCGGCCCGAGGCCCGCTACGACGACGTCCGCACCATCAGCTCCGTAGGCAGCACGAGTTGCCGTCGCTCCAGCCCCCGGGACACCGCAGGGCGGCGGTCGGCGATCTCGTTCAGCAGGAGGTCGATCATCGCGCGGCCCATCTCCTCGATGGGCTGGCGGACGCTGGTCAGGGGCGGATCCATGTGGCGGGCGATGGCGGAGTCGTCGTAGCCGACGAGGGCCACGTCGTCGGGGATGCGGCGGCCCGCCTCGCGCAGCACCTGGCGGGCGCCGGCCGCCGTGACGTCGGAGGCGGCGAAGACGGCGTCCAGGTCGGGGCGGTGCTCCAGCAGGCGCGTCATCGCGCGGCGGCCGCCGCCCTCGGTGAAGTCCCCCTGGGCCACGAGGAGTTCGTCCACCTCCAGACCCGCGCCCCGCAGGGCCTCGCGGTAGCCGTCGACGCGGCGCTGGGCACCGTAGACGTCCATGTGGCCGGTGATGTGGGCGACGGTGCGGCGACCGCGGGCCATCAGGTGCTCCACGGCGGAGCGGGCGCCTCCGTAGTTGTCGGAGTCCACCGAGGTCAGGGTCTCGCCCGCCGACCGCGGACCGCTGATCACGGCCGGGATCTCCAGCTGGGCCAGCATGTCCGGCAGCGGGTCGTCAGCGTGCACCGAGACGAGCAGGACGCCGTCCACCCGGTGCGCGGCCAGGTACTGGGCCAGCCGCTGTCGCTTCTGGTCGCTGCCGGCGAAGATCAGCAGCAACTGCATCTCGGTGTCCGACAGTCCGGCGCCGACCCCCCGCAGCATGTCCGAGAAGTACGGCTCGGCGAAGAAGCGGGTCTCCGGCTCGGGCACGACGAGGGCGATCGCGTCGGTGCGGTTGGCGGCGAGGGCGCGAGCGGCCGTGTTGGGGACGTAGCCGAGTTCGGCCACCGCCGCCTCGACGGCGGCCCGGGTGGCGTCGCTGACCCGGGGCGAGCCGTTGATCACCCGCGAGACGGTGCCGCGGCCGACGCCGGCCCGCGCGGCGACCTCTTCGAGGGTCGGCCGACCGCCGCTCCGGCCCCGCGCTCCGTGGCCTGTCATTGGCTCCGCCCTTCCGCCGTCGAAACCGCCTTGGCCTGGAATGTAACAGTCTCCCGAGCGCGGACGCCGTGCCCGGGGGCCGCCGCGGCGGGCCCCGGGGGACGGGACGGCTCCGCGTACCCGGATCGAGGACCTCCCCCTCCCGCGTTAGTTAACAGGCCGATAACTGAACGCATTTGTCCTCGCTCACACCCTTGACACCCCCGCTCGAACCCGCGACTCTTCAACACATCACTGGTGGGAGCGCTCCCACAGTACCTGACACATACACAACCCGCACGTTCCCCGCCCGAGCCGCAGCGAGTACAAACGGGCCCAACATGCAGTTGGCCGGGGGGTCGGCACGTCAGGGCAACAGGAGGTCGCAATGCGAGCACGTTTCCTCCCCCATTCTCGGCTTCGTTCGAGTGGGGGGACCCCCATCGCCCGCAAGGCGGTGGTCCTGGCGGCAGCCGCGTCGCTGGGCGCCGGGCTGCTGGCCGGCTGCTCCAGCGACAGCGGAGACGAGTCCGGCTCGTCGAACGGCGGTGGCGACGGCGGCGGTGCCAAGGTCACGATCACGATGGGCCTCTTCGGCACGATGGGCTTCAAGGAGGCCGGCCTCTACGCCGAGTACGAGAAGCTGCACCCCAACATCAAGATTCAGGAAAACGTCACCGAGCGCAATGAGAACTACTACCCGGCGCTCGTCAACCACCTCACCACCAGCAGCGGCCTGATGGACGTCCAGGCCGTCGAGGTCGGCAACATCGCCGAGGTCGTCGCCACCCAGGCGAGCAAGTTCGAGGACCTCTCCAAGGCCTCGGGCGTGAACAAGAGCAACTGGCTGGACTGGAAGTGGCAGCAGGCCACCACCAAGGACGACCAGACCATCGGTCTCGGCACGGACATCGGCCCGATGGCGCTCTGCTACCGCAAGGACCTCTTCCAGCAGGCCGGTCTGCCCACCGACCGCGAGGCGGTCGCCAAGCTGTGGGCGGGTGACTGGAACAAGTTCGTCGCCACGGGCGAGACGTTCAAGAAGAAGGCGCCCAAGGGCACCTACTTCATGGACTCCCCCGGCGGTCTGATCAACGCGATCCTCAGCAGTGAGGAGGAGAAGTTCTACGACTCCTCCGGCAACGTCATCTACAAGACGAACCCCGCCGTCAAGGCCGCCTTCGACCTGACCGCCAAGGCCGCCCAGGAGGGGCTGCTCCAGTCGCAGACGCAGTTCCAGCCGACCTGGGACCAGACGATTGCGAACAACAAGTTCGCCACCATGGCCTGCCCGCCGTGGATGCTCGGCTACATCAAGGGCAAGTCGAAGTCGGACGCGGCCGGCAAGTGGGACGTGGCCGTGCCGCCGAAGGGCGGTAACTGGGGCGGTTCTTTCCTGGCCGTGCCCAAGAGCGGCAAGCACGTGAAGGAGGCGACGGAGTTCATCGCCTGGCTGACGGCTCCCGAGCAGCAGGCGAAGCTGTTCGCCGTCCAGGGCAGCTTCCCGAGCGCGCCGGCCGCCTACGACATGTCGTCGGTCACCGGCGCGAAGAACGAGATGACCGGTGACGCGCCCATCGGCAAGATCTTCGCCGAGGCCGCCAAGTCCATCCCGGTCCAGGTGATCGGCCCGAAGGACCAGATCATCCAGCAGGGTCTGACGGACAACGGCGTCTTCCTTGTGACGAAGGGCAAGTCGCCCGCCGACGCGTGGACGACGGCCACGAAGACCATCGACAACAACCTGGAGAAGTGACCGGTATGGCCACCCGGCACGACACCGCCGCGCCCCCCGAGGAGGGGGGCGCGGCCCCGGGCCGCCCGGCGGGGACCGACACCGCCGACGCGGAGCACCGGCGCCGGGCGCGGCTGTCCCGCCGCTGGCAGCGGGACATGCGGTGGAGCCCGTACGCGTTCGTCTCGCCGTTCTTCCTCCTGTTCGTCGCCTTCGGGCTGTTCCCGCTGCTCTACACGGCGTGGGCCTCGCTGCACACCGTGGAGTTGACGGCGCCGACCGACATGGAGTGGGCGGGGCTGCGCAACTACACCCGGATCTTCGACGACGACTTCTTCTGGAACGCGGCGCGGAACACCCTGACCATCGGCATCATCTCCACGGTCCCGCAGTTGCTGATGGCGATGGGCCTGGCGCACATCCTGAACTACCGGCTGCGCGCCTCGACCTTCTACCGGGTCGCGATGCTCGCGCCGTACGCGACCTCGATCGCCGCCGCATCCCTGGTCTTCGTGCTGCTCTTCGGGCGCGACTACGGCATGATCAACTGGGTGCTGCACTCGGTCGGCTTCGACCACGTCGACTGGCAGAACGACAAGTGGCCCTCCCAGATAGCCGTCTCCACGATCATCATCTGGCGCTGGACGGGCTACAACGCGCTGATCTACCTCGCGGCGATGCAGGCCATCCCGAACGACCTGTACGAGTCGGCGGCCCTGGACGGTGCCAACCGGTTCCGGCAGTTCTTCCACGTCACCCTGCCGCAGCTGCGTCCGACCATCCTGTTCACCGCCGTGGTCTCGACCATCGGCGCCAGCCAGGTCTTCGGCGAGCCGCTGCTGTTCGACGCCAACAAGGGCGCCTCCGGCGGTGCCGAGCACCAGTTCCAGACGCTGGGCCTGTACCTGTACGAGCAGGGCTGGGTGAACCAGCACCTGGGCCGGGCCTCCGCGATCGCCTGGACGATGTTCCTGATCCTGATCGTGATCGGCGTGGTCAACTACGTCATCTCGCGCCGGCTGCGCGCCAGTAGTTAAGGAGTACCGGCCGTGACGACGACGACCCTGACCGAACCCGAGACGCCGACCGCCGGGCCCCGCCGGACGCGCCGGCCCAAGGCCGCCCGCGCGGGCGGACAACTGCACGCCGGCCCGATCGCGTACGTGATCCTGGCCCTGTTCACCATCGGATCGCTGTTCCCGCTGGTGTGGACGGCGATCGCCGCGTCCCGGAACAACAACCGGCTGGCGCAGACCCCGCCGCCCTTCTGGTTCGGCTCGAACCTGATGCACAACCTCCAGGTCGCCTGGACGGACGCCAATCTGGGCAAGGCCTTCGTCAACACCACGATCGTGGCGGGTATCTCCGCGGCGACGGTCGTGTTCCTGTCGACGATCGCCGGCTTCGCCTTCGCCAAACTGCGCTTCCGGGGCCGGGGCGCGCTGATGCTGATCGTGATCGGCACGATGATGGTGCCGCCGCAGCTCAGCATCATCCCGCTGTACATGATGGTGGCCAAGCTGGACTGGACCGACCAGTTGCAGGCGGTGATCCTGCCGTCGCTGGTCAGTGCATTCGGTGTGTTCTTCATGCGGCAGTACCTGCTTCAGGCACTGCCGGACGAGATCATCGAGGCCGCCCGCGTGGACGGCGCGAGCAGCTGGCGCGTGGTGTGGCACGTGGTGTTCCCTGCGGCGCGTCCTGCGATGGCCGTGCTGGGGATGCTGATGTTCGTGCAGACCTGGAACGACTTCCTGTGGCCCTTCCTGGTGCTGACCCAGACCGGCAACCCGACCGTGCAGGTCGCCCTCGCGGGCCTGGGCCGCGGCTACACCCCCGACCAGTCCCTGATCATGGCGGGCGCGCTGCTCGGCACGCTGCCGCTGCTGCTGGTCTTCGCGATCTTCGGCAAGCAGATCGTGGGCGGCATCATGCAGGGCGCGGTCAAGGGCTGACGCCCGCGGCCCGTCCTCGCACGCGCGGCGGCCCGGCCGCCGCGCACACCCCCGCCTTTCCGGGGGCCGGGTCACCGTGGTCCCGGCCCCTTGTCCCTCTGTCCACGTCGATCCCTGTCCACCCTCCCCTTTCGAACCGTCGGTCTTTCACGACCATCTATGGGAGCGCTTCCATGCCTGAGTCCGCACAGCCGGTGACCCCGGTGACCTTTCCGCCCGCCTTCCTCTGGGGCGCCGCGACCTCCGCGTACCAGATCGAGGGGGCGGTGCGGGAGGACGGCCGTACGCCCTCGATCTGGGACACCTTCAGCCATACCCCGGGCAAGACCGCCGGTGGCGAAACCGGTGACATCGCTGTCGACCACTACCACCGCTACCGCGATGACGTGGCCATGATGGCGGACCTGGGCCTGAACGCCTACCGCTTCTCTGTCTCCTGGCCGCGCGTGCAGCCGACCGGCCGCGGCCCCGCCGTCCAGGTGGGCCTGGACTTCTACCGCCGTCTCGTGGACGAGCTGCTGGCGCGCGGGATCAAGCCGGCGGTCACCCTCTACCACTGGGACCTGCCGCAGGAACTGGAGGACGCGGGCGGCTGGCCGGAGCGCGAGACCGCCCTGCGCTTCGCGGAGTACGCGCAGATCGTCGGTGAGGCGCTCGGCGACCGGGTGGAGCAGTGGATCACCCTCAACGAGCCGTGGTGCACCGCCTTCCTGGGCTACGGCTCCGGGGTACACGCGCCGGGCCGCACCGAGCCCGCGGCCACGCTGCGCGCGGCCCACCACCTGAACCTGGCGCACGGCCTGGGCACGCAGGCGCTGCGGTCGGTGATGCCGGCCCGCAACTCGGTCGCGGTCAGCCTCAACTCCTCGGTGGTCCGCACCGTCTCGCAGGACCCGGCGGACCTGGCGGCGGCCCGGAAGATCGACGACCTGGCCAACGGGGTCTTCCACGGCCCGATGCTGCACGGGGCGTACCCGGCCACGCTGCTGGAGGCCACCTCGTCGATCACGGACTGGTCCTACGTCCTGGACGGCGATCTGCGCGCCGCCCACCAGCCGCTGGACGCGCTCGGCCTCAACTACTACACACCGGCCCTGGTGTCGGCGGCGGACACGACGCTGGAGGGCCCGCGGGCCGACGGCCACGGGGCCAGCGCGCACTCGCCGTGGCCCGGCGCGGACGACGTGGCGTTCCACCAGACGCCGGGCGACCGCACCGAGATGGGCTGGACGATCGACCCGAGCGGCCTGCACGAGCTGATCATGCGCTACTCCCGGGAGGCGCCGGGGGTGGCGCTGTACGTCACCGAGAACGGCGCCGCCTACGACGACAAGGTGGACGCCGACGGCCGCGTGCACGACCCGGAGCGCATCGCCTACCTGCACTCCCACCTGGCGGCGGCGCGCCGGGCCATCACCGACGGCGCGGACGTCCGCGGGTACTACCTGTGGTCCCTGATGGACAACTTCGAGTGGGCCTACGGGTACAGCAAGCGATTCGGCGCGGTCTACGTCGACTACACCACCCTCGCCCGGACCCCGAAGTCCAGCGCCCACTGGTACGGCAAGGCGGCCCGCACCGGGGAGCTGCCGCCGCCGGACGCCGCCTGACGGCCCGTCCGGCCCCCAGCGCGCCCCGGCCGGATCGGGGGTGAACCGGCCGGGGCGCTTTCCCGCCCGCGACGCAGGTGTTCAGGGAAGGAACCGGGGGCGGCTGAGGCGCGCGGCGGAGCTGCCCGGCCGGCGGCGGCGCACCGCTCCTCGGTGGCCCGAGCGCACCGGGGAGCGCGGGTCGAGCTGGATCCAGACCCGCACCTCGGTGCCGCCGAGCACGGAGGAGCCGATGCGGACGTCCCCGCCGGTGGACTCCGCGAGCCGGCGCACGATGTCCAGGCCGAGCCCCGTGGAGCCGTCGTTCCCCGATCCGCGCCCGCGCAGCATCGCCGCGTCCGGGTCGGGTATGCCGGGTCCGGCGTCGGAGACGAGCACGATCACCGCGTCGTCGCCGTTGTGCACGTCGACCGCGAACGCCGTGCCCTCGGCGGTGTGCCGGAAGACGTTGCCGAGCAGGGCGTCCAGCGCGGCCGCGAGGTCGGCGCGGGCCACGGGTATGCGCACCGGCCGCTCGACCCCGGCCACCCGCCACTTGCGGCCCTCGTCCTCGGCGAGCGCCGACCAGAACTCCATCCGCTCCCGCACGACTTCGGCCGCGTCGCACCCGGCGCCCGGACCGGCGGCCGCCGTCTGCGGCTTGGCCTCGCGGGCGGTGCGGATGATCGTGTCGACCTCGCGCTCCAGCTGGGCGACCGCCGTCCGGGTCTGCTCGGCGGCGGGTCCGGCTCCGAGCGAGGCCGCGTTCAGCCGCAGCACGGTCAGCGGCGTGCGCAGCCGGTGGGACAGGTCGGCCGCCAGTTCGCGCTCGTTCGCCAGCAGTTGGACGACCTGGTCGGCCATGGAGTTGAACGCGACCGCCGCGAGCCGCAGTTCGGTCGGCCCCTCCTCGGGCACCCGGGCGCCCAGCCTGCCCTCGCCCAGTTCGTGCGCGCCCTCGACGAGCCGCTGCGCGGGCCGCACCATCCGCACGCCGAGCCGGTCGGCGACGGCGACCGAGCCGACGACGAGCGCCGCGCCCACACCGGCCAGCACCGCCCAAGCCGTGCCCACGCCGTTGCGGACCTCGGACTCGGGGACGTAGACCTCGACGACGGCTATGGCGCCGGAGCTCAGCGCGACCGGCTGGAGCAGCGTGGACCCGCCGTGCACCTCGGCGGTGGAGGCGCGGCCCATTGCCCGCACGGTCGCGATGTCCTCGCCGGTGGCTCGGGCGCGGCCGATCTCGACGGCCGCCGCGCCGTCGACGGCCGGTACGTGCACCGCAATCCCGGCGTCCGAGCCGGCCGAGGCGACGACCCGCTCCAACTGCTCGCGCTCGGTGGTGATGGACAGGGCGGGGGCGACTGCCGCGGCCTGGCGCTCGGCGTTGGAGAAGGCGCGGTCCCGGGCCATCTCCTTGATGACCAGGGCGAGCGGGACGGCGAAGGCGATCACGACCATCGTGGTGACCGCGAGGCAGACCTTGACCAGTGCCCATCTCATCGCGGCGGCTCCGATCCGGGCGGCTCCAGCTTCACGCCGACGCCCCGCAGGGTGTGCAGATAGCGAGGCCGGGCGGCCGTCTCGCCCAACTTCCGCCGCAGCCAGGACAGATGGACGTCTATCGTCTGGTCGTCGCCGTAGGTCTGCCGCCACACCTCGGCCAGCAGCTCCTTGCGCGCCACGACCACTCCCGGCCGGCCGGCGAGGAAGGCGAGCAGGTCGAACTCACGGCGGGTCAGGTCCAGCCGCATCCCGTCCAACTCGGCCTGGCGGCGCAGCGGGTCGACGGTCAGGCCGCCGACCCGGAGCACGGGGGACGGCGGGTGCTCCCCGGTGGCGGAGCGGGCGCGGCGCAGTACGGCGGCCATGCGCGCGGACAGGTGCTCGACGGAGAACGGCTTGGTCAGGTAGTCGTCCGCTCCGGCGTTGAGCAGCCGGACGATCTCCGCCTCGTCGTCCCGGGCGGTGGCGATGATGACGGGCACGTCGGTGATGCCGCGCAGCATCTTCAGCGCCTCGGAGCCGTCCAGGTCGGGCAGTCCGAGGTCCAGCACGACCACGTCGAAGCGGAGGTGTGCGACCTCGCGCAGCGCCTCCAGCGCCGTACCGACGCTGCGCACGGTGTGCGAGGCGTCGGTCAGGTGCCGGATGAGCGCCGAGCGCACGAACGGGTCGTCCTCGACCACGAGAACACTTGCCATGCGCCGCACCGTACGCGATGGGCGCGGACCCGGCAGGGGCCTGTGGACAACTCCGGCAGAGCCCCGGCCGCTTGTGGACAACCTCACCCCGATCGCGTTCCTGCGACACCATGGGGACGGGTGCGGCAGGATGGCGGCGATGCTCAGAGGACTCGTACACCTGCTGGCGTGGTCGCTCGCCACGGGCGCGGCGGCCACCCTGTCGTGGTGGGGCGTCCACACGGTGATGGCGGGCACGGCCTACGATCCGCCGCGCGCCCTGCCGATCACCGCGGTAGAGGCGACCAGGCAGGAGTCGGCACCGGCCACTACCCCCACCCCTCGGCCGGCCGCGTCCAGGAGCCCCTCGGCCGGTCCGAGCAAGCCGTCCGGCGGGCGGACGGTGACTCCGAGTCCCTCCCGGCCGGCGCGCCCCGCGAGCAGTCCCACCCCCTCCCCCACCGCCTCCGGCCAGGTGAGGAGCTACGACACCGACGGCGGCCGGGTGGTCTTCGACCTCGGCGAGGTCTCGGCGAACCTGGTCTCCGCGACTCCGGGCACGGGCTGGTCGATGCAGGTGTGGAAGACGGAGACCTGGATCCGCGTGGAGTTCACCTCGGACACCGACCGGGTGTCGGTCATCTGCGCCTGGCACGACGGGCCGCCGCACGTGGAGATCGGCAGCTACTAGAGGAACAAGCCCCGTTCGGCCCATCCAGTACGCCCGGTTCCGCCGGTCCGGCCGGTTCAGCGGAAGGCGGACGGCGGCGGGGCCGGTGAGGCGACCGCCGCGGCGTCGGTGACCGGTACGGCCCCGCCGGTGAAGTCGGTGAGGGCGCGGCCATGTTCGACACGGCCCGGGTGCGGGTCGGTGGCGGCCCTGCGGGTCAGTTCGGCAACCGGCAGCGGGAGGTCGGAAGCCACCAGCACGGCGTTGCCGAAACGCCGGCCGCGCAGCACGGTCGGGTCGGCTACCAGCGCGAGCTGGGTGAACCGGGCGGCGGCGGTGGCGATCTGGCCGCGCAGATGGGTCAGCGGCGGGCCGTCGGCGAGGTTGGCGGCGTAGACACCGCCCGGCTTCAACGCCCTGCGCACCCCGTCGAGGAACTCCGTCGACGTGAGGTGGGCGGGCGTGCGGGCACCGCTGAACACGTCCGCGATGACCAGGTCGGCCCAGCCGTCCGGCACTTTGGCGAGGCCTTCGCGGGCGTCCACCGACCGCACCCGAAGGCGGGCTCCGGAATCCAACGGCAGCTCACGGCGTACCAGTTGGACGAGGGCCGCGTCGCGTTCGACCACCTGCTGGGTGGAACGGGGCCGGGTGGCGGCGACGTACCGGGCGAGGGCGAACGCCCCTCCGCCGAGGTGTACGGCGTGGACGGGCCGGCCGGCGGGTGCGGCGAGGTCGATCACGTGCCCGAGCCGCCGCTGGTACTCGAAGGAGAGGTACGCCGGGTCGTCGAGGTCGACGTAGGACTGCGGGGCGCCGTCGATCAGCAGGGTCCAGCCCCGTGCCCGCTCCCGGTCGGGTATGAGCTGCGCGAGCCCGCCGTCGACCTGTTCGGTGACGGCTTCGACGGCTCCTCGCCCGCGGGGGCTCCTGGACCTTCCCATTCGCCCATTGTCGCAAGCGGCGCGGGGTGCCACCCACAGGTGGCGGGAGCCGTGGGCGAACGTTCCGGCGGGCGGGGCGCCGGAGTCAGCAGCAGCTGTCCGCGGCCTCGATCATCCGGGCCGCTTCCCCCAGCGCCCGCCGCAGCACCGCGGGGTCCGTCGCGAGGTCGGCCTCGTCGGGCGGGACCAGCCAGTCCGAGCCCTCCACCGGCGGCTCCGGGGCCAGCCTCAGGCCCCGTCCGTCGGTCCCGGTGCAGGTGCTCCCGGGCACGTCCCAGGCCGCTGCCGTGCCCGCCGGCACCACGAAGCCGAGCGTGTCGCCTCCGTCGTCGTGCAGTACGGGCCCCACCGCGTCCCCCGGCCCGCGGCGCAGGATGTCGACCGCCTCCAGCCCCTGCCGGGCCGGCACCGTGACCACGTCGCACGGGGCCTGCGTACGGGGATCGACACTCCGCGGGGTTTCCATCCCGACCTCCATCACGAAAATCCCTCCTCGTGAACGAGCGGGTCGGGAGCCTGGCGGCTCCCGGTCCACGGGGTTCAACGCGGCAGGACGTCAACGGCTACGGGCGAAGTCCGCCGAGAAGGGTGGCACTTCATGGCAGATCACGGATGAGATATCCGGTTTGTAGCCAAACGCAGCGTGTCCGGGCGGACACAGCAGGTACTTTCTTGCTCGCCGGAAACAGGGCGTCGTCCGCACGACCGGGACGACTCGGGCGACGGGTCACCCGCCGACCAGATGACTCGGGCAACTTCCCCTGCGTCCGGCATGGTTCGACGGTTCGCACGAGAGGGCCCGGCCATGACGTCGTCGACGGTGACCTCGTCTCAGTCCCCCCGCCCGCCACGGCCGAATCTCGCCTTCCGGCAACTGCGCGGACAGCGCTCGCCGGCCGAGTTCGCCGCGGCGGTACGGCGGGCCGCCCACGAGATCGGTGAGCGGGTCAGCTGTGACGCGCGCTACATCGGTCGGGTGGAGGCGGGTGAGATCCGTTGCCCCAACTACGCCTACGAACGTGTGTTCTTGCACATGTTCCCCGGCCGCGCGCTGACCGACCTGGGGTTCGCACCCCGGTCAGCCGTTCGGGGACGCGCCTCGCGCGCGCCGCACGAGGAACGGGAGGCGTACGACCCGTACCACTCCACCGATGCACCGGATCCGCACGACCTGCACGACCCGTACCACCCGCACCACCCGTACCACCCGCACGAAGACCACGAGAACCACGAGGAGAGCGACGTGCTGCGTCGCGCATTCATGACCCGCGGGGGCGCCACGGTGGCCGCCGCCTCGCTGGGCCCCCTGGGACCCGCCTTCGACGCCTCGGCCGCGGATCGCCCCGCGCGCCGGGCCGGCACGAGCGACGCCGGGGCCGTCGAAGAGGCCGTCCGCCGGATCCGGTTGCTCGACGACCGGCACGGAGCGGACGGTCTCTACCGCCGCGCGGCCGCTCCGCTGCGCGCCGCCTACGCGCTGCTCGACGCCGGCGCGACCCGGCAGACCACCGCGGAGCGGCTGCACTCGGGCGCCGGTGAACTGGCCATCTCGGTGGGCTGGCTGGCCCACGACTCCGGGCGTTTCGACGACGCGCGCTCGCACTACGCCGAGGCACTGGCCACCGCGCGCATGACCGGGGACCCGGCCCTGGAGGCGCACGCCTTCTGCAACACGGCGTTCCTCGCGCGGGACGCGGGACGGCCCCGCGAGGCGGTGCGGGCCGCGCAGGCCGCGCAGCGCGTCGGCCGCGGGCTGGGCTCGGCGCGGCTGATGTCGCTGCTCGCGCTGCGCGAGGCGGGCGGCTGGGCCGGGCTCACCGACCGCGCCGGCTGCGAGCGGGCGCTCGCGCGGGCGCAGGCCCTGTACGAGCGGGGCGCCTCGGACGCCGACCCCGAGTGGATGAGCTTCTACGGCGAGGCCGAGCTGGCGGGGCTCGAGGCGCAGTGCTGGTCCACGCTGGGCGACTGGCCGCGGGCGGCCCGGCACGCGCGGCGTGCCGCGCAGCTCCAGGATCCCCACTTCACGCGGAACATCGCGCTCTACACGGCCGAGCTGTCCGACGACCTCGCGCGCGGGGGTCGGCCGGACGAGGCGGCCGCCGCCGGAATGCGGGTCCTGGACCTGCTGGACCAGGTCCAGTCGTCCCGCATCCAGACGATGCTGGCGGGAACGGCGCGGGTACTGCTGCCGCACCGCCAGACGAGGGGGGTGTCCGTCTTCCTGGAGAGACACACGAGCGCCCCTCGACCGGTGTGACGCGCCGTGAGGGGCGGGTTCGCCCAGACACCGCTGCGGGGTGCCGCCCACGGCCCCCCCTCGGGCGAAAGCCCCGCCCCACGGACCAGCCGGACGCCCGGCACCGCGCCCGTGAGGGCGGGCATTCAGCCTCGCCGCGCGATCCCTCCCACGACCCTCCGGGGCAAGAGAGCCTCACGCCCCGGGTCAGCCGGGCGACCAACATCGCACCGCGGGGGGATGCGTCCAGCCGCACCGCGCAGTCGCTCCCACAGTCCTTCGGGCAAGAACCCCGCGCGCGGTTGCCGGGCCGTGGGGATGGATGCTCCCAGTCGCACCGTGAGTGCCTCCCCCGGCCCTCGGGCGAGAGCCCCCGTGGCACCTCCTACCGCCCCCGGCGGCAGGAGGTGCCACGGGTCACGAGAGGTGGCCCACGTCGTTCCAGTGTTCGAGGGCCGGCTCTCCGTACGCCCAGCCCAGTACCGACAGCGACGTGGGGTTGAGGCGGATGTGTGCCGCGAAGTCGAGTGGCAGGCCGAGCCACCGCGCGCCGATCGAGCGCAGGATGTGCCCGTGTGCGAAGACCAGCACGTCACGGTCCTCGCCTCGCGCCCAGGCCACCACCTCGTCGGCGCGGGAGGTCACCTCGGCGAGCGTCTCCCCGCGCGGAACGCCGTCGCGCCAGATCAGCCAGCCGGGCCGCTCGGCCTGGATCTCCTGCGGCGTCAGGCCCTCGTACGCGCCGTAGTCCCACTCCATCAGCGTGTCCCAGCACATGGCACGGTCGCCGAACCCGGCGAGCTCGCACGTCTCACGCGCGCGTGCCAGCGGGCTGGTGCGGACCTCGACCCCGGGCAGGCCGTCGAACGGCGCCCGCTGGAGACGCTCCCCGAGCAGCTTGGCGCCGCGCCGGCCCTCCTCCAGGAGGGGAACGTCGGTCCTGCCGGTGTGCCTGCCGGACAGCGACCACTCGGTCTGTCCGTGCCGGGCCAACAGGATGCGCGGTGCCATGGAGAACCTTCCGGAAAAACTCAGATCTTCGGACGGAATCCCTCCATCATCGCGCACTCTGCCGGAGGGCAACCCGGGGGGCGGTCCGCGCGTCTATCAGGGCCGGGGGCACCCCGAGGTGGCCGGGTCGAACACCGTAAAGTGGCACGACCGTGCGGGCACCGCCGGGCAGCGCAGCGACGAAGGGGGAGGGCATCGGATGCCGCAGACCGAGGCACCGGCACGGCGCACCGAGACGGCCCCGCGCACCCGGCTGCGCTGGTGGACCGAGCTGCCGTTGATCCTGCTGGTGTACGGCTGCTACTCGGCGGGCCGGCTGCTGGCCCGCGGCGATGTCTCCACGGCCGTCGACCACGGCCTGGCGATCCTGCGTGTCGAGAAGCTGCTGCGCCTCAACGCGGAGCACCCCCTCAACCGCCTGTTCACCCGTGAGGCGTGGCTGGGCGTCCCCGCCGACTTCTGGTACGCGTCGCTGCACTACCTGGTGACCCCCGTGCTCCTGGTGTGGCTGTTCAGAGCGCGCGCCACGCATTACCGGGCGGCCCGCACCTGGCTGATGACGTCCACGTTCATAGGACTGATCGGCTTCACCCTGCTGCCCACCTGCCCGCCCCGCCTGCTCTCCCCGGACCACGGGTTCGTGGACACGATGGCCCAGTACAGCGCGTACGGCTGGTGGGGCGGCGAGGCCAGCGCACCGCGCGGCCTGGGTGGTATGACCAACCAGTACGCGGCCATGCCGAGCCTGCACGTGGGCTGGGCCCTGTGGTGCGGAGTGATCCTGTGGCGCCACGGCGGCACGCGCACGGCGAAGGTCGCGGGCGTCGCCTATCCGCTGCTGACCGCACTGGTCGTGATGGGCACCGCCAACCACTACCTGCTGGACGCGGTCGCGGGCGTGGCCGTCATGGGCGTCGGGATGCTGCTCGCGCCGTTCGTGATGCGGGGCGCGGACCGCGCCAAGGCACTGCTGACGTCCCGCGTCACCGCCGTCACAGGGGACTCCGGTGCCGCAGGTTCCCCGATTGTCAGTGGCGGATGCCAGACTTCGGCGGGTGAGCGAATTCCACGGCAGCGCGAAACACGGTTCGGTCCCGGAGCCGAACCGGGTGCCGTCCCCGAGGACGCGGGAGACGGCGATCCAGCCTGGGGGCTCCCCCGCCCGAGCGAAGTCGAGAGCTTGGGGAAGGCTCGCTGAGCTGCGCGGGCCCGGCGTACCGGCCCGCGCGCTAGACGCCCGGGCCCTGGCCGCGCTGGCCGCGAACCCCGGCTGCGGACGGCGCGCGATCCTGGACGGCGCCGGCGTGGACAAGGCCGCGCTCGCGGAAGCGCTGGGCGCGCCCGCCGCGTTCGGGCAGTCGCAGTTCGCCTTCATGCGGGGCAACGCGTTCGAGGCGCGGGTCAAGGCGGACGGCGGCGCCGAGCTGCTGAGGCTTGCGCACACCAGGCTGGACCCGGGCGCCGAACCGCCGACGGAGGGCCGGGTGCCCGACCTGAGCGCCGTCGGCCCCGAGGGGCGTACGGCGCGTACGGCGCTGGCGCTGCGCGAGGCCACGCAGGCGGGCGCCTGGACGCTCCTCGATCATCCGATGCTCGCCCTGGAGGTGGCGGGCTCGCCCGCCTACCTGGAGCCGGACGCGGTGGTGGTGCACCCGGACGGCAGCTGGACGGTGGTGGAGATCAAGTCCTTCCCGATGCTGGACGGCTCCGCCGACCCGGCGAAGGTGGGCGCGGCCGCCCGGCAGTCGGCGGTGTACGTGCTGGCGCTGGAGGACGTCGCCGCACGCCTCGACCCCGTCCCGCGCGTTCGGCACCGGGTGCTCCTGGTGTGCCCCAAGGACTTCTCCAACCTGCCCACCGCGTCCGCCGTCGACGTCCGCAAGCAGCGCGCGGTGACCGCCCGCCAGCTGACCCGGCTGACCCGTGTCGAGGACATCGCCGACGCCCTGCCCGAGGGCGTGTGCTTCTCCCCCGAGCTGTCCTCGGAGGAGCTGACGGCCGCGGTGGAGGCGGTGCCGGCGACGTACGCGCCCGAGTGCCTGGCCACGTGCGAGCTGGCCTTCCACTGCCGTACGCGGTCCCACGCGCAGGGCGCGGTGACCGCGCTGGGCCGCTCGATCCGCGCCGACCTGGGCGGGCTGTCGACGGTCGAGGACGTGCTGGCGGCCGCCCACGGCGAGGCGGGCGACCCGGACGACCCGGCGGTGGCGGCGCTGCGCCGGGCCGCCGCGCTGCGGGCCGAGGCCCTGGAGCCGGCCGGGCGGGAGGCGGCGTGTCGCTGATCGCCACCCTGGGCCGTCTGGAGGCGGTGCGGACCGGGCGGGCCCAGCCCGCCGCGACCGTCCGGCACCGGCATGTGTCCGAGCGGCCGCTGGTGTTCGTGCCGCTCACCACCGCCGGTGAGGCGGGCGCCCCGCTCGGGGCGCTGGTCGGCACGGACCGTGACGCGCCGCGGCTGCTGGCCGTGCCGCAGCCGCGCGACCGCGACCTGCGGTTCGCGTTCCTCGCCGAACTGGCCGACGTGGTCCTGCCGTACATCGACTCCTACGCCGACGCCGTCGAGGCCGCCGAGCGCAACGAGACGGACCCGGAGAGCGGCAAGCGGGTCAAGGTCGAGGTGGAGCTGTGCGCGGACGCGCCGCAGTTGATCGTGCCGAGCCGCGCGGGCATCGACTTCGTACGGCTCCTCGGACGCTCCATGCGCTTCCGCCGCACCGCCGAGCAGGACCCGGAGACGCCGCACCCGGCGCCGCCGCACGTGCCGTTGCTCGGGCGGTGGCTGACCCACTTCGGGGAGCGGGCCCGGGTGCCCGGCTCCTCGCTGCTGCCGGCGATGACCGACCTGCTGGCCCAGCACTGGACGACCGGCCAGTCCAGCCTGGAGGACCAGCACCTGGGGGCGCTGCTGGCGTGGATCGCCCCGCCGGACGGCACATCGGGCGCCGAGGCCGCGCTGCGGGCCGAGCTGGCGCGCACCACCGACGGCCAGCTGGAGTGCCCGCCCGCGGGCCCCGCCACCGACCCGGCCTTCGACAACAGGCTGCTGGCGCCCGCGATCGAGCGCTACGACCGCGCGCGTACCGCGCTCGCCGCCGCCGAGGACGGCCTGGAGGCCGACGAGCGGCTGGGCGCCGTCACCGCGGCCGAGCAGGGGATCCGCGACCTGGTCGAGAAGTGCGCCCGCCCCACCTGGGACAACGTCTGGCGCGGCCTGGACCTGCTGCGGGCGCTGCCCGAGGGCGCGCACGTCGAGGAGCGCTGGACGCGCGACCGCTGGTCGTTCACCGGCCACCGCGACCGGGTGCAGGCCGGTGAACCGCCGCAGCCGCGCCGCGACGACGCGGTCACCGCGGCCAACAAGCTGGCCACGCGCGAACGGGAGCAGGCCCGTCTGGAGGCCCAGGAGGCGCTGGACGACCCGCTGGTCATGGCAGGGCGGCGGCTGGCCGGAGAGGCGTTCGCGGGCGAGGTCACGGACGTCGTCCCGGCCTACAGCGAGGGCAAGCGGCCCAGTCCGCGCCCGCTGGTCACCCTGCGCACCGACGACCGGCCGCACCTGGGCGAGCGGGCCAGGGCGTACCGGTCGCTGGACGGCAAGCCGCAGTCGGCCGAGTTCGTCGCCTGCGAGGAGGACACCGCCGAGGGGACGCTCGTCGTCCTGCGGATCCTGGACAGGATGGGCCGCGGCAAGGAACCCGCGCCCGGTTCCGTGCCGGAGAAGGGCGACCGCATGTGCTTCACGCTCTTCGAGCACGAGCAGCGCGGCGGTGCGAAGCTGCCCGACCCGGAGCAGACCCCATGGACACACGGCGGCCCGCCGGGCGAGGAGAGCACACCGGAGGCCCCGGACCCGGTGACCGAGGAGGATCTGCTGTGACCGCCCCCGCCCAGGACCCCGCGATCGGCCCCGGCGGCCTCCGGGCGCCCTTCGACCCCGGGGCGTCGGCCGCCCGCGCGACCGACGCGATCCTCCGCGACACCCTGCACGGCTCGCACCGCGGGGTCGTCGTCGACTCCCCGCCCGGCGCGGGGAAGTCGACGCTGGTCGTGCGCGCGGCGCTGGAGCTGGCCGCCGCCGGACGGCCGCTGATGGTGGTCGCGCAGACCAACGCCCAGGTCGACGACCTGGTGCTGCGGCTGGCGGAGAAGAACCCCGAACTGCCCGTGGGCCGGCTGCACAGCAGTGACGCAGACCCGTACGACAAGACGCTCGACGACCTGCCGAACGTACGGAAGTCGGCGAAGGCGGCCGACCTCGCCGGACTCGACGTGGTCCTGTCGACCGCCGCGAAGTGGGCGCATGTGAAGGTCGACGAGCCGTGGCGGCACGCGATCGTCGACGAGGCGTACCAGATGCGCTCGGACGCCCTGCTCGCGGTGGCCGGGCTGTTCGAGCGGGCGTTGTTCGTGGGCGATCCGGGTCAGCTGGACCCGTTCGCGATCGTCGGCAGCGAGCAGTGGGCGGGCCTGTCCTACGACCCGTCGGCGTCCGCGGTGACGACGCTGCTGGCTCACAACCCGCAGCTTCCCCAGCACCGGTTGCCGGTGTCCTGGCGGCTTCCGGCGTCGGCGGCGCCGCTGGTCTCCGACGCGTTCTACCCGTACACGCCGTTCCGCAGCGGCACGTCGGCCGGGGACCGGCGGCTGACGTTCGCGGTCCCCTCGGACGGCTCCGGCCCCGACCGGGTGCTCGACGAGGCCGCCGAGTCCGGCTGGGGCCTGCTGGAGCTGCCCGCGCGGCACACTCCGCGCACCGATCCGGAGGCGGTGCGGGCGGTGGCGGCGGTCGTACGGCGGCTGCTGGAGCGGGGTGGTGCGGCCGTCTCGGAGCGGTCGCCGGACCCGGCGCCGCTGACCGCCGACCGGATCGCCGTCGGTACGGCGCACCGCGACCAGGCGGCCGTCGTGCGCGCGGCGCTGGCGGAGCTGGGGGTGACGGATGTCACCGTGGACACGGCGAACCGCCTCCAGGGTCGTGAGTTCGACGTCACGGTCGTCCTGCACCCGCTCTCCGGGCGCCCCGACGCCACCGCGTTCCACCTGGAGACCGGCCGCCTGTGCGTCCTCGCCTCCCGCCACCGGCACGCCTGCGTCGTGGTCTGCCGCGCGGGGGTGACCGACCTCCTGGACGACCACCCGTCGACGGAGCCGGTCCAGCTGGGCGTCACGGTGAAGTTCCCGGATGGCTGGGAGGCGAACCACGCGGTACTGGCCCACCTGCGCGAACACCGCGTGGCCTGGCGACCGTGACCGGCACACGGCCTTCCGCCGGACGGAGTCCGACACGCCACCGGAGGCGGCAGACGAACACAGCCCGGATGGCTGGGAGGCGAACCACACCGTGCTGGCCCACCTGCGCGAACACCGAGTGGCCTGGCGACCGTGACCGGCGTTCCAGGCACGGCAACCCGGGTGGCCTGGCGGTGCTGACGAGTTGACGGGTGGGCCGGGGCGGGCCGCCCCCGCCCCCTTGCGTTCGCGGGAGACAATGGAGGGTGGCCCTTTCACAGGGCGGTGTCATCCGAACCGTACGAGGAGGTCGAGACATGGCGGAGCCAACGCCGCGTCGTGACGAACCGCGGCTACGCCCCGCGCCCCTGCTCTTCGAGCCGGCCGAGGCGGCCGCCGATCCCGAGCACTTCTTCGACCTGGAGTCGATCGACGATCCGCGGGCGCTGCTCGCGCGGGCGACGGAGCTGACGCTCGCGTTCCGCGCGGCGGCCGACCGGGCGGTGGAGTTCCAGGCGATCGCGGCGGCGCAGCTCGCCGATCCGCGGCGGTTCGACCGGCTGACCCCGGCGGCCATCGCCGAGCGGGCCGACTGGACCGAGGACTACGCCAAGAAGATGGTGGAGTTCGGGCGGGATCTGCTGAGCGGAGCCGAGGGCGGCGTGCACGCCAACCCGGCCGACCCCGTCTGACCCCCCGCGCCTCGCGCTTCCCCCGGCTCTGGCATATGCCGAGCGCGCAAGATACTCCGACCCGCCCTTCCGTGTCCCGGTTTCCCACAACCCTGTGGAATCGTCCCTTCACAGCGAGTAGATATATCCGCCATGAGCCGCACAGGGAACGACCCCTTCGCCGACCACCTCGACCAGTGGGCAGGCCACCGCTCCGGCGCCTCGGGCGTCACCGCGGACGGCGCCAGCTGGCTGGCCTCGGCGGGCGCAAATCCCCGCAGCACGCTCGCTCTCTGGCGGGAGCGGCCGGACGCACCGCTCGTACTGCCCTGCGGCACCGTCTTCGACATGGTGAACGTGCCCGCGATCTTCGGCCGCCGGATGCTGGACCGGCTGTGGGACGAGGGCCCGGGGTCGGGCCCGGTGGCCGTCCACCGGGGCCGGATGCTGCTCTTCGCCGCGCCGGGCACCGCGCACCGGCTGCCCTCGCTGCTGGAGTGGGAGGAGTGGGGGTCCCGGGGCCGGGAGGCCGGCCGCAAGGAGGGCATTCCGCCCCTGCTGTGCCACGGCAACGGCGACGCGGTGACCCTCCCGGCCCTGTCCGACGACACCCTCCTCGCACGGCCGGCCTCCCGCTGGCTCGTCGCCCCGGACACCCGCCGTCCCTGGCTGCCGGGCCCGGAGATCATGCTCTGGGCGGCCGTGCGGGCGGCCCGCACGGCGGTGCGGATATCGATTTTTCCTCCCAGCGACCAGGATGCTAAGGTCTACGACGTCAGCAGGCGCCGCTAGCTCAGTTGGTTAGAGCAGCTGACTCTTAATCAGCGGGTCCGGGGTTCGAGTCCCTGGCGGCGCACGATGACGATGGCGAGACAGGGTCGCGGAGAGCGAACCGGTCTCGCCGTCGCTGTTTGTGAGCGGCGGGCGTCACACCGTGGTGATCTTGACGGTGTACGCGCCGGACGCCGTACGGTTCTCCACCTCCACCCGGATCCCGTCGCCCGGCACGGTGAAGCTCTCCCCCACGTCGATCGGGGCGTCGGCGAGCGCGGGCTGGACCGAGGTCTCCTCGCAGGCCGCGGTGTGCGGATGGGCGTCGATCACCTCGATCGGGCCGCCGCCGGACTCCGCCCCGCCGCGCACCCGGTACACCAGCACCCCCTGCCGGCACCCGGTCACGTCGTTGCCGACCGCCGCCCGCGCCTCGATGGCCAGCACGCTGTCTCTCCCGGTGCGCACCACCACCAGCTTCGTTCCGCTGCCGAGCCCGAACAGTGGCGACCCCGCGGTGGCCGTCACCGACGAACCCGCACCCGCCGGGCCCACCTCCACCGGTTCCAGGGTCAGCCGGGTCGGCCCTCCTCGCACACAGGTCACCTGACGGGGGTCCAGCCATCCGAGCTTCCACTTGTGCCAGGCGAACAGGTCGGGTGAGAGGCCGAACTGGCTGCCCATCAGATCCCAGTCCCCGACGTAGGTGTCCCAGTCGCCCTTGCCGTCCGCGGGCCGGTGGTACAGGTCGGGCAGGTCGAAGACGTGCCCGGACTCGTGGGCGAGCACCAACCGGTCCGGCGGGTGCCGTTCGAAGACGGTCACCACCCGCCGGATCTCCTTGCCGTCGGCCCGCAGCGGGGTGTCCAGATTGACGACCTTCGTCGCGTCCGCGTCGACACCGGGCGCGTCCGGGTCGGCGACGAAGTAGACGACGTCGTAGCGCGAGAAGTCGACCTCGGGGTCGGCCGCGGCGAGCGCGTCGCGCAGATACGCGGTGCGGTCCCGGGCGTTCCAGTCCCGGTGCATGGCGTACGCGGTGGACGGGCGCGGCATCCGGAGCCAGTGCCGCAGCGGGTGGGGGCGCAGGGTGAACCTGCCGTACGACGCCTGTTCGAAGTACCGGCTGGTGGCCGGGAAGTGGTCGGCGGTGAGTTCGGCCGGGGTGGTGCGCGGGGTGGAGTCCGGGAAGGACAGGAACACCATGACGGCGTTCAGCGTCCCGGTCGGCCGTGCGTAGGAGGGGTTCCAGGTGTCCAGCCCCTCCGAGTGGTGGGCGTCCGTGCGTTGCAGGGCGCAGGGCGCGGTGGAGAACGGCTCGGCGACCGACGGCCCGCCCAGGATCGAGGTGGCGGCGACCGCCGACATGGTGGTGACCACGGCCGCGGTGCTGCGCAGCCGGGGGCGCACCCCGGCATGGTTCAGCGCCCTGAGGACGTCATGGCCGAGCGCCTTCAGGGGCAGCTGACACGGCACGAGGACCTCCGGGGCGGTTCGCGGGACAACGCACCCAGCCTGTGGGAGTTTGTAGGGGTACGCCCTGTTTGTCTGCACCGGAAGGGTGAGGGACGCGAGTTCACGACAGGACGGTCCGGCGCGGGTCCGGGGATACGACACCCCCGAACCGCTCACGGAACGTCACAAGTGGTCAGCCATATAAAGAACGCGTCCAGGTGTGATCGGAAGCGATCCGGGCGAACGGCCAGTCGCCGCGCGGGACCGGTGAGTGGCTGGAAGGGGTTCGCCGACGGCATCTATGATCGACACACTTTCCCTGCACTTTCCTGCGCGGACACGGGCCGAGCCGCCGTCCATCACCCGGCCGGCCACCCGACGAGACCGATAAGAAGAACCGAGTGCACTGCGGGAGCGAGCGGTGAGCGGAACGTCCGAAGGGCCGACGCCCGCGGCAGACCTCATCCGACCTACTGTCACAGAGAGTGATGCCGGGAGATCTCCGGGTACCGACCCGGTCACGGCCGCCGCCGCCGAGCGGGCCGACGCCCCCACCGCGCCCGCGCCCTCCGGCACCGGTCCCGCCGAGTTCCTCCCCGTCCACGGCCTCACCCCAATGGCGGAACCGGCCCCCGCCGGCCCCCGATTCACCGTCCTGGCCGAATCCGTGCCCGTCATGGACCTGCTCGGGTCCGCACCACCAGCGGCCTGCACCACCCCGGAACCCGCCCGGGAATCAGCCCCGGCACCCATCCTGGAACCGGCACCCGAATCCGTCCTGGAACCGGCCCCGGGCTCCGCCCCGGACTCCCTCCTGAACGCCGCTCCGGCCACCGGGGCCGACCGACCCTTCCGGTCCGCGTTCGCCGCGGCGCCGCTGGCGATGGCCGTCGTCGACCACGAGGGCCTGGTCGTCAGCGCCAACGAGACCTTCGGCGCGCTCCTCGGCGCCGGCCCCGACGAACTGGCGGGGCAGCCCGCCGCCGAACTGGTGGACCTGGCCTCCGACACGCGCACCCGGCACGCCTACGGCGAGGTGCTGCGCGGCCGGCAAGCCCGACTGCGCTGTGCCCGCCGGCTCAAGCACCCCGACGGCCACCGGCTGTGGGTCCAGGTCACGGTCGCGCCCCTGACCCCCGGCTCCCCGGGCGTGCTGCTGTCCGTGGCCGACATCAGCGCCCGGCGGGAACTCCAGGCCCGGCTGCGGCACTTGAAGAACCACGACCCGATGACCCGGCTGCCCAACCGCACCCTGTTCTTCGAGCGCCTGTCCGCCGCGCTGGAGACGGAGTCGTACGAGCGCGGCGGGAGCGGCCGGGTCGGCCTGTGCTACCTGGACCTCGACGGCTTCAAGGCGGTCAACGACACCCTCGGCCACCGTGTCGGCGACCGGCTGCTCGCCGCGGTGGCCGAACGGCTGACCCGGTGCGCCGACGAGGCCGGCCACGGCCGCACCAGCACACCGCTGGTGGCCAGGCTCGGCGGCGACGAGTTCGCGCTGTTCGTCGAGGACTCGACCGGCACCGAGCAGCTCGCGGAGCTGGCCGAGTCAGTGCTCTCGGCCCTCCAGGATCCCTTCGAGGTCGCCGGCCGGCTCCTGTCGGTGTCGGCGTCCATCGGCGTGGTCGAACGGCACGCGGCCGGATCGTCGGCCACCGCGCTGATGCAGGCCGCCGACACGACGCTGTACTGGGCCAAGGCGGACGGCAAGGCCCGCTGGACCCTGTTCGACCCCGAGCGCAACGCGCACCGCATGACCCGTCAGGCCCTGGTCTCCACGCTGCGCGCGGCCGTCGAACGCGGCGAGTTCGCCCTGGAGTACCAGCCGCTGGTCGGCATGGAGGACGGACGGCTCCGCGGGGTCGAGGCCCTCGTCCGCTGGCGGCACCCGGAGCTCGGCACGCTGACGCCGAATCGGTTCATCGCGCTGGCGGAGGAGGACGGCTCGATCGTGCCGCTGGGCCGCTGGATCCTGGCCACCGCCTGCCACCAGGCCCGCCGCTGGCAGCTGGACCACCCGGACGAGCCGCCGATCTTCGTCAGCGTCAACGTGGCCGTCCGCCAGGTGTGGGACTCCGACCTGGTCGCGGACGTGGCCGAGGTGCTCGCCCGGACCGGGCTGGCGCCGCACCTGCTCCAGCTGGAGCTGACCGAGTCCGCCGTGATGGGCTCGGCCGGGCGGCCGCTCGAGGCCCTGCGGTCCCTGAACGACATGGGCGTGCACATCGCCATCGACGACTTCGGCACCGGGTACTCCAACCTCGCCTACCTCAGCCGCCTGCCCGTGTCGGCGCTGAAGCTGGACGGCTCCTTCGTACGAGGGTTCCAGCACGAGGATCCGGAGGGCGCGGCGAGCCGGCCGAGCCCCGCGGACGAGGTCATCGTGGAGGCGATGATCCAGCTCGCCCACCGGCTGGGGCTGACCGTCACCGCCGAGTGCGTGGAGACGTCCGACCAGGCGAGCAGGCTGCGCCGGATCGGCTGCGACACCGGACAGGGGTGGCTGTACTCCCGGCCGGTGTCGCCCGACCGCATCTCCGAGCTGCTGGACGGCCGGAGCTGAACCTGTTCGGCCGGACGGAGCCGGGCCCGTTCGCTCGGCCGGAGCTGGTGCCGGGCCCGTTCAGTCGCCGGGCAGTGACCGGACGTCCGCCGGCAGTCCGTAGGCGTCCGCGATGAGTTCGTAGCTGCGCAGGCGTACGGCGCCGCTGTGCGCATTGCTCGTGATCATCAACTCGTCGGCGCCGGTGCGTTTTTGCAGGTCGTCGAGGCCGGAGCGGACCTCGTCGGGGGTGCCGTGGACGACGTTGGCGTTCCAGGAATCGACGAACTCCCGCTCCATCGAGCTGAATTCGTGCGCCTCCGCCTCCTCCGGGGTGGGCACGAGGCCGGGACGGCCGGTGCGCAGCCGGACCATGTTCAGGGCGGCGGCCAGCACCTGGCGGCGCGCCTCGCGCTCCTCCTCGGTGGCGAGGGCGGCGACGCCGATGAGGGCGTACGGGGCGTCCAGCACCGCGCTCGGGCGGAACGAATCTCGGTAGAGGTCGAGGGCCGGGACGGTGTTCTGCGCGGAGAAGTGGTGGGCGAACGCGAACGGCAGGCCGAGCGTGCCGGCCAGGCGGGCGCTGAAGCCGGAGGAGCCGAGCAGCCAGACCGGCGGACGGTGCCGGGACTGCACGCCACCCGGGGAGGTCGCCTGGACCGGGCCGGGCACGGCGTGGATGCGGCGGTAGGGGTGGCCGTCGGGGAAGTCGTCGTCGAGGAAGCGGATCAGCTCGGCGAGCTGCTGGGGGAAGTCGTCGGCGCCCCCGTCGAGGTGGTCGGTGCGCCGCAGGGCGGCGGCGGTGGCGCCGTCCGTGCCGGGGGCGCGGCCGAGACCCAGGTCGACGCGGCCGGGCGCCAAGGCCTCCAGGGTGCCGAACTGCTCCGCGATGACCAGCGGAGCGTGGTTGGGCAGCATCACGCCGCCGGAGCCGAGGCGGATCCGGTCGGTGTGGGCGGCGAGGTGGGCGAGGATCACGGCCGGCGAGGAGGAGGCGACGCCCGGCATCGAGTGGTGCTCGGCGACCCAGTAGCGGTGGTAGCCGCGGGACTCCGCGGTCCTCGACAGGGCGGCGCTGGTGCGCAGCGCGTCGGTCGCGGTGTACCCCGCGCCCACGGTCACCAGGTCCAGTACGGACAGGGGTACCGGGGCGGTCCCGAGTGCCGTGCCCCTGATCTCGTCTCCCGCCACGGGTGCCTCCCTGTTCTTGGCCGTGCCTTTTCCGACCGGCGTCAACAGGGAACCGCTGCCGTTTGTTCCTTTCCCACCGACCCGCGCGTCTCGCATGCGTGAAGGAGCCGCCACGGAGCTCCGCCCCGGACCCGAACGGGGCCCGGGGCGGAGCCGGCCGCGGCGGCTCGTCTCAGCCCGCGTTCACGCAGCGAGCGCGTGGCCCGGGTGCAGGACCACCTTGGTGTAGCCCTCGATCCGCTTGTCGAACTTCTGGTACGCCTGGGGCGCGTCGGCCAGCGGCAGCTCGTGGGAGACCACGAAGCTGGGCTTGGCGCGCCCGGCGATGATCAGATCGCGCAGCTGGCGGTTGTACTGCTTCACGTTGCACTGGCCGGTACCCATCTGCTGGCCCTTCTCGAACATCTTGCCGATGGAGACCAGCAGCTGGCCGTGCTTGGCGTGCTCGTCGGGCCCGCCCGGGTCGGAGGGCACGTACAACCCCGGTATGCCGAGCAGGCCGGTGGGTCGTACCGTCTCGACCAGCGTGTTGAGGACGACGGCGGGCTCCTCGTGGCTGACGTCCTTGTGCGACTGGGCCTGGTAGCCGACGGCGTCCACACCCTTGTCGGTGCCCTCGCCGTTGGTCATCTCCATGATCTGCTCGGTCGGGTCGCCCTTGGTGAAGTCGATGGGGATGGCCCCGATCTCCTCCGCCTTGGCGAGCCGCTCGGGCACCCGGTCGACCGAGAACACCATCGACGCGCCGCGCAGCAGCGCCGAGTAGGCGCCCATCAGGCCCACCGGTCCGGCGCCGAAGACGGCGACGGACTCACCGGGCGACACCTTGGCGAGTTCGCAGCCGTGGTAGCCGGTCGGGAAGATGTCGGCGAGCAGCACGAAGTCCGTCTCGAACTCGTCGCCCGGCGGCAGCTTCAGACAGTTGAAGTCGGCGAACGGCACCCTCAGCCGCTCGGCCTGGCCGCCGGTGTAGGGGCCCATCGCCACGTATCCGTAGGCGCCTCCGGCGAAGCCGGGGTTCACCGTCAGACAGAACCCGGTCTTCCCGGCGAGACAGTTCTTGCAGAACCCGCAGGCCACGTTGAACGGCATCACGACCCGGTCGCCCTGGGACAGCGACGTCACGCCGTCGCCGACCTCCTCGACGATGCCGAGGTTCTCGTGGCCGAAGACGATTCCCGCCTTGGCGGCCGTGCGGCCCTCGTACATGTGCAGGTCGGAACCGCAGATCGCGGTGGACGTGACCCGTACGATCACATCGTTCGGGTGCTGGATCTGGGGATCGTCGACGTCCCTCACCGTGACGTTGAAGGGCTTTTCGTAGACGACGGCTTTCACCTGGGTCACCTCCGCGTCGAACGCTGGACGACGGCGGCGACCACGGGCCGTTGCCGGGGGACACCAACCAGGGGGATGACACAGGAAGGCGGGGGCGTCGGTCGTCCCGGGCCCCGGGCGTTCTCGCTGCACCGCCGGACACTTCCAGCGTCCGCCCGCGCGAGGGGGACCGCAACCGCGCCGGTGTCACACCTGGACGATCGGCTCCCGTATGAACAGCGCGCCCAGAGCAGGCGCGTTGACCCGGCGGTCGGTGAGCCGCAGCGCCTCCCAGACGGTCACCTGGTTCGCCGTGAGGACGGGCTTGCCGAGGTGCTTCTCCAGGGCGGGCAGGTGGGACGCCGTGTGCAGGGCGGTGTCGGGCAGCAGGACCGCGTCCGCCTCGGGGACGTCCGCCTCCCGCGCCAGGGCCAGGATCTCCGCCTCGCCCCAGGTGCCCACCTCGGCCGCGGTGATGATCCCCGCGCTGCGGGCGGCGGCCACCTCCACCTTCCCGGCGCGCAGGAAGTCCGCGAACAGGCCGGTGACGTCCTTCGGGTAGGTCGCGGCGACCGCGACCCGGTGGGCGCCGATCTCGGCCGCCGCGTGCACGAAGGCGAAGGACGTGGAGGAGGCCGGCATGCCCGCCACCCGGGCCAGCGCGCGGACCTGCTCGTGCGCGCCCTGCCAGCCGCGTACGAAGCTGCCGCTGGTGCACGCCCACACCACCGCCTCCGCGCCGGACAGCCGCAGCCCCTGCACGCCCTGCGCGAGCCGCTCGGGCGAGCCCATCTCGTACAGCGCGTCCACCCGGTGCGCGTCCTCGCCGATGTCGGTGTGGACCAGGTCCACCCGGATGTCGCTGCCCAGGAGCTGCTCGATGCGCGGATAGTCGTCCTCTGCGGAGTGGCCCGGGTAGAGGAATCCGAGTGCGGTCATGGCCTGCCTTCCTGCTGTTCGTCGGACAGTACGGGCCAGGCGCCGCCGTCACCGTGCCGCGGACCGGGCGGCGCGGGAGGCACACCGGCCGGCAGCGCCTGGTAGGGCCCCACCGCTCGGGTACCCAGCCGGCGCAGCGCAGCCCACATCGTGACCTGGTTGGCCGAGATCACCGGTATGCGCAGCTCGGCCTCCAGCTGCGGGATCACGTCGTAGGTCGGCAGGTTCGTGCAGGACAGGAACAGCGCCTGGGGGCGGTTGCGGCGCGCGGCCCGGCGGGCCATGTCGACCACGCCGCGGTACGGCACCTTCCAGATGTGCCGGGTCAGCCCCATGTACGCGCACCCGGTGACGGTGACGCCGGCCTCGGCCAGGTAGTCCAGGAGCGAGCGCGTCAAGGACACCGTGTACGGGGTCACCAGCGCCACCCGCCGGGTGCCGAGTTCCGCGAGCGCCTCCAGCAGCGCCCCGGACGTGGTCACCGCGGCCACCGCGCCCGCCCGTGTCATCGCCCCGCACATGGCGCGCTCGCCGGCGATCCCGCCGACGAAGCTGCCCGAGGCGCAGGCGTAGGCGACGACCTCGGGCGCGACGGCGGTCAGGGTGCGCACCGCGGCGTCGAGCGTCTGGTGCTCGCTGACCAGCCGCGCCAGGTCCAGGCTCACCTCCACCGGCACGAACGGCGTCCGCGTCAGGTGCAGCGAGACCTCGTCCGGCACCCACCGCCACAGCTCGCGGTCCAGCGCGAAGTCGAAGGGGGCGACGACCCCGACTCCGCGCTGCGGGCGCGGGCCGCCGAGGAAGGAGATCCCCATGCCGTTCATGTCGTTCGTGGCGTCCATGGCAGACACCTGCCTCACGTGAGGGAGACGGAAGGGCGGCACTGACGGCAGGTGAACGACACGGTGGGGCAGCAGACAGCAACCGTCCGTACGGGCGCCCGTGTTGACGAAGGTAGGTTCGGGTGCGAGCGTGGTCAATCCGTGCACGTCAGACGGCCGCCCCTTACGAGAAACGGCTCGCCATGAGTGTCCCCGTCCTGCTCGTCCTGGACGCCGATCCGCCGCCGCGTCTGGGCCGGCTCACCGGCCGCGCCCGGATCGTGCGCACGGACGCGGCCGGGCTGGCCGCGCGGCTTCCCGAGGCGGACGTGCTGCTCGTGTGGGACTTCACCTCCACCGCGGTGCGGGAGGCCTGGCCGGGCGAGGGCCCGCGGCCCCGCTGGGTGCACACGGCGAGCGCGGGCGTGGACCATCTGATGTGCCCCGAGATCGCGGCGTCCGGCACGGTGGTGACCAACGCGCGGGGCGTGTTCGACGAGCCGATCGCCGAGTACGTCGCCGCGCTCGTCCTCGCCCTGGCCAAGGACCTGCCGCGGACCCTGGACTTCCAGCGCGAGGGGCGGTGGCTGCACCGCGAGTCGCAGCGGGTGGCCGGTACGCGCGCGTGTGTCGTGGGCTCCGGGCCGATCGGCCGGGCGATCGCCCGCACGCTCGGCGCGCTGGGGGTGCGGGCGGCGGTCGTCGGCCGTGCCGCGCGCGCCGGAGTGCACGGCCCGGAGGACCTGGACCGGCTCGTCGCCCGCGCCGACTGGGTGATCGCGGCGGCCCCGCTGACCGAGGAGACCCGCGGCATGTTCGACGCCCGCCGGTTCGGCCTCATGCAGCCCTCGGCCCGCTTCGTCAACGTCGGCCGGGGGCAGCTCGTCGACGAGGAGGCGCTCGTCCGGGCGCTCGCGGACCGCTGGATCGCGGGCGCCGCCCTGGACGTCTTCCAGGACGAACCCCTCACCCCGGACAGCCCGTTGTGGCGGGTGCCGGGCCTGGTCGTGTCCCCGCACATGAGCGGTGACACGGTCGGCTGGCAAGACGAGCTGGCGGCCCAGTTCGTCGATCTGTACGGCCGCTGGGAGGCGGGCGAGCCGCTGCCGAACGTCGTCGACAAACGGCGCGGATACGTACCGGGACACTGACCCCTGTCTGGAGGCGCGATGACCGCACTCACCGAGCTGACCGCGGGAGAACTGCTCGACGGCTACCGCAAGGGCGAGTTCAGCCCAGTGGAGGCCACCCGGGCGGCCCTGGAACGGGCCGAGCGGATCCAGCCGGAGGTGAACGCGTTCGTCCGGATCACCGCCGAGGACGCTTTGGCGCGGGCCCGGGAGTCGGAGGACCGGTGGCGGCGCGGAAGGCCGTCGGGGCTGCTGGACGGAGTGCCGGTCACCGTCAAGGACATCCTGCTGCTGCGCGGCCATCCCACCCTGCGCGGTTCCAGGACCGTGCCGGAGGAGGGCCGTTGGGACGAGGACGCCCCCTCGGTGGCCCGGCTGCGCGAGCACGGCGCGGTCTTCCTCGGCAAGACCACGACCCCCGAGTTCGGCTGGAAGGGCGTCACGGACTCCCCGCTGACCGGTGTCACCCGCAACCCCCACGACCCGGCCCGCACCGCCGGCGGCTCCAGTGGCGGCAGCGCGGCGGCCGTGGCGCTCGGCGCGGGCCCGCTGTCGCTGGGCACGGACGGCGGCGGCAGTGTGCGCATCCCGGCCGCGATGTGCGGGATCTTCGGCCTGAAGCCGACGTACGGCCGGGTCCCGCTGTATCCGCCCAGCGCCTTCGGCACCCTGTCGCACGTGGGTCCGATGACCCGGGACGCGGCGGACGCGGCGCTGCTGCTCGACGTGATCGGTGTGCCCGACGCGCGGGACTGGTCGGCGCTCGGCCCGGCCCCCGGCTCGTTCACGGAGGCACTGGCCGGCGGGGTACGGGGGCTGCGGATCGCCTACTCGCCGTCCCTGGGCGGCCAGGTGCCGGTGCGCCCGGCGGTCGCCACGGCGGTGCGCCGGGCGGTCGCGGGGCTGGCGGAGCTCGGCGCGTACGTCACCGAGAGCGACCCCGACTTCGCCGAGCCGGTGGAGGCCTTCCACACTCTGTGGTTCAGCGGCGCCGCCCGTGTCGTCCAGCATCTGGGGCCCCAACGGCGGGAGTTGCTCGACCCGGGGCTGCGGGAGATCTGCGCGACCGGCGCCCGGCTGTCGGCGCTGGACTACCTGGCCGCCGTGGACGTCCGCATGGAACTAGGCCGCGTCATGGGCCACTTCCACCAGAGCTACGACCTGCTGGTCACGCCGACCCTGCCGATCACGGCGTTCGAGGCGGGCGCGGAGGTGCCGAAGGGTTCGGGGCACCGGCGCTGGACCGGGTGGACTCCGTTCACGTACCCGTTCAACATGACCCAGCAGCCGGCGGCGTCCGTGCCCGTGGGCCGGGACGAGGGCGGCCTGCCGGTCGGCCTCCAGATCGTGGCCGCGCGGCACCGCGACGACCTGGTGCTGCGGGCGGCCCACGCGCTGTACGACGCGGGGTTGGCGACCCGGCTCACGCCCGCCGGAAGCTGAGGGTCTCCCCCGCCGCGCCGGAGCGCCACAGGTCGTTGCAGGCCTGGGCCATGGCGTCCAGGCCCTCGGTGACCTGGCCCCAGACGATGCCGGGCACCCAGCCGACGTCCCCGTTGAGCAGGAGGTTGTTGCGCTCGTAGAACAGGGCGAGGTCCACGACCGTCGGCCCGGCGCCGGGTACGCCGTCGTAGCCGTAGGCCTGCGTACCCAGTTCGGTGCCGGCGAACGAGAAGTAGCACAGATCGCCCGGGATCGGAGTGACCGTCGGATTCTCCAGCGGTGGCTCCGCCCGGGCGAACGGCGCGAAGAGCGCGTAGATCTCGTTGCGCGCGTACTTCGCGTGGTAGACGTCCCCGCTCAGCGGGAGCGCGTCCCAGACCGCGGCGCAGGTGCGCGGCGCCCGGTCGTCCAGCAGCCGTGCCGTGCAGCGGATTCCGCGCTTCTCCAGCGCGACTTCGACGTGGCGTTCCACCATGGCGCCTCCTCGCAGCTTCTGAGGGGCCGTCTGCCCGAAGGCGCGGGAGTTCACACCCGTCCCGCACCTCCGCATCCGGACACGGAACGGTATCCCCCCGGACACCGTTGGATTACATCCCCAAGCCCGTCCGCATAGACGAGGGAGATCGGGCAGGCGCCACCACTATCTGCGAAGGGCCCGAGCCGACGAGGCTCTTTTGGAGGGTGAGTGTCCATGTCCGAGTTCCCCAACCTGTCCCGCCGGGGCTTTCTGACCAGGACGGCGGCCGTGGGCGGCATGCTCACCGTCCCCGGGCTGCTGGCCGCCTGCAGCAAGACGGACAGCGGCGACGGCAAGGGCTCGAAGCTGGAACAACTGAAGAAGCAGGGCTATGTGAAGGTGGCCTACGCCAACGAGTCCCCGTACGGCTTCGAGGAGGGCGGGCAGCTCAAGGGCGAGGCGCCGACGCTGCACAGAGAGATCTTCAAGGCCCTGGGAGTGGACGAGCTGAAGCCGACCTTCTCCGAGTGGGACGGTCTGATCCCTGGTCTCCAGGCCGGCAAGTACGACGTGATCAGTGCGGGCATGGCCATCATCCCGGAGCGCTGCCAGAAGGCCCTGTTCTCCGAGCCCGAGTTCGTCTCGCCCACCGCGATGATGGTGAAGAAGGGCAACCCGAAGAACCTGACCGATCTCGCCTCCGCCAAGTCGGCCGGCGCGACCATCGGCGTGATGTCGGGCGCGGTGGAGAAGGGCTACGTCACCGCCGCCGGAATCTCCGAGAGCGGCATACGGACACTGCAGAAGCCGCAGGACGGCGCGGACGCCGTCGCGCAGGGCAGGATCGACGCCTTCGTGCTGACGGGCATCTCGCTGCGCTGGCTGGCCAGGACCAACCCGAAGGTGGAGGTCACCGACTCGTTCGTGCCGGTGGTCGACGGCGTGAAGCAGTACAGCCCGGGCGGCGCCGTCTTCCGCAAGGGCAGCGAGGAGCTCCGGGACGCCTTCAACGAGCAGCTGAAGAAGATCACCTCGGATCCGGGCCGGTATGTGCAGCTCGTCGGGGAGTACGGGTTCGGCAAGGACACGATCCCGCCGGCGGACCTGAAGACCGCCGACCTGTGCAAGGGCTGACGGGAACGCCTGTCCATGGGTGACTTCTACACGTACTTCTTCGACCACATCTCCAACGTGTGGTCGGGGCTGCTTGTGACGGTCGAGGCCACGGTCCTCGGCTCGGCCGTCGCGCTCGCCCTGTCCTTCGCGTTCGGCTTCGCGGCGAACAGCAGGCTCCTGGTCGCGCGCGGCGTCTCCCGGGTGGTCGTGGAGTTCCTCCGCGGCACCTCGCTGTACGTCCAGCTCTTCTGGCTGTACTACGCGTTCCCGCTGCTGTCCGGGTACGAACTGTCACCGCTGTTCTGCGGTGTGGTGGCGTTCGGCATGAACTACGGCGCCTACGGCTCCGAGGTGGTGCGCGGCGCGCTGAACGCCGTGCCCAAGGCGCAGTGGGAGGCCGCCGTCGCGCTGAACATGACGCCGCTGCAACGCATGCGCCGGGTGATCCTGCCGCAGGCGTGGGTGCAGATGATCCCCTCGTTCACGAACCTGCTGATCCAGCTGCTGAAGTGCACCCCGCTGCTGTGGCTGATCTCCGCGGCCGACCTGACGACGGTGGTCCAGCAGATGCGTGACCGCACCGGCGCGACCACGTGGGCCTATCTGACCCTGCTGGTGATCTACTTCGTCCTCGCCTACGCGCTGACCCTGCTGATGAACGCCCTGGAGCGGCGTGCCAAGTCCCGGCTCGGACTGCACACGGACCGCCGCGCCCTGCTGCGCCGGCGCGGCTCCGAGTCGGCGGGCGAGCCCGAGATGGCGGGAGGCGCCTCGTGAACTACGAATGGGACTGGGGCGCGGTCCGCGACTCGCTGCCGCTGCTGTGGCACGGCTTTCTGACCACGCTGCTGGCCACGGTCCTCGGCACCGCGGTGGCCGCCGTCCTCGGCCTGCTCGTGGCCGTGGCCGGACGGGTGCCGAGCAGGCTGGTCACCATACCGGTGCGGACGGTCACCGAGTTCGTCCGGTCCACCCCGCTGCTGGTGCAGCTGGTCGGCGCCTACGCGGTCTTCAACACGGTGGACCCGCTGACCATCGGCGTCGCGGTGCTCGGCATCCACTACGCCTCCTACCTGTCGGAGGTGTACCGGGCGGGCATCGACGCCGTGCCGAAGGGCCAGTGGGAGGCGTGCCGGGCGCTGTCCATGTCGCCGCGCCGCACCTGGCAGGCGGTGATCCTGCCGCAGGCGGTGCGCAAGGTGCTGCCGGCGCTGGGCAACTACGGCATCTCGATGTTCAAGGAGACCCCGTTCCTGGCCGTCATCACGGTCCAGGAGATGGTCGCCAAGGCCCGTGAGTACGGCGCGGACCACTTCACCTACGCCGAGACGTTCACCCTGGCGGGCCTGTTCTTCCTGGCGGCAAGCTACCCGACCTCGCTTCTGATGAGAAAGCTGGAGAAGCGCCTTGGCCACTGACCCTTTGCAGAAGACGCCGCCGCGGGCGTCCGAGAACGCGGCGCCGGACGCGCCGCCCGCGGATCTGGTCCGCTTCGACCAGGTGGTCAAGCGCTTCGGCGATCATGTCGTGCTCGACCGGCTGGACTTCGCCGTCCAGCGCGGTGAGCACGTGACGCTGATCGGGCCGAGCGGCTCGGGGAAGACGACCATCCTGCGGCTGCTGATGACGCTCGAGCGCGTCAGCGACGGCGTGATCCACGTGGCCGGCGAGCCGCTGTCCCACATGCCCGGCCCTGACGGGACCCTGCTCCCGGCGAACGAGAAGCACCTGCGCCGGATCCGCAGGAAGATCGGAATGGTCTTCCAGCAGTTCAACCTGTTCCCGAACATGAGGGTGCTCCAGAACATCACGGAGGCACCCGTCAACGTGCTCGGGCTCGGCCGCGAGGAGGCGGAGGAGCGGGCGCGTGAACTCCTCGATCTCGTCGGGCTGGCGGACAAGACCGACGCCCATCCGTCGCAGCTGTCCGGCGGCCAGCAGCAGCGGGTGGCGATCGCCCGGGCGCTCGCCATGCGGCCGGAGATCCTGCTCCTCGACGAGGTGACCTCGGCCCTGGACCCGGAGCTGGTGGCGGGCGTGCTCGACCTGCTCAGGGAGATCGCGCACACCACCGACATCACGCTGCTGTGCGTGACCCACGAGATGAACTTCGCCCGGGACATCTCCGACCAGGTGCTGATGTTCGACTCGGGCCGGGTGATCGAGTCCGGGCCGCCGGAGAAGCTCTTCGGCGACCCCGACCACGAGCGCACCCGGGAGTTCCTGAGCGCCGTGCTGTAGGGGGCCGCTCCGGGGCGCCGGCGGCCTTCCGGGCCGTCCCGGCGCCCCGGCCCCCGGGATGGTCGAGGCACCCCCGAGAACCAGGTAGTATTTTCTTTGTCGCCGACCGCGGGAAGCGGACGGCGGGAGTCATGCGCCGCTAGCTCAGTTGGTTAGAGCAGCTGACTCTTAATCAGCGGGTCCGGGGTTCGAGTCCCTGGCGGCGCACAGATGAAGGGCCCCTCGTGATCACGAGGGGCCCTTCGGCGTGTTCCACCCGCGGTCACATGCCGGCCATGTCGTTGTACGTGACCATGAAGCCGACGCAGAAGCCCACGACCAGGCCGAGGAACGCCAGGGTGGCGGCCAGCCCGGCCACGTTCCGGGCACTGTTCGGCCGGCGGACATTGGCGAAGACCGCGCGGCCATCGGTGTAGTACACCGGCACGATGTCGCCTTCGACGATCGTCGCCGGGCCGTTCTGCTCCTCGAACCGGACCTGGCGGCCGTCGCGGGCGGTGAACTCGTACACGTGGTGCAGCGTGGTGCGGACGTGGGAGTCACCGCCGTCGCGCGCCGTGGTGAACATCCGCAGGCAACGCGCCTCGGCGGTCAGCCCGCTCCGCCAGGCGCGCCTGAGCCGCAGCGTGTGGCGGACGGCCACGAATGCCATGGTCAGGGCCACGGCCATGATGAAACCGGGCACGACGTAGAACATCGCTTCCATGAGATCCCCCGAACTCCGGCGCGGCCGTGATCGGCCGGCGTGGGGGGGAATCTACCCACGCCGGCCGGTCCGGTGGCTCAGGGAATGCTCAGATCGCGGAACGCCCGGATCGACGCTCAGAACGTGACGTCGGAGCAGGCGTAGAACGCGTTGCCCGTGTCGGCGATCGTCCAGACCGCGAGGATGACGTGGTGGCCGCTCAGCCCGGTGGGCAGGGTGCCGCTGTGGCTGAGGGTGGCCGGCGGGCGCTGTCCGCCGTAGGGCACCGTCAGGAACGGGGTCGTGTTGAGGTCGGCGCGGGTCAGGGCGTGGTTCTGGTTCCAGCCCTGCTTGGTCACGTAGTACTTGAAGTCCGTCGTGGCGTGCATGGCCGTGAACTGCCAGCGGAAGGTGTAGCTCTGGCCGCCGTTGACCTTGGTGGTCGGCCAGGCGACGCCCGAGGGGGTCTTGGGGCTGTCGAGCTGGCTGAACCGGGTGTTGTTCCCGGAGCAGAGTTGTCCGTCGGCCGCCCCGGAGGCCGGGAAGCCCTTCGGGCCCTCGACGCTCTGCGGCTCCCACTGGATGTCGCCGCAGTCGGCGACGGTTCCGTTGTTGCAGAGCTTCTGCCGGCTGATGGGCAGGTCGGTGTAGCCGTGGCTGCTGGCGCCGCCGGTGGAGAGCACGAAGGCTCCGGCGGTCGTGAGGCCGAGCACGGCTGCGGAGATCTTGGCCTTGGTGCGCATACTGCCGCTCCTGGAGATGTGGGGGAGGTTCAGTGAGCTGTGCAGGTCTAGACCAAGTTCAGGCTATTGCCGCTACTTGAACATGTCCATACCAAAGACACGCCCTCCCCCACCCCCGTCACGGCCCCGGTTCCCGGCCTCCCGCGCAGAACGCCACCGTCAAGTCCCGTACCAGCAGCTTGCGTTCATAGTCGTTGAGGTCGACAAGACCTCTGGTGGTCAGCCGGGTCACCGTGTCCTCCACCGAGTCCACCACCGAGGTGAGCATGCTCGCCCGGTGCCGCGCGTCCAGTGCGGCGACGCTGCGCCGGTGCATGGCGGCGGCGACCTCCGGCGCGTACTCGACCCGGACCAGTTGGACCGAGAACACCTCCAGACCGACCGGTGTCACCTCCCGCTTCACCAGCCGGGTCAGCGTGTCCGCGGTGGCCGCCGCCCCCCGCGCGCCGCTCGGCGGGTCCACCGGCACCCGGGCCAGCGCCGCCTCGACGCACTCGCGCAGGTACGTCTCGTGGTCGTCGATCCCGAGCATGGCCCGCGCGGTGTCCCGCACCCGCCACACCACCAGCGCCACCACCCGCAGCGCGACCCCACCCACGTCGGCGGCCGGCATCGGCTTGCTGCGCCAGTGCCGCAGCCGGACGTCGATCCGGCGGCGCGGCATCAGCGGGTTCAGCCACAGCAGCCCGGTGTGCCGGACGGTCCCCCGGTAGCGGCCGAACAGGCCGAGCACCCAGGCCCGCCCGGTCCGGCCCCGGGCCAGCCCGCCGAAACCGAACAGGGCGAGCGCCCCCGCCCCGGCGTACGCGGCCCACTGCGGTCCGCCGAGTCCGGCGTCCACGGACGCCGGCAGCCCCAGCAGCCGCACCGCGAGGCCCGGCAGCACCCCCGCCCACCACGAGGTGAGCACACAGCCCGCCACCCCGCAGGCCCCGGCCAGCACCCCGGCCGCGCCGGGCAGCACCAGCGCCGGGCGCTCCACCAGTTCGGAGTCCATCTCCGGCGCCGGGCGGGCCGGCGCCGGCACCCGGTGCCCGCGCCCCAGCCGCGGCTGCTCACCGGTACCCTTCCTGCTGCCCACCACCGCGGGCGTGACCGGCAGCGGGATCGTGTCCGCGTCGTCGCGGAACAGCAGATGGACGGGGATCTCCGTGGTCCCCTCGTTGTGGATGAGCCGGGGGACGCAGCGGCCCGCCCAGCCGTCCGGGGCCATCATCGTCTCGTGCTCGTCGTATTCGGATGTGGGGGATGTGGTCGTACTCATACCTGCCTCCAGCCTCCGCGCCAGATGGTTCAGACGTTCGTACGGTGGATCGGCGGCCCCTTCGGGACCGCGGTCATGCGAAGAGCCGGCGCCAGGTCTCGGGCCCCGGCCGGCCGTCCGCCGCGCCGCCCCGCCACCCCTGGGCGCGCTGGAAGGCCTCGACGGCCCGCTGGTCCGCGTCCGACCAGCGCGGCCCCGGCCCGTTGGTGTAGAACCGGCCGTACCCCTTCCTCACCAGCTGCCGGCCCAGCTCGGTGACGTACCGGTTGTCGGCACCGGGCCGGAACATCGCCCGCCCCGGGTAGCCGGGCACCCCGTGCGAGGCGGGGGCCGCGGCCTTGATGTCCTTGCCCTTCCCGGTCACCAGCAGCTGCCATGTCCCCGGCCCCGGCAGCCCGTCCGCGGCCGCCCCGGTCCAGCCCTGGGCCCGCTGGAAGGCCTGGGTGGCCCGCCGGTCCGCCTCCGACCAGCGCGAGTTGGGCCCCTTGGCGTAGTAGGAGGCGCCGCCACGGGCGGCGAGCATCCGGCCGAGCCGGGTGACATGCGGGTTGTTGGCGCCGGGGCCGAAGTACGCCGCTCCCGGGTACGGCGCGGGCGACGCCGCGGCGGGACCGGCCGCACCCCGGGTGACGCCCTTGTAGCGGTAGGGGATGTAGCGCTTGGAGTTGGTCCAGTACGCGTACGGAGTGGTCCTGCTGCGAGCGTGCGGCGGCGCCTGCTCGTAGGCGATGTAGGAGGTGTGCCGCTGGTCGGTCCAGCCGCCGAAGAGCACCACGTGTGAGCCCTTCTGAGGGTTGTCGGGGTTGTGGAAGAGCAGGATGTCGCCGGGTTGGAGCTGCTCCTTGGTGATCCGCGCCGCGTACCGGCCGAGACTGCCGGTCCACTCGTTGCGCGGCAGGTCCCAGGCCATCGAGACGAAGCCGGAGCAGTCCTGGCGGTATCCGTCGCGCCAGAAAAGGTTCATGCTGTACGGCACCCGGGCGTCCAGCCACTTCTTGGCCCGGGTGACGATCTGCGACCGGGTGGTGGCGCCGATCACGACCTGCTCCCCCGCCTTGACCGGTCCGCCCGGCCCGAACAACGCGCCCGCGACGCCCTGCGGGGTCTCCGTCTCGTCGGCCGAGGACCGGGTGCCCGGCGGCCCGGGTGTCCGGCCGGCGGTGTGGATGGCTGCCGCCGCCGGTGGCGCATGGCCCACGCCGAGGACCGCGGCGGCGGTGACGGCCACCACGGCCAGCGCGCGATGCGCGGCGGCCGCACGGACCGGGGTGCGGGCGGCCGGGGCGCGGGAGAGGCCGCGCCCGCGCACGCACCCGGAGCAGTCGCAGTCGCTCGCGGGGTCGATGTCCTCGAACACCGGAGGCATCATGCGATCTTCCTCACACTTCATGGGTACATATCCTGATCTGTGCACGTTGATCATTGCCACAACTGTCCACCGGACGCGAACATTGACGGTCCGAACGATGTACAGGACGGCTCCACCTGCCCCGCCCACCGGGCGCGGCTGGTCGGGGGACCCACGGAGGTCATGTAAAGTGAACGCTGTCAGCAGGCGCCGCTAGCTCAGTTGGTTAGAGCAGCTGACTCTTAATCAGCGGGTCCGGGGTTCGAGTCCCTGGCGGCGCACCACGACAAAGGCGAGCCCGGTCCACAGGACCGGGCTCGCCTTCACTTTTTACCGGTTCCTCCCGTTCCGGCTGAACGCCTCTCCCGTCTCAGCCGTACAGAAGATCGAGCGGCGCAGGGTGTCGAACACCTCGGCGCACCCCCTCTCCGCAATGCGTGCGTATGACCGGTAAACTCCGAGTTTCGCGTCTTGCGATCATGCTGAACACCGTAGAACCCTGGATGTTTCAAGCTGCCGCCCTTTGGCTGCACTTGGGGGGTGTTGGGGATGTTGGGGGGTGTTGGGGGGTTGTAGGAGCCGGTTGCTCCGGCCGCGCGGTGAGCCGTGACTCCCGCGCGTCGACGGCCGCCACGGGGGGCAGCCATGCAACCGGCGGGCCGCGGTGCCGTGTCTCCGGGGTGGGACCGACCTGGTGACCCGCGGCCGGCACGCAAACGTCCGTGACGGGCCGAGGGGGCCTCGAACAGACGAAGGAACCGACGAACACGCGCTCGCATGCGTGTGGGGGGATGAGTCATGACGTCGACGCCGTCGGGCGCCCGGCACGAATCCGATCCTTCTGAGACGACCCGGCTACGAGTGCCGGGACACCGCACCAGCACCACGGGGACATTCCGCAGAATCAAGAAGTCCCTGCCGAAATACGACTACGAGCACTACAGCCGGCTGGCCGGCCCCCTCACCGAGCCCGACCCGGACGAGCCGTACACGGTGCAGTACCGCTCGCTGATCTCGCAGGAGCCGCACCGCATCCGGGTCGCACTGATGCTCGCCGCCGCGCCGCTGCTGTCGCTGGTCCTGCTGGCCTGGCTGCTCCAGCCCAAGCACTGGACCGAACGCGACTACCCGGCCTACGACTTCCTGCCGGCCCTCGACACGGTGATGCTGGTCTCGATCGGCCTGATCGAGTTCTTCCGCTGCATGAACGTGCTGTCCAACGCGCACGCCACCCTGGTCGCCCGGGACCCGGTCCCGGTGGTGCCCGAGCCCGGCACCCGGGTCGCGTTCCTGACCTCCTTCGTGCCCGGCAAGGAACCGCTGGAGATGGTGACCAAGACCCTGGAGGCCGCCGTACGGCTGCGTCACCGGGGCCTGTTGCACGTCTGGCTGCTCGACGAGGGCGACGACCCCGACGTGAAGGAAGTCTGCGCGCGCCTGGGCGTGCACCACTTCAGCCGCAAGGGCGTCGCGCGCTGGAACCAGGCCAAGGGTCCGCACCGCGCCAAGACCAAGCACGGCAACTACAACGCCTGGCTCCAGGCGCACGGCGACGACTACGACTTCTTCGCCTCCGTCGACACCGACCATGTGCCGCTGCCCAACTACCTGGAGCGGATGCTGGGGTACTTCCGCGACCCCGACGTCGGATTCGTGATCGGCCCGCAGGTCTACGGCAACTACGACACGTTCGTCACCAAGGCGGCCGAGTCGCAGCAGTTCCTCTTCCACGCGCTGATCCAGCGGGCCGGCAACCGCTACGGCGCGCCGATGTTCGTCGGCACCTCGAACGCCGTGCGAATCAAGGCGCTCAAGCAGATCGGCGGCCTGTACGACTCGATCACCGAGGACATGGCCACCGGCTTCGAGATGCACCGTGCCAAGAACCCGGCGACCGGCCGCAAGTGGAAGTCGGTCTACACCCCCGACGTGCTCGCGGTCGGCGAGGGCCCGAACGCCTGGACGGACTTCTTCACCCAGCAGCTGCGCTGGTCGCGAGGCACCTACGAGACGATCCTCAAGCAGTACTGGAAGGGCTTCGGCACCCTGCCGCCGGCCAAGCTCTTCAACTACACGATGATGATCATCTTCTATCCGATGTCCGCCCTCAACTGGATCCTGGCGGCCCTGAGCTGCGCGTTGTTCCTGGGCCTCGGCGCCTCGGGCGTGAACATCGACCCGACCGTGTGGCTGATGCTGTACGGCAACGCCTCGGCGCTCCAGATCGGCCTGTACGTCTGGAACCGCCGGCACAACGTCTCGCCGCACGAGCCGGAGGGTTCCGGCGGGGTGGCCGGCATGGTGATGTCGGCGCTGTCCGCGCCGGTCTACGCGCGCTCGCTGATGGACGCCGTGCTGCGGCGCAAGAGCAAGTTCGTGGTGACCCCGAAGGGCGAGTCGGCGAGCCCCGACACGCTGTTCGGGACGTTCCGCATCCACTGGTTCTTCATCCTTGTCTTCGGCGGCTCGCTCGTCGCGGGCTTCGCCCTCGGGCACTCCCACCCGGCGATGATCACCTGGGCCACGTTCGCCATGCTCGTCACCGCCGCACCGATCTTCGCCTGGCGGTGGACGCTGCGGCAGGAGAGGCGCCGGCAGGCGTCCGGGGCCGCCGCGCCGGAGCCGCGGGACGCGGTCCCGGCACATCCGCACCGGGCGCACACACCGGCCCAGGGGATGCCGGTCCCGGTGGTGGAGGTACCGCCGGGACACGCGCCGGGCAGCGGCGGGCCGAGTGGGGCCGGAACGGACGGAACGACGGGCGAGCACACCATGCAGATCGCCCTCGGTGGACTGGGGGGACGTAAGGAATGAAGGACCAGGCCGGCCTCCGGCGCGCCCGACGACTCGGGATCGGCGCGGTGGTGGTAGTCGCTCTGGCCGGAATGAACGGGCCGTGGCTCTACCGCTTCGGCACGGAGCGCTACCACCAGTACAAGATCAACAAACCCGAGTACAAGGCCGAGAACGGCCACTGGGAGATCGTCGAGTTCCCCAAGGAGTACCGGCAGAACACCATCCACGCCGTGCTGCTGCACACGGGCAAGGTGCTGATGGTCGCCGGCTCGGGCAACAACAAGCAGAACTTCGACGCCCGGCAGTTCGACACCCGTATCTGGGACCCGGTCAAGGGCACCGTCAAGAAGGTGCCCACGCCCGAGGACCTGTTCTGCACGGGCCACACCCAGCTCGCCGACGGCAACATCCTGATCGCCGGCGGCACCAAGCGGTACGAGAAGCTCCAGGGCGACGTCACCAAGGCCGGCGGCCTGATGATCGTCCACAACGAGAACCCGGACAAGCCGATCACACTGCCCGCGGGCACGAGGTTCACCGGCGGGGCGAACGGAAAGACGTTCGTCTCCAAGGACCCGGTGCTGGTGCCGCGCGCCAAGAAGAAGTTCGACCAGGCCGGCAGGTTCCTGGGCAACAGCCCGGGTCTGGGCCGCATCTACGTCGAGGCGCAGAAGAGCGGCGCCCGGTACGAGACGGGCACCCAGGACAACTACCGGATCCAGGGCCTGTCCGGCGACGACACCCGCAACACTTACGGCATCGCGGAAAAGCTCGCCCTGGACAAGAAGGACTTCCAGGGGATCCGGGACGCCTACGAGTTCGACCCGGTCGCCGAGAAGTACATCAAGGTCGACCCGATGAACGAGGCCCGCTGGTACCCGACGCTCACTACCCTGAGCGACGGGAAGATCCTCAGCGTCTCCGGTCTCGACGACATCGGCCAGCTGGTCCCGGGCAAGAACGAGGTCTTCGACCCCAAGACCAAGAAGTGGACGTACACGCCGAAGGTCCGTCAGTTCCCGACCTACCCGGCGCTGTTCCCGCTGCAGAACGGCAAGCTGTTCTACTCCGGCTCCAACGCGGGCTACGGACCGGCCGACGTGGGCCGCGACCCGGGCGTCTGGGACGTGGACAGCAACAAGTTCACCGAGCTGCCCGGCCTGAGCGACGCGCAGATGATGGAAACCTCCGGCACGGTCCTGCTGCCGCCCGCGCAGGACGAGCGGTTCATGGTGATCGGCGGCGGCGGGGTCGGCGAGTCCCCGCTGGCCAGCAGGAAGACCCGCATCATCGACCTGAAGGCGAAGAACCCGCGCTTCACGGACGGTCCGACGCTGGAGAAGGGCACCCGCTACCCTCAGTCCTCGGTCCTGCCCGACGACTCCATCCTGGTCTCGGGCGGCTCCGAGGACTACCGGGGCCGCGGCGACTCCAACATCCTCCAGGCCCGGCTCTACGACCCGGGTACCAACTCCTTCAAGCGGGTCGCCGACCCGCTGGTGGGCCGCAACTACCACGCCGGCTCGATCCTGCTGCCGGACGGCCGGGTGATGTTCTTCGGTTCCGACTCGCTCTACGGCGACAAGGCCAACACCAAGCCCGGCACCTTCGAGCAGCGCGTCGAGATCTACACGCCGCCATATCTGTACCGGGACGCGCGGCCCTCCCTGTCGGGCGGCCCACAGACCATCGCCCGGGGCGCTTCCGGCACGTTCGCCTCGCAGCACGCCGGCACGATCAAGAAGGTCCGGCTGATCCGCCCGAGTGCCTCCACGCATGTCACGGACGTCGACCAGCGCTCGATCGCGCTGGACTTCACCACGTCCGGCGACAAGATCACGGTGACGGTGCCGAAGGGCCGGAATCTGGTGCAGTCGGGGTGGTACATGCTGTTCGTCGACGACGACCAGGGAACGCCGAGCGAGGCGCAGTGGGTGAAGGTCCCGTAGCGGGCCGGGGCTCGAAAGCAGCCGAGGTCCCGTAGCCGCATGCACTCAGGGGCGCCCTCCCTCCAGGGGGGCGCCCCAAGTCGTGTTCCGAATGCTCTACTTGCTGGCCCTCGCCAGCTTCAGCGCGTAGTCGGCCCACCAGTCCCCCGCCTTCGGGCCGCCCTTGCAGGTGCCGTCGGACTCGCCGGGCCGCTTGACCCACAGGTAGGCGTCGGCCAGCGGGTCGGCCGTCCTCGTCGTGGGCGCCTCGCCCAGTGCCCGGCCGGGCGGGTTGCACCAGCGCTCTCCCGGATCCCCGCCGTCGTAGGGGCCGTTGCCGTTGCGGCTGGTGTCGACGACGAAGTGCTTGCCGTCCAGCTTGGCGGACAACTGCTTGCCGTAGGCGAGGGATTCCCGGGTGGAGTAGAAGTTGGAGACGTTGACCGCGAAGCCGTCGGCCCGGCCCACGCCCGCGCGGCGCAACGGCTCGAAGATCTGGTCGGGGTGGCCCCAGCCCGCGTTGCCCGCGTCCACGTACACCTTGGTGCTCTTCAGGGACTTGAGCCGTTGGACCGCGCCCTCGAGCAGGTCGTAGCGCTCCTCTCGGTACTCCTCCGGGGTGCAGCCGTCCACCAGGTGCAGCAGGGCGTCCGGTTCCAGGACCACCGTGGCCGGGCGGTCGCCGATGCCCCGGGCCACACCGTCCACCCAGGAGCGGTAGGCGTCCCCGTCGGCGGCGCCGCCCTGCGAGTACTGGCCGCAGTCGCGGTGCGGGATGTTGTAGAGGACGAGCAGCGCGGTGCGGCCCGCCTTGTCGGCGGCCTCGGTGAAGCCGCGGGCCTCCTGCTCGGGGTTCTCCGGGCCGATCCACTCGCCGGTCGGCTGCCCGGCGATCTTCCGGATCTGCTCGGCGTCGGCCTTCTTCCCGGCCTTGAGGTAGGCGGCGACCTGACGGGCCGCCCTGCTGTCCGGGTTGACCCAGAACGGGTCGGCTTCCTTGGGCTGTTGGGTGATCCCGGCGCCGTTGTCCTTGTCGCCGCCCCCGGAGGTGCACCCGGTGGCCAGCAGTGCCGCCCCCAGCGCCGCCGCGGACGCCCGGACGCCCGCCGCACGGGCACGCGAGAGGGCCCCCCTCATGCCGTACATGCCTTCCCCCTTGGTGCGCTCGGCCGGGTCCCATGCTGTCACAGGTCACAGGTCGCCCGAGGCCTCAAAGTCCCATGGGGAACGGTCAGTCGGGGAGCGGTTCGTCGGCGGGGCCAGGTGGCGGTGATGGGGGGTGGCGGGGTGGCGGTGGTGACCGTGGCCTCACGGGCCGGTGGCCTCATCGGCCGGCGCCCGTGAGGTGCGCCGACACGACCACGTTCGCGGCGCAGCCGCGGCTCGTTCCGTCGACGGTGCCGCCGCAGCCGATCAGCCGCAGCTCGGCGCGGCCCGGCTTCGGTTCCCCGGACGCCTGCCGGACGTCGAGCCGGTCGCCGGTCAGGACCTTGACGTCGTCGACGGTGAAGTCGGCGACGCTGCCGTCGTCCCGGACCACCCGGACCGCCTCGCCGGGCCGCAGCGAACCGATCCGGTCGAACGCCCCGGGCCGGCTCCCGGCGCCGAGGTCGCCCACCAGCAGCGCGGTCCCGGACGTCCCCGGTTTCACCCCGGCGCCGTACCAGCCGACCGTGCCGGCCTGGTCCGCCGGCGGCGGTTCGACCGCGCCCCGCGCGTCCAGGCCACGGGCCACCACCGGCGCCCGCACTCCCAGGCCGGGGATGTCCAGGCGCCGCGGCGGGGCGTCGGTCAGCGGGCCGGACTCCGTGGGCAGCCGGTCCGCTGAGGGCCGGCCGGCCGCGGCCATGTCCCCGGTGGCCGACGGCGCCAGGGACTCCCGTACGTCGGTCAGATCGCGTCCCCAGAGCCACAGCCCGAGCAGCAGCACCACCCAGGCCAGGCCGGCCAGGAGGCGGCCGGTGCAGCGGGAGCGGGTGCCGTCGTGGTCGGACATGCCGATCCCGCCCTCAGTGCGATCCGCGGCCGCGGCGGCCGCGCCGGCCGTCCCCGGCGCGGCTCGTACCGCGCGCCCGGGGAAGGAGGAGGACGGCCGCCCCGGCGGCACCCGCGAGCACCAGCCCGGTCACCGCGTGCGCCGTGCCGGGCGCGGGCGGAGCGGCCGGTGCGGGGGCGGTGGTGGCCCCGGGGGTCCGGGTGGCCGGAACGAACGGCGTGGGTCGAGTGGGTGGCGTACGTGGCGGGCTCGGGGAAGCCGATGCGGTGGGCGGCTTCGACGGCGGTACGACGGCGAGGGTGCCCGGAGCCGCCGGGGCACCGGGCAGAACCGGACCGCCCGGACCACCCGGACCGTCCACCCCGTCGGCCGCTGGGACGAGCGCGGCGGCCGCCAGAAGTCCCGTGCAGAGTGTGAGGCGCAATGGACCCATCGTGAAACCTCCGCTATCAGGAGACTCCCGACGGGCCACGGCCGCATCCGCTGCGAAACCGCGCTGCGCCGAATGGGTGAGAAGGGTGGGTGGGCGGGACGGGGTTCTCAGATCCGCTCGACGAGGTCCGCGATCGAGTCGACGACGTGGGACGGCCGGAACGGGTGGCGGTCGATGTCCTTCGCCTGCGTGACACCGGTGAGGACCAGGAACGTCCGCATCCCGGCTTCCAGGCCCGCGAGCACGTCGGTGTCCATACGGTCGCCGATCATGGCGGAGGTCTCCGAGTGAGCCCCGATCGCGTTCAGCCCGGCGCGCATCATCAGCGGGTTGGGCTTGCCGATGAAGTACGGCTTCCGGCCGGTCGCCGCGGTGATCAGGGCGGCGACCGAGCCGGTCGCGGGCAGGGCGCCCTCGGCGGAGGGGCCCACGTTGTCCGGGTTGGTGGCGATGAACCGGGCGCCGTCGTTGATCAGCCGCACGGCCTTCGTCATGGCCTCGAACGAGTACGTCCGGGTCTCCCCCAGGATCACGAAGTCGGGGTCGTGGTCGGTCAGGATGTAGCCGATGTCGTGCAGCGCGGTGGTCAGGCCGGCCTCGCCGATGACGTAGGCGCTGCCGCCGGGCCGCTGGTCGTCGAGGAACTGGGCGGTGGCCAGGGCGGACGTCCAGATGTTCTCCATCGGCACGTCCAGGCCCATGCGCTGCAAGCGGGCGTGCAGGTCGCGCTGGGTGTAGATGGAGTTGTTGGTCAGCACCAGGAACGGCCGGCCGGACTCACGCAGCTTCGTCAGGAAGGCGTCGGCACCGGGGATCGGAACACCCTCGTGGATCAGGACACCGTCCATGTCGGTGAGCCACGACTCGATGGGCTTGCGGTCTGCCATGTGCTTCGGCCTCCTGCCGTACGCGCGTTTGCGTGAGTCCAGCCTAGCCAGTGGCCGGATCTTGCCGGAGGTCGGATCTTGCCGGAGGCCGGTTCAGCTTCCGGTGGCCTGCTTCCACGCCTCGACGTACGTCGTGAGGTTCTTGTCGATGTCGTTCCAGTCCGGCGTGAACACCTCCACGCCCTGCATCAGCTTGGCCAGGTCGGTCGCGTTGGCGTCGGTGGCCTTGACGTCCTGGCGGGCGCTGAAGCCGCCGCCGATCTCGCTGACCTCCTGCTGCGCCTGCTTGTCGAGCATGAAGTCGAGGAGCTTCTTGCCGTTCGCGTCGTGCGGGGCGTGGCTGACCAGTCCGGCGGCGTAGGGCAGGGCGAAGGTGGTCGGCTTCCCGCCCTTCGTGGCCGGGAACCAGATGCCGAGGTTGGGCATGGTCTTGGACTGGGCGTAGTTCATCTGGACGTCACCGTTGGCGACGAGCAGTTCGCCCTTGTCGACCTTGGGCGCGAGCTTGCCGGTGGAGGCGGACGGGCCGACGTTGTTGGCCTGGAGCTTCTTCAGGTACGCGAGCGCCGCGTCCTTGCCCCCGAAGTCGTGCATGGCCTTGACGAGCACGGCGGTGCCGTCGCCGGCGACACCCGGCGTGGAGTACTGGAGCTTGTTCTTGTACTTGCCGTCGAGGAGCTGCTCCCAGGTGGTGGGGGCCTGCTTCAGCTCCTTCTTGTTGTAGATGAAGCCGAAGTAGTTGTTGACCACGGAGGTCCAGGTGCCGTCGGTGGCCTTGTCGGAGGCGGCGACCTGGTCGGCGCCCTGCGGCGTGTACTTCTCGAGCAGGCCCTTGCTGTCCGCCTGCTGGATGAACGGCGGCAGGGTGACCAGCACGTCGGCCTGCGGGTTGCCCTTCTCGCGGACGGCCCGCTGGACCATCTCACCGGAGCCGCCCTCGACGTACTTGACCTTGATGCCGGTCTGCTTCTCGAAGTCCTGGAAGACGCGGTCGTACCAGCCGTCGCCGTTCTCGCCCTTGAGGCCGTCGGCGCTGTAGACGGTGACGACCTTGGCGTCGGCGGAGGAAGCGGAGGAGGCGGTGCCGCTGCAGGCGGTGAGTGGGGCGGCGAGGAGGCAGACAGCGGTGGCGATCTTGAGGGTGTTCTTGCGCATGACGTGGCGAATCCCTTGCTGAGTGTGATGAATCGGGGAGGGTGGTCGGGAGGTGGGGGGTGGTCGGGAGGTGGGGGGTGGTCGGGAGGTGGGGGGTGGTCGGGAGGTGGGGGGTGGTCGGGAGGTGGGGGGTGGCCGGGAGGTGGGGGTGGCCGGGAGTGGTCTGGGGCTATCGGTGTGCGGCCCTGGTGCGGATCCGGGAGACGGCGAGCAGGACGAGCAGGGTCGCCGTCATGAGGACGACGGCCAGGGCGGAACCGGCGAACAGGGAACCGCGGTCGGTGGCCGAGTAGATCAGGACCGGAAGCGGGGTCCAGTCGGGCGGGTAGAGCATCATGGTGGCGCTCAACTCCCCCATGGACAGGGCGAAGCAGAGGCCGGTCGCGGCGGTGAGCGAGGGCAGCAGCAGCGGCAGCCGCACCCGCCACAGCACCCGGGCGGGCCCGGCGCCGAGGGAGGCGGCGGCCTGTTCGTAGGCCGGGTCGAGGCGGCGCAGGGCGGCGGTGACCGACTGGTAGGCGAAGGCCGTGACCAGCACGGTGTGCGCGAGGATGACGATCCACCGGGTGCCGTTGAGCAGCAACGGCGGCTGGGAGAAGGCGACCAGGACCGCCAGGCCCACCACCACGGAGGGGACGGCGACCGGCAGGACGAACAGGGCGTCCATCACACGCCGGTGGCTCTTCTTCAGCGCCGCGCCGGCCAGCGCCGCCCAGGTGCCGACGGTCAGGGCGAGCAGGCTCGCGCCGAGTGCGGTGAGCAGGCTGGTGGTGAGCGCCTGGAGGGCATCGCCGTGAGTGGCTGCCTTGTAGTTGGCGGTGGTCAGGCCGGACGGCAGGACGCTGGACCAGTGGGTGGCGAAGGACGCGCCGAGGACGACGAGGAGCGGCAGCGCGAAGAGGGGGAGGAAGAGGACGAGGAAGACCGCCCACAGTGCCCACTTCGCCTTGCGGCTATGCACCAGCACGACGGCTCACCACCCGGTACAGGCCGTACAGGCCCACGGAGAGAAGGACGTTGACCACGGCGACCACACACGCGCCCGGGTAGTCGGACTCCAGGATCGCCTTGCTGTAGACGAGGGCCGGCAGGGTCGTGACGCCCTTGGCTCCGGTGAACAGCACGATGCCGAACTCGTTGAGGCACAGCACCAGCACGAGGCTGCCGCCTGCCGCCAGCGCGGGCAGCGCCTCCGGCAGGATGATCTGCCGGACCATGCGGGGCGCGCGGGCCCCGAGCGAACTGGCCGCCTCCAACTGCGCAGTGTCCAGCTGCGTGAACGCGGCGAGCAGCGGCCGCATCACGAACGGCGTGAAGTAGGTGATCTCCGCCAGCAGCACACCCCACGGCGTCGTGAGGAACTGGAACGGCCCGTCGGCGGCCCCGGTGACGTCCGTCCACAGGCCGTTGGCCATGCCGACGTTGCCGTAGATGAACAGCAGGGCGAGCGTGATGAGGAAGGACGGGAAGGACAGGAAGACGTCGATGAACCGGGACACCGCCTTGGCGCCGGGGAACGGCACGAACGCGATGACCAGGGCCAGCAGGAAGCCGAGGACCAGGCATCCGGCGGTCGAGCCGAGAGCGAGCCAGACGGTGGTCCACAGCGCCTCACGGAACGCGGCGGACGCGAAGACGTCGAGGTACGGCTGGACGGAGGTCCCGCCGGTGTCGGGTTGGAGGGACTGCCGGCCGACCAGGAAGAGGGGGTAGAGGAAGAACACCGCGAGGAGGGCGACCGGGGGCAGGGCCCACAGCAGCCTCGGCGCCGTCCGCGGGCCGCGCCCGCGCGCCCGGGTGGTGGCCGCGTCCGGGCCGGGGCCCGCCGCCCTCTCCCCGGGACGGGCGGGCGCCGCCCGCACGATGGGTTCAGCGCTCATCGCCGCTCACCCCCGCGGCCAGCAGCACCGCGTCCTCGGGCGCGAAGTGCAGGCTGACCTCGTCGCCGTGCCCCGGCGGGTTCCTCAGCTCGGGCAGGTCCGCCATCACCGGGTGGCCGGCCACGTCGACGTACAGCCGATGCGTGGAACCGCGCCACTGGATCTCACTGACGGTGCCGGCGAGCCGGTTGGGTCCGTCTCCGATGCCGACCAGGTGCGGCCGGACGCACAGGGTGGCACGCGCGCCGGCCGCCGCGCCCGCCGTGTCGACCTTCAGTTCGGTGCTCCCGAAGGCGGCGCCCCCGGTGGTCACGGTGACCGGCAGCAGGTTGGCGTTGCCGACGAAGGAGGCGGTGAACTCGTTGGCCGGGGCCCGGTACAGCTCCCGGGGCGTCCCGCACGCCTGCAGGCGCGCCTTGTCCATCACCGCGATCCGGTCCGCGAGGGTCAGCGCCTCGACCTGGTCGTGGGTGACGTACAGGATGGACACATCGGGCAGTTCCCGGTGCAGCCGGGCGAGCTCGGCGAGCATCCCGGAGCGCAGCCGGGCGTCGAGTGCGGACAGCGGTTCGTCGAGCAGCAGGACATCGGGCCGGATGGCCAGGGCGCGGGCGATGGCGACGCGCTGCTGCTGGCCGCCGGACAGCTCCCGCGGGTAGCGGCGCGCGTAGGCGGCCATGCCGGTCATCTCCAGGGCCTCGGCGACCCGCTCGCGGATCTCGGCCTTGGCGACCTTGCGCGCCTTGAGCCCGAAGGCCACGTTGTCCTCGACCCGCATGTGCGGGAAGAGGGCGTACTGCTGGACGACCATTCCGATGCCCCGGCGGTGGGGCGGCAGGTCCGTCACGTCCCGCTCCCCCAGAAACACCCGCCCCGACGCGGGCCGCACGAACCCAGCGACCGCCCGCAGCGCGGTGGTCTTGCCGGATCCGGACGGCCCGAGCAGCGCCATGACCTCGCCGGGCTCGACGGTGAGGTCGAGGGCGTCCAGGACGACCGTGCCGTCGTAGGCGACGGTGACGGAGTCGAAGCGGATGCCCATCAGCCGACTTCCCTGAGCACGGCGGGCAGGTCGGCCACGGAGCCGAGGACATGGGTGGCGCCGGCGTCGTGGAGGTCCTGCGCGCCGTGCGCCCCGGTCAGCACTCCGGCGACGACGCCCGCCCCGGCCCGTACGCCGCTGAGCACGTCGTAGGAGGTGTCGCCGGCCACGGCCACCTGGTGCACGCCGTCGGCCGCCTTGGTGCGGATGAACGCCTCCAGCACCATGTCGGGGTAGGGCCGCCCGCGCCCGCCGGCGTCGGCCGGGCAGAGGGTGAGCGGCACGAGGTCGCGCCAGCCGAGGGCGTCGAGGATCGCGTCCTGGGTGACGCGTGCGAAGCCGGTGGTCAGCACGACCGTGCGGCCGTCGGCCCGCAGTTCCTCGATGGCCTCGCGGGCGCCGGGGACCGGGGCGACGAGGCCGCCGTCGACGAGGCCGCCGTACGCCTTCTCGAAGGCGGCGTTGGCCCGCTGGGCCAGGTCCTCGGCGCCGAACAGGTGCCGGAAGACGGAGATCTTGGACTCGCCCATGGTGGCGCGGACGTAGGCGAGCTTGTCGTCGTGGTCGGCGGAGCCGGGCTCGACGCCCAGTTCGGCGGCGGCCGTGGCGAAGGCGCGCTCGACCAGGCCGCCGTCGGCGACGGTCGTGCCGGCCATGTCCAGCACGACGAGGCGGATTTCGGTGGTCGTCATCTCGTTCATCGGTTCCTCACCAGCCCAGTTCGTTCGCGGTTTGCTCGGCGATCGCGGGTGAGCAGGTCATGCCGCGCCCGCCGGGCCCGGTGACCAGCCACACCCCGTCGCGGACCTGCTGCCGGTGCACGACCCGGCCGGGGTCGGTGCACTGCGCGTACACGCCGGCCCAGCGGCGCCGGACCTTCGGCAGCGGGCGGCCGAGGAGGGATTCGACGACACGGGTGAGGTGGTCGTACGGGTCCTCGACGGTGTCGAAGGCGAAGGGGTGCTCGTACTCGTGGGTGTCGCCGATCGTGAGTCCGCCGTCGGCGCGCTGCACCATGAGCAGCTGCATCCGGTGGGCGGCGGCGATCTCGGCCTGCGGCCGGCTCGCGTTGAGCTCGTCCAGGGCCTCGGACGCGTAGGCCGGGTAGTACCGGAAGCTGTCGGCGTCCGCGACCGAGGTCGGCAGCGGCTCCCCCAGCGGGTCGGTCTGCATCATCTGCAGCCGGACGCGGCGCACCGGCAGATCGGGGCCGGCGAGTTCCCGTACGAGTCCGCCGAGCCAGGCTCCCGTGCACAGCACCACCACGTCACCGGTGTGGACGTCGCCGTGGTCGTCGCGTACGGCGCCCTCGCCGACAACCTCCCGGACCTCGCGCCCGGGCAGGAAGGTGTAGTTCGGGTGCTTGAGCAGTTCGGCACGGAGGGCCAGCTGGGCGGTGCGCGGCTCGACGGCCGCGTCGCGCTCGCAGTACAGGGCCGCGTCGAACTCGCCGCGCAGGGCGGGGTTGAGGGCGCGGGCCTCGGCCGGGGTCAGCAGCTTGCGACCGCGGAGGGCGGCGTCCGGGCGGGCCACGGCGGCCTCGGCGACGGCGCGTTCGAGGTCGCCGCGCACGGGGGTCAGGGAGCCGTTGGCGCGGAAGCCCAGCGCGGGCACGCGGCCGCCGATCTCCTCCCACAGCTCGCGGGCACGCAGGGCGGTGTCGAGTTCCTCGCCGACCGCGCGGCCGCTGACCCATATCTGCCCGAAGTTGCGCAGCGAGGCGCCGCGGGCCTCGGCCTCTCGCTCGATCTGTACGACCTCGTGGCCGCGTTCCACTGCTTGCCAGGCGTGCATGGTGCCCACCACGCCGGCTCCTACGACTGTCACTCTCACGACGACCACGTTCCTCCCGGACAAGGAACCGGAAGGGTCCTGCCGACAACGGGAGGTTGAACGAGCCGTCAAGTTTGGGCTAGACCCGTTATCTCTTCGTGATAAAAAGGGCGCCTGTTCGGCGCCCTTTCGTCATTCGCGGGTGGGTGGTGTCGTCAGCCGCGCAGATGGGTGGTGAAGGAGAACCGGTCCCCTCGGTACAGGCTCCGCACCCGCTCCAGCGGGCGCCCGTCCGTGTCCCGTGAGACGCGGTGGATCAGCAGCATGGGCACCGCGGGCGGGGTGCCGATGAGCAGGGCCTCACGCGGGGTGGCGAGCACCGTCTCGATGCGCTCGTCGGCGTCGCCGAAGGCGATGCCCAGCCCTTGGAGGTAGGCGTAGAAGGAGGAGTCGGGGTCGAAGCCGGTGTCCAGGTGCGGCACCCGGGCCACCGCCACGTAGGTGCTCTCCAGGCCGACCCGCTCGTCGTCCGCGAGGAGCACGCGCTCCAGGTGCCAGACGGGTTCGCCGCGGGTGAGTCCCGTCTCGGCGGCGAGGGGGTCCGGGCAGGGGAAGCGGTCCAGGGTGACGAGGGAACGTCCGGGGGTGCGGCCCTGCCGCCGTACGCCTTCGGTGTAGCTGACCAGGGACAGCGGCTGCTCCAGCTTGGGGCCCGCGACGACCGTGCCGCGGCCCCGGCGCCGCAGCTTGCCCTCCAGGATCAGCTCGCGCACCGCCTGCCGCACGGTCTCGCGGGCGACCCCGTACTCCTCGGACAGATCGCGCTCGGTCGGGATCGGCCGGTCCTCCCCCAGTTCGCCGATGAGGTCGTCGATCCTCGCCTTCACCGCGTAGTACTTGGGGATCCGGCCGTGCTCCGGGATGCCGGAGCGCACCGGGGCGCCGGGAGCCTGGTCGTTGGGGTAGTCCACGTGAAGATCGTCGCAGATCCACCCGCCGGCCTCGGCGGCGCCTCCGGGTCGGCGTCCCGCCGAGGCCGAGCGGCGCTAGTGCTGTGGCCGGAAAGGTTTGCCGGAAAGCTCGCGGCGTCCGGTGCGGTACATCGCAAGGCGGAGCATCGCCCGCGTACTGGATGTACTCGGGTGATGCGACAACGCGGCGAGGTGCCGTGCCGGGCGTCGCGAGCCGGTGAACCTTTCCGGTCGCAGCACTAGGCGACCGTGCCCACTCCGCGCGGGGCGACCGGGCCCGTGCGGGCGAGTTCGCCGGCACGGGGGGAGGCGGCCGTCGGGGGCGTGGGGGCCGCCGGACGACCTCGGGGGCGCGGGGCGGTGTCGGCGGCTTCGGGATCCGTGTCGATGCGAAACGGGCGGTCGTCGGACCGGCCGACCCGGTCCTCGCCGTTGTCGTGCCGCTGCACCACAGCGGCCGTCGCGACGACCTCACCGGCCACGACATCGGAGATGTTCACCTGACGGGTGCGGCACGACGCCGGGCACCCGTCAGCCGTCCCCCCGCCCGAACATCGGCGCGAGCAGCAACTGCGCCGCGCCCTCCGCGACCCCCCGCTCCCCTCCCGGCGCGATCCGGACCGGCACCACGTCACCCGGCGCCCCCTCCCGCCGGGCCCGCGCCGCGAGCACCTCGGCCACGCCCGCCACGAACACCTCGGGCGCCGCCGCGACCGTACGACCGCCGAGCAGCACCAACTCGATGTCCAGCAGGCCCACGAGGTTCGCGGCCCCGGCCCCCAGCACCCGCGCCGCCTCCGCGGCCTCTCCCCGCTCCACGGCCGCCAGGCACAGTGCCTCGACACATCCCCGGTCCCCGCACCCGCACAACGGCCCGTCCAGCTGGATCACCTGGTGCCCGAACTCCCCCGCCCCGGTCCGCGCCCCCCGGTGCACGCTCCCCCCGATCACCAGCCCGGCCCCGAGACCGGTACCGAGGTGGAGGTACGCGAACGAACGGCCCTCACCCGCGACCGCGAGCCCCAGCGCCGCCGCGTTCGTGTCCTTGTCGACCACGACGGGCACCCCGAGCCGCCGCGCGAGCGCGTCCCGCAACGGAAACCCGTCCCACTCCGGAAACCCGGTCACCCGATGCAGCACCCCCCACCGATGATCAAGCGGCCCGGGCAAGGCCACCCCGACCCCGACGAGCGACGGGACACCGGAAAGCCGGGGCCGGGTCCCTTCGGCCTGCGCCGCCTCAGCCTGGGTCACTCCGGCCTGCACGGCGCCGATCCGGGCCCCTCCGGCCCCGGCCACTCCGGCCTCGGCCCCTCTGGCCTGGGTCACTCCGGCTTGCGACGCCCCGGCCCGGTCCGCTGCCGCCTCGGACTCCCCGGCCTTGGGCAGCCCGCCCTGCGCGGCACCGGTCCGGGCCCCTCCAGCCTCGCGCACCCCGACCTGCGGCACCCCAGCCCCCGCGACCCCCGCCTGAGCCCCGCCAACCTCTGACTCCTCAGCCTCGGCCACCCCGGCCCACGCGGCAGCCCGGGCCACCCCGGCCTGGGGCACGCCGACACGAGCCGCCCCACCCCCCAGCGCCTCCCCCACCAGCGCTTCCACCTCGTGGGCCACCGTCGCCACGACGGATTCCGCGCCCGCGCCGAGGTCCAGTGGGCGGCGGCGTTCGCCGGTTGCGGTGCCGTTCAGGTCGACGACGACCACACGGAGTTCGTCCCGGTCGACGTGGACTCCCACCGCGTGCCCCGCCTCCGGCACCAGTCGCAGCACCGTGCGGGGCTTGCCCCCCGTGGACGCCCGCCGTCCCGCCTCCGCCGCGAGGCCCTGCCGGCGCAGCCGCGCCGTGATCTTGCTGACCGCCTGCGGGGTCAGCCCGGTCCGCTCGGCGAGTTCCAGCCGGCTGATCCCCGCCGCGCCCGCCCCGCGCAGCAGGTCGAGCACCAGCGCGGTGTTGTGGCTGCGCAGGGCCAGCAGGTTCGCGCCCGCCGTCCCCCTGCCCGTCACTCCCGAGACCGTCACCGCGTCCGCTCCGCCCTTCCCACTGTTCACCTCGCCATTGTCCCCCGCGCTTGCACTTCGGCAACAGCGTTGCGAAAGTAGGGGCCATGACTGGCACCCCCCTCCGCGTCGGCCTCGTCGGCTACGGCCTCGCCGGCTCCGTCTTCCACGCCCCGCTGATCGCCACGACAGAGGGCCTGACCCTGGACACGGTCGTCACCTCGAACCCGCAGCGGCAGGAACAGGCCCGCGCGGAGTTCCCGGACGTCCGCCTCGCCGCCGGCCCCGACGAGCTGTTCGCCCGCGCCGGCGAGCTGGACCTGGTCGTCCTCGCCTCCCCGAACAAGACGCACGTCCCGCTCGCCACAGCCGCCCTGAAGGCGGGCCTCCCGGTGGTCGTGGACAAGCCGATCGCCGGGACGGCGGCCGAGGCCCGCGACCTCGCCGCCCTGGCCGACGAGCGCGGGCTGCTCCTGTCCGTCTTCCAGAACCGCCGCTGGGACAACGACTTCCTCACCCTGCGCCGGCTGATCGCCGAGGGCGAGCTGGGCGACGTATGGCGCTTCGAGTCCCGTTTCGAGCGCTGGCGTCCGCAGCCGAAGGGCGGCTGGCGCGAGTCCGGCGACCCCGCGGAGATCGGAGGCCTGCTGTACGACCTCGGCAGCCACGTGGTCGACCAGGCCCTGGTGCTGTTCGGCCCGGCCACCCAGGTGTACGCCGAGGCGGTGGTGCGCCGCGCCGGCGCCGAGGCGGACGACGACACCTTCATCGCGCTCACGCACGCCAACGGCGTCCGCTCCCACCTCCACGTCTCCGCGACGGCCGCCCAACTCGGCCCCCGCTTCCGGGTGCTGGGCTCTCAGGCGGGCTATGTGAAGTACGGCCTGGACCCGCAGGAGGCCGCGCTGCGGGAAGGCACGCGCCCGGGCACCGAGGGCTGGGGCGCCGAGAACGACGCCCTGTGGGGCCGCATCGGCTCCGGAGAGTCCCCGCTGACCGGCGGCGGCCGCCCCGTACCGACCCTGCCCGGCGACTACCCGGCGTACTACGCGGCCGTGACCGCCGCCCTCCGCGACGGCGCCCCGAACCCGGTGACCGCCCGGGAGGCCGCCGACGCCCTCGACGTCCTGGAGGCGGCCCGCCGCTCGGCCCGCGACGGCGTGGAGGTGCGGCTGTGACGAACAACGTGCGCCCGACCCCCGAGACCACCCCGACCATCGAGGAACTGGAGGCGCAGGAACGCCGGCTGGTCCTCCCCCGCTTCACGTACGACGACGCCTGGGCGCTGGGCTCGCTGCTGGTGGAACTGGCACGGGAGCGCCGGGCCCCGGTCGCCGTCGACATCCACCGCGCGGGCCAGCAGCTCTTCCACGCGGCCCTGCCCGGCTCGACCCCCGACAACGACGCCTGGATCGCCCGCAAACGCCGCGTGGTGGAGCGCTACGGCTGCGCCTCCTACCTGGTCGGCGCCCGCTTCCGCGCCAAGGGCACGACCTTCGAGACCGCCTCCCGCCTGGACCCGGACCTGTACGCGGCCCACGGCGGCTCGTTCCCGCTCCACGTCGACGGCGCGGGCGTGATCGGCACGGTGACGGTCTCCGGCCTGCCCCAGCTCGAGGACCACCGGATGGTGGTGGAGGCACTGGAGCGGTTCCTGAACACGTAGCCGGGAGCCACCGGCCACAACCACCGTCCACAGCGGTTCGAACAGCCGGGCGGGGGACTCGAAGGGGCACGCAAGATCGAGGTTAGTGCTCTCGGGGGAAGCCGGGGACCGTCCCGGGACGCCCTCCGGTGGGGATGTGCCGGACACGTGACGATCAAGGCACAGCAACCCCCGCCCGGAGGGATCGGAACCGATGAGCGACACCACAGGCCCCGCGCGCGCCTTGCCGGAGACCATCGGCCGGTACGGCATCTGGAGCATCGGACTCCGCTCGGAGAACGCGGCCCGGCGCACCGAACTCGCCGAGGCCGCCGCCGAGTTGGAAGAACTCGGCTACGGGGCCGTCTGGCTGGGCGGCAACAGCACCGCCCGCAACGCCGCCCCGCTGATCGAGGCGACCGGGCGGATCGTCGTCGCCACCAGCATCCAGAGCGTCTGGCAGCAGGACGCCGCCGAGACCGCGGCGGAGTTCACCGCGCTGGAGTCCGCCCACCCCGGCCGCTTCGTGCTCGGCCTCGGAGTGAGCCACGGTCCGCGCGTGCAGCAGTACCGGAAGCCGTACTCGGCGATGGTCGGCTACCTGGACCGGCTCGACGATCTCGACCGGTCCGGCGAGGGCGGCGTGCCCGCCGGGCGCCGGGTCCTGGCCGCCCTCGGCCCCAGGATGCTGCGGCTCGCCCGGGACCGTGCGGCCGGCGCGATCCCGTACCTGGTCACGCCGGACCACACCGCGCAGGCCCGCGAGATCCTGGGCAAGGCGACGCTCCTTGCACCGGAGTTCAAGGTCGTCCTGGAGACCGACCCGGCCCGCGCCCGCGCCGTGGCCCGCGGGTACCTCGCCCCCTATCTGGAGCTGCCGAACTACACCGACAACTTCCTGCGCCTGGGTTTCACCGACTCCGACGTCGCCGGCGGCGGCAGCGACCGTCTGATCGACGCGGTGTTCGCCTGGGGTGAGGAGTCCCGGATCCGGGAGCGGATCGAGGCGTTCCACGCGGCGGGCGCCGACCACGTGGCACTCCAGGTGGTCGCCGACGGCCCGCGCGACGCCCTGCCGCGGGAGGAGTGGCGCAGGCTGGCCACCCTGCTGGCGTGAGCGGACCGGGTCAAGGGGCGCGGGGCTGTGGCAAAAACGGCTCCGCCGCGCGGGCGCGGGGCTGTGGCACTGCGCGGCTCCGCCGCGCGGGCACGGCGAGCCGCGACGGCGCCGCGGACCCGAAACCGCCCACGTCTTCCCGGCCCGCCGGCGGAGCGCCTACGCGTCCTTGAGCTCCTGCCGCTGCCGGCCCAGCCCCTCGATCTCCAGCTCGACCACGTCCCCGGACCGCAGGTACGGCTTCGGCTCGGGCCGGCCCAGGGCCACCCCGGCCGGCGTACCGGTGTTGATGACGTCACCGGGGTACAGGGTGATGAACTGGCTGACGTAGCGCACGACTTCGGCGACGGGGAAGATCTGGTCGGCGGTCGACCCGTTCTGCTTCAGCTCGCCGTTGACCCACAGGCGCAGCGGCAGCGCCTGCGGGTCGGGGACCTCGTCGGCGGTGACCAGCCAGGGCCCGAGCGGGTTGAACGTCTCGCAGTTCTTGCCCTTGTCCCAGGTCCCGCCGCGCTCGATCTGGAACTCCCGCTCGGAGACGTCGTGCGCCACCGCGTACCCGGCGACGTGCGCGAGCGCCTCCTCATGGGACTCCAGATAGCGGGCCGTACGGCCGATGACGACCGCCAGCTCCACCTCCCAGTCGGTCTTGGCGGCGCCGCGCGGCACGAGCACGGTGTCGTCCGGCCCTACCACGGTGTCCGGCGCCTTGAGGAAGATCACCGGCTCGGCGGGCGGCTCGGCCCCGGTCTCGCGGGCGTGGTCGTGGTAGTTCAGCCCGATGCAAACGATCTTGCCGATCCGCGCGAGCGGCGGCCCGATCCGCGACGCGGCCGCGTCCGACCCGGCCCCGTCCAGCGCGGGCAGTTCCCCCGCGGCGGCGGCGTCACGGATCCGGCCGAGCGCCGCGTCGTCGGCGAGCAGAGCTCCGTCGATGTCCGGGACGATGCCCGACAGGTCCCGCAGGACCCCGGTCGCGTCCAGCAGCGCGGGCCGCTCCGCACCCGCCGTACCGACTCGCAGCAATTTCATGTGTCAACTCCCTCGATCGCGGGCGCCCGGCCGATGAAGGCGACCTGGGTGCGGCAGACGCAACCATCGGAGGACTGGTCGATCGTCCAAGGTCAACCTCCACTCCGCAAGAGCGCGTTCACGTACTGGACCGTAGGCCCGCCGCGGAGGACGGCCGCGCCCGCGCGCTCACCGGTACAGCAGGACCCGTTCGACCGCACTCCACGCCGTGCTGGTCACCACGTACAGCGCGGCGGCCAGCGGCACCACCGCCACGGTGACCAGGGTGAAGAAGGACATGTACGGCATGGCCTTGCCGACCGCGCCCGCGGCGCCGCCGCCCATCCCTGCCATATCGGTTGTGACCAGGGACTTCTTCGTCCGCAGGAAGTTGAACGCGGCGATGACGGCCACCACCGCGAACAGCGCCAGATACACCGCCCCGGCCGCCCCGAACACGCCGTCCCCGGCCAGGGCGTCGGCCCACCGGCCGCCTAGCGGCGCGGCCAGCAGTCGGTGGCCGAGCAGCCCGTCGCCGTCCGCGGCCGGTGTCGAGAACAGGTGGTACAGCAGGAAGAAGGCGGGCATCTGCAGCAGGCTGGGAAGGCAGCCCGACAGCGGCGACACCTTCTCCTCGGCGTGCAGCTCCAGCACGGCTTTTTGCAGCTTCTCGGGGTCCTTCCGGTACTTCTTCCGCAGCTCGCCGATCCGCGGCTGCAACGCGGCTCGCGCCTTCTGCCCGCGCGCGGCGGCCCGGGACAGGGGGTGGAGGAGGAGTCGTACGAGCGCGGTGAACAGGACGATCGCGGCGGCGGCCGCGGAGGCGTGGAACAGCGGCTGGAGCAGGTCGGCGAGCCGCTCGACCAGGCCGGCGAAAACGGACATGGGTGAGCCCTCCGGGGGTCTCGTCGTGCCAGGCGTACGGGAATGGCGTACGGGGATGACGGCATGACGACCCGCGCAGGGTCACGAGGTGAGGTGTGCGGTGCCCTACACGGTGGTCGCCGGAAGGGCGCGCCCGGGCGCCCGGGGCCGCGGCCGGCCCGCGGCGTCGGGATCACGCTGCGGCAGGAAGGCCGTACGGCGGTCCCGGTCCCGGATGGCCGTACGCACCCGGGTGGGCGGCACGGCGGGAGCGCAGCGGGAGGCGAGCACCGCGCAGGCGACGAGCGCGGAACCGGCCGCCGCGGTCGCGGCGAGCGCGATGGCCACGGTCCCGGACAGACCGCCGGTGTCGAACAGGACGACCGGAAGCAGCAGGAGGGGCAGGAGGAGGGACAGGAGCAGCGGCACGGCGGCGGGGCGCGTGGCGACGCGACTGCGGATCACGTCGACTCCCTCCCCGTGAGCGTGCGTTGCGGTGCTCTGGTGCCGGCTGCCGGTTGCCGACGGACGGCAGACGGCGGGCGGCCTCCGGCTCACCATAGCGGCGTAGAGGCGTAGAGGCGTAGAGGCCGTTATACAGGATCGATCTCGAGCGGTTGCAGCAGCCGCCTCGGCTTGAGCAGTGCCCGGCTGACCGGATCCGCCGGGTCCGTATCGAGTCCGGGTCCCGGTTCCATGAGGACGTCCTCGACCGGTACGACGGTTGCGCAGGAGGGGCACTCGCCGTACGGCCCGAGTTCGGTGCCGCACTCCGCGTGCCGGAAGTAGCGCAGCCGGACCTCGGTGAAGTGCTCGCGCCCCCACAGGCCGAGCGCCCGCAGGGTCGGCCACAGCGCGATCCCGCGCTCGGTGACGACGTACTCGTACCGGGGTGGCGAGTCCTGGTACCGCCGCTTCTCCAGGATCCCCTCCGCCGTCAGCGTCTGGAGGCGGGCGGCGAGAACCGCGCGGGGGATGCCGAGGTGGACCAGGAAGTCGTTGTAGCGCCGGACGCCGTACAGCGCGTCGCGGACGACCAGCAGCGTCCAGCGCTCTCCGATGATCTCCAGCGCGCGGGCGATCGAGCACTCCTGCGTCGCGTAGTCCTTGCCCAGTGCCATGCCGTCCACTGTAGCCACTTTCCGCGGCCTTGGTTCAATGAGCGAACCGAGGGTGTTACCGTTCACGAGCAGGTCAGTTCAATGACCGAACCTGCCTGAGCCTCTTCTCCGCCCAGCCCCCGGAAGGACGGGCCCATGACCGGGCTGAACTCCGCCACGACCTCCACCGCAACGGTCACCACCCGCACCGAAGCCCCACGCCTCAGGCGCCGGGACGGGCCCCCGCACCCCCGGGCCACCCTGGCCGTGACCAGCGCGGCCACCACCGTGGCCCTGATGACGTACACGGCGCCGATCATCACCCTCCCCGGCACCGCGGCCGCCCTGCACACCCCCCTCTCCGCCCAGGCATGGCTGCTCAACGGCACCCCGCTGGGCCTGGCCGCCCTCCTCCTGATCGCCGGCAGCCTGGCCGACGACTACGGACGCCGCCGCGTCTTCCTCGCCGGCACCCTGACCCTGGGTCTGACCACCGTTCTGGGCGCCCTGGCGACGACGACCTGGCAGTTCACGCTGGCCCGTATCGCCCAGGGCGCGGCCAGCGCGGCCCTGCTGGCCAGCAGCCTGGGCCTGCTCGTGCACGCCTTCCCCACCCCGCGCGGGCGGCTCCACGCGACCGGCGTCTGGGGCGCCTTCGTGAGCGGCGGCATAGCGGTCGGCCCGCTGGTCACGGGCGCCCTGCCGAACTGGCGGGCGGCCTACGCCGTCCTGGGCGCCGCCGCCCTGGTCGCGGCCGCTCTCGGCACCCGAGCCTTGTCGGAGTCCCGCGCGCCGAGGGGCGGCCGGCCGGACGTCCTCGGCGCGCTGACCTTCGGGCTGGCCCTGGTGGCCCTGGTGGCCGCCGTGACCCTGGGCCGGGACGGCTGGCTGCGGGCGCCCGTGGGACTGCTGCTCGCGGCGGCCGTGGCGCTGCTCGGGGTCTTCGCGCTGCTGGAGCGCCGTAGCCGCACACCGATGATCGACCTGTCCCTGCTGCGCCGCCCCCGTTTCCTGGCCTCCTCGGCGGGCGGCCTGTTCACCGGCCTGGCGGTGATCGGCCTCTTCAGCTACCTGCCGGCCCTGCTCCAGCAGACGCTGAACATGTCACCGATGACCACCGCCTGGCTGTTGCTGCTGTGGTCCGGCACGGGCTTCACGGTGGCCCTCCAGGCCAAGCGCCTGGCAGGGCGGGTGACGCCGCGCCGGCAACTGGTCCTGGGCTTCGTCCTCCACGCGGCCGGCGTCCTCACGATGCTCGGCGCGATCGGCTCCGGCTCCTGGCTCCGCATGCTGCCGGGCCTGCTGGTGAGCGGCGTGGGCAGCGGCCTGCTGAACGCCGCGCTGCCCCTGCTGTCGGTGGAGTCGGTCCCGCCGGACCGCGCGGCGATGGGCTCCGGCGCCCAGCAGACCCTCCGTTACATCGGCTCCTGCGCCGGAGTCGCCCTGACCATCGCCCTCGCGACGTCGACGGGCAGCCTGGGAGGGGGCGCCGACGTGGCGATGGTGGTGTCGGCGGGACTGGCGCTGGTGGGCGCGGTGAGCGTGGGGGTGTCGCGGGAGCGGGGGTGAGGACGCCGGAGCGGGGGTGAGGGTGCGGGGCGCACGGACGTGGGCTGGGCCCTGGGGCGAGGTCCCTTGGATCCCCTGGGCCCCCTGGCCTGCAGATACCTCACGTTTGTCAGTGTCCGGCAGTACGGTGTCCCCCATGCGCCCCGCCACGCCCGCCGAAGACGCCGACCACGCCACCGAAGCGGACCGCCTCGAGCGGACCGCCGATCTGTACCCCGAGGACGCCGAGGCCCTCCTCCTCCAGGCCGCGGCCCACCGGGAACTGTCCGGCGACCGCCCCGCCGCGACGACCCTCTACGACCGGCTGCTGTCCTCCCCCGCCGACCTGGAGAGCCCCCACCTGGTCCGGGCACTCAAGGCCGCCAACCTGTGGGAGTACGGCCACGAGGCGGAGGCGAGAGCGATCATCGAGGGCGTCCGTGCCACGGCGCCCCGCGACCCGGCCCCCTGGGTGATCGTCGCGGAGTCCCTGGAGGCCCACGACGAACTCGAAGCAGCGCACGAGACGTTCACCCAGGGCGTGGAACTGCTTCTCGCGGAAGCCCAGGAGCCCCCGCACGCCACCCACCCCCTCCTCTTCGGCCGCCACCGCGTCCGCCGCATGCTGGGTACCGTCCACGACGACTGGGACATGCTGGCCGACACACTCCACGCCTCCCCGGTCCCCCTGGACGAACTCCACGACCCGAAACGCGTCTGGTCCCTCGGCTCGGAGAACCCGGCCGAACTGCAAGCGGAGATCACCCGCCTCCGTGCCGAACTCGGCGCCTACCGCGCGGCCCTCTCCCGCCCCTTCCCGGTGGCGGTCCTGCACTGGCCGGCGGAAGAACTGTCCGAACTCCTCACGGCCTACGCCGGCCTCACGTCCGAATACCCCTCCCACGAGACCCACTTGGCGACGATAGAGGCGTCCCTGCGCGAACTGTCCTCCTCCGGCACCCCCAACCTGGGCATCGTCACAGGCACGGTCCCCTCCTACGAGGCCTTCGCCGCCTCGGAGGCCGCCTCCCCGTCCGACCCGGCCCTGCTGCCCCAGTACGCGACGACCCTGGCGGCCCGGGGCCGCGCGGTCACCTGGCCACCGCAGCGGGGGGCGCTGTGCTGGTGCGGGTCGAGGCAGGCGTACGGGGAGTGCCATGGGGTGGCCAAACCCGCCGAACCGGCCGAACCCGCCGGAACCGTCTGAGCGGGCCGGAAGCGTCTCAGCGGGCCGGAAGCGGGCGGATTCAGTCCCGGTCGTGGGCGTCCGTCCCAGCCGGCCGGTGCGCGGCTTGGGCGAGACGCCCCGCGTTGAAGGCTGTCACGAGCTGGTCGAGCAGAGGCGCGGAGCAAGGGTGCGGGTCGCGGCGTGGAGTGATCGTGTAGATGCCGCGGGTCGGGGGATCCACGAGGGCCACCGCGGTGACATCGGTCCGCAGCGCGCCGGCCAGCACCCCGGGTATCAGCGCGATGGCGTGGCCGGTAGCGACCAGCGCCAACTTGCCGGGCAGATCGGCCGCGGCGAGGTCGATGCGGGCGGTCACCCCGGCGCGGGCGGCATGCTGGCGGAGCAGCGCCGCCGAGCCCTCGTTGTCCTCCACCCAGGTCTGGTCGGCCAGCGCCTGAATGCGCACCGGGGCGCCCCCGGCCAGCGGGTGGTGGACGGGCAGCACGACGACCATCTCGTCCATCCCCAGGAACCGTCGTTCGAGACGCGGGTCGTTGGGCAGCCCCGGTGGCGCGTCGGTGACCACGCCGACGTCCAGGTCGCCCGAGACCACACGGTCGTACAGCTCCAGGCTCAGTCCGGGCGACAGGCTCCACCGGACGGGTCCGGCCGTGTCCAGCAGGCGGCGTATCGCCACGGGCACGATCCCGGCGGCCAGGGACGGCGTCGCACCGACGGCCATTGGCCGGCCCAGCGCACCGTCACGCAGGTCCCGCACGGCACGAACCGCCCGGTCGGCCTCGGTGAGCGCGGCCGCTGCGTGACGGCGGAACACCTCTCCGGCAGGCGTCGGACGCGCACCACGCGCATGCCGCTCCACCAGTGGCACCCCGAGCTCGCGCTCCAGCCCGGCGATCTGCCGGGAGACGGCCGACTGCGTGTAGCCGAGTTCGTCGGCCGCCGCCGACAACGAGCCGAGCCGGCACACCGTCACGAAGGTCCGCCATGAAGTGAGCGCCATGGCCCGCAAGTATGCCGCTGATATGCGGATCCCGCAGAGCAGCCCTTCCATATCTGCGCTTGTCGCAGCCCTCCCGGTGCCCCACGCTCGGACGCATGACCACACCGCACACCGTCGCCGTGCTCGGACTGGGCCGCATGGGCGCCGCGATCGCGACCCGACTCGCCGACCAGGACTGGGACGTCGTCGGCTGGACACGGTCCGGTCGTCACGTCGCGGGCGCCGTCGAGACGACCCGCGAGCCGAACGACGCCGTGACGAAGGCGGACATCACAGTCCTGGCACTGTTCGACGGCCGGGCCTGCCGGCAGGTCGTCGACCGCATCCGCCCCTCACTGCGACCGGACACGATCGTGCTGAACACGAGCACCATCGCCCCCGCCGAGGCCTCGACCCTGGCCCGGCAACTCGGCCCGTCCTACGTCCACGCGCCCGTACTCGGCTCCGTACCGGCCGTAGCCGCGGGCACCCTGCGGATCCTCGCCGCCGGCGGCCGGGACGCGCTCGACCGGGTCCGACCGGTACTCCGAGCGCTCGGCACCGTGTGGCCCGTCGACGGCGCGGCCACCGCCGCGTCGCTCAAGCTGGTCGCCAACAGCAGCCTCGCCGGCGCCGTCCTCGCACTGCGCGACTCACTCCGGCAGGCCGACGCCCTGGACCTGCCCCGTGCCCAGGTACTGGACGTCCTCGAACTCGGCCAGCTCGGCGGGCTCGTCGGTCGCAAGCGGACCTTCCTCCTTGCTGACGAGTCGACCCCGGCCCCAGCTGAGTTCACGATCGGCGCACTGGGTAAGGACATGGCGCTGCTGGCCACGGCGTCGAACAGCCCCCTGCGCAACGCGGCCGATCTGGCCGCCACCCCTGCCGATCCGGAGGCCGACATCGCCGTAGCCGCCACGGTTCCCGCCGTGGACGAGGCCGTGCTCGAACCGCTGCACTCCTACATCCGCGGCCACGCCACCGGCGACCCCACCCACTTCCGAGACGCGTTCCTGCTCACCGCCCACATCGAGGGCATCCGGGACGGCGCATTCGTGTCGTGGCGCCTGGACGAGTACTGCGCGCTCTTCCCCGGCCGCCCGGCCACGGACGAACCGACCCGCACCCGCCGCATCGACACCATCGACGTCCACGGCACCGTCGCCACCGCGTCCATGACCCTCCGGCACGGCACGGACACCTTCACGGACGTCTTCCTGCTGATGCGGGCTGACGGCAGGTGGCGTATCGCCAACAAGGCGTACCACCGGACAGTGACCAGCGGTGGGGAGCGTTCTCGGACACTGAGGCCGTAGCACGAACTCCCAGAAATGAGGGTGCGTCCGCACGGGCCGGGGGGCATGCTGCCGCGATGGACCAGATTCGGGAGATCGCAGGGCTGGTCGATGACGTGCTGGGGCGCACCGCCATCGGAACCTACCTTCACGGCTCCTGCGTGCTCGGCGGTCTCAGACCGGCCAGCGACGTGGACGTCCTGGTCGTCTCTCAGCGCAGCATGAACGGCCGGGAACGACGGGCTCTTCTCCACGGGCTGTCGCGCATCTCCGGTTCCGGCTCCACCGGCGAGGCCCGTCCGGTCGAGCTCACGGTCACCGTTCAGTCGGAGGTCCGCCCTTGGCGATACCCACCGACCGCCGACTTCCTCTACGGCGAGTGGCTGCGCGACGAGTTCGAGGCGAGCGGGCCGCCTCGGCCGGAGTCGATGCCGGACCTGGCCCTTCTCCTCACGATGGTGCTGGCCGGCAACCACCCGCTGACCGGCCCGCCCCCGGCCGAGGTCCTGGACCACGTGCCGTCCGGGGACCTGGCCAGGTCCAGCGTGGCGGGCATCCCCGGCCTGCTCGACGACCTGGACAGTGACACCCGCAACGTCGTGCTGACCCTGGCACGCGTCTGGACGACGCTCGCCACCGGTGAGATCAGGTCGAAGGACCAGGCGGCCGACTGGACTCTCGCCCGGCTTCCCCCGGAGCAACGCCCTGTCCTGGAGCACGCCAGGGCGTTGTATCTCAACTGCCGGTACTCCGAGGAGCACTGGAGCCTGGAGCTGAAGGCCCGGGTACGCCCGCACGTGGAGACGGTGCTTGCCGAGATCGACCGTCTCAGGCCCCGCCGAGGCCGCAGGCCACCTGATCACGACCTCCTCAACACGCTCTAGGGTGCTGCTTGTTGGTCGACTCACCGGATCTGGGGATCCGGGGATCAGGCGACCGGGGGATCAGGGGGACGAAGACCGATGAACAATGCGGGTGCGACCGAGGTGTTCCAGCCACTGCAGCCGGACGACCCTCCCCTGGTGGCCGGTTACCGCCTCGCCGCCCGGCTCGGCGCGGGTGGCATGGGCCGGGTCTACCTGTCGCACACGCAGGGCGGCCGTCCTGTGGCGATCAAGGTGGTCCGGCCGGAACTGGCCGACAACCCGGCCTTCCGGCGACGGTTCCGCCGGGAGATTGCCGCCGCCCGGCGGGTCCGGGGCGCGTACACCGCCGAGCTGATCGACGCCGACGCGGACGGCGTACCGCCCTGGCTGGCCACGCTGTACGTACCCGGCCCCTCCCTGACCGAGGCCGTCGCACGGCGTGGACCGCTGCCGGTTCCGGCCGTGCTGTGGCTGATGGCGGGGGTGGCCGAGGCGCTGCAGGCCATCCACGACGCGGGCATCGTGCACCGGGACCTGAAGCCGTCGAACGTGCTGCTGGCCGCCGACGGCCCGCGCGTGATCGACTTCGGCATCTCGCTGGCCTCGGACGTCACCTCGCACACCACCACGGGCGCCGCCATCGGCACACCGTCGTTCATGGCTCCCGAACAGGCGTCCGCGGGCGAGCTCACGCCGGCGACCGACGTCTTCGCGCTCGGCCAGACGGCGGCGTTCGCGGCCCTGGGCGAGCCGCTGTACGGGGACGGCCCCGCGGTCAGCGTGCTGTACCGGATCGTGAACGACGAACCCGACCTCTCCCTCCTGCCCGAGCAGCTCCGTCCGCTGCTCGCCCGGTGCCTGGCCACCGATCCGGAGGAGCGGGTCACCCCGGCGGAGCTCGTCGAGTGGTGCCGGCAGCGGCTGGGCGGGGACGCCGACGCAGGCGGCGGGCCGGCCGTCTGGCGGGAGATAGCGGGACCGAAGGTGACGGTCCCACCCCCGGTCCCCAACCCCACCCAGGGCTACACGCTGCCTTCGGTCGGCTGGCCGCAGTCGACCGTCCCGGCCCCACAGCCCGCATGGCCGCGGCCGCCGATGCCTCTCAACCCGGAAGAACGACGCACCCGCAGACGCCGCGTCGCCTTGATCGCGACCGCCTCCGTGGCGGCGGGTGCGTTGCTGCTGACCGGCCTGACCTGGACGGCCATGAACGCGGTGAACGGGCTCCGCGACTGGAGTGCGGCCGCGTCCTCGACGCCCTCTCCGAAAGCGTCCGCGCAGTCCTCGGCGTCCTCATCGGCAGCCACGCCGGCCTCCGAGGCTGGTGGCCGGACACCAGAGGCGTCGCTCCCCTCCTCCACCACACCCAAGCCGCCGCAAGCCGTCCCGTACCCCGGCCAGTGGCTGGACCGCGAGAACTCACTGGACCTCAAAAAGGCCGCCCCGCGCAAGGACCGCAAAGGAGACATCCGCTTCGACTGCAAGGAAGCGGGCTGCGAGCTGGAAAGCGACACCAGCACGATGGTCCTGTGGTACGGCGATCCCGGGGTCTCCTTCGAGGACTGCCGTGACCTCCTCGCCGGTGCCGACAGCCGCCGCGGCGGCCATCGCCGCATCCCGCTGGCCGCAACGGCGGCCGGCAGCGAGATCTGCGTCAAGCACCCCTCTGGAGACATCGCGCTGTTCTTGATCGATGTGAAGTCGACCGCGCTGCCGGAGATCGGCTTCGTGATGGCGGACATGACAGTCTGGCCGGCGACCTAGCCAGGCCGGCACCCTACGGCTCGGCGGCGGGCGCGCCCGGCACCGCACGCGCTACGTCCCTGCGGCGAACGGATTGCCGTGCCCGGGAAGCTGCCCGTCCGGCGGCACATACCGCAGCCGCCCGTTCGGGTCGGTCACCGCTGTGTACCCGGCAGCTTGCAGGAGGGCGGTGTACTTGGCCCTGTAGTGCCGGTTGACGGCGAGTCCCACGGGCACGAGGGCCATCACCGCGGCCCAGACGACGCCGGCAAGGACAACGGCAGTGGCGCCCTCGCCGATCCAGAAGCCGACGGGCAGGGCCAACGGAATGGCACCGACAGCCGCGAGCACCACCCGTTGCTTGTCAGTGAACTTGGCGGTGATGTCGAACGTGATGCGGGCCTTGAGGAGCTCGACCGCGTCCGGCACGAGGGGCGGCAGCGGGCCCCCGTCGCTCGCGTCCGGGTACAGCGCCCGGTTCTGCGCGGCCCGCGCGCGGGCCTGCGGACTTGGGTCGGGCACGATCAGCATCACGTATTGGTTGCCATCCAGCCCGCCGCCCTGCCATATGTCCGCGTACTCGTATCCGAACTGCTCAGCGATGAAGGCGAGTCGGGTGAACTTCTTCATCGACCCCATGGCGGGGGAGACGTGAACGGGCTCCCCGCTCGCCATCTGCCGCAACATCTTCCGCACATGCCGGTCACTCACCAGCGCCCCGTCCCTCACACGGCCATGGCAGTCGCCGACCGTGCCGCCATGTTCTCGTCAACATCGACAAGCCTTGTCGATCAGCGACTGCCGCCGCAACCAGTGAGGCCGTCCGTCGGCCGGAAGGCCGGGACGGACCGGATTCAGTCAGCGCCGACAACTGGAGAACCAGACCAACAGCGCCGCACCCGTCGCCTGCCCCTCAGAACGGACGGCTGGGGCGCATTTGGTGCATCCAGGTTCTTCGATTGTCAGTGGTCCCTGTTACAACAGAGCCACTGATACGTGATCGAGGGGGGCTTGGTGACGGAATCTCAGGGTGCGGGCCAGCCGGTCGCCGGCGTGTACGAACGGCTGATCACCCAGGACGTGCACGACGAGCTGGGGCAGCTCGAGGCCATGGGGTGGAAGGCCATCGACGCCGAGGTCAGCAAGGAGTCCTCGCCTCACGTTCTGGCCCGGCACGTCGGTGAGGTGGTCGCCCGCACGCTCAGCCGGCTTCCCTCCGATCAGCGAGTCCCCTTCGTCAACAAGGTCCTGGAATCTCTGGCCACCGGGACAACCGGCCAGACCGACACCGAGCCCATAAGCACGGTCGTCGAGGGCCCCCGCCAGTTGCTCGCCCTCGCCGAGCAGGAGGCGCCGGGCGCCTACGCAATCCGCCCCCTCACGCCGCTGTCCGAGGCCTCGTTGCTCACGAACTCGCCGGAGGACCTCAGCCTGGGTGCCGAGCTGCGGGCCGAGCTCGCGACCGCGGACCGTATCGACCTGCTCTGCGCGTTCGTGAAGTGGTACGGCATCCGGGTCCTGGAGGACGCTCTTCGCGCCGCCAAGGAGCGCGGCGTGGAGATTCGGGTCATCACGACCACGTACATGGGGGCCACCGACCGTCACGCACTCGATCGGCTGGTGCGGGACTTCGGCGCGACCGTCAAGGTCAACTACGAGGTCCGCTCCACCCGCCTGCACGCCAAAGCCTGGCTGTTCCGGCGCAAGACGGGCTTCGACACCGCCTACGTCGGCAGCTCGAACCTGTCCAGGGCCGCACTGCTCGACGGCTTGGAGTGGAACGTACGGCTGTCGTCCGTCGCCACCCCCGCCGTACTGGACAAGTTCGAGGCGACCTTCGAGGCGTACTGGAACGACAGCGCCTTCGAGACCTACTACCCAGACCTGCACGGTGAACGCCTCGACGGAGCGCTGGCCCAGGCGAGCGGCACCAGTTCCACCACCGATCTGAAGATCAACCTTTCCGGCCTTCAGGTACGCGCCTTCCCACACCAGCGGGACATGTTGGAGCGGCTCCGCGTCGAGCGGGAGATCCGCGGGCGTCACGACAACCTGCTGGTAGCCGCCACCGGCACGGGGAAGACCGTGATGGCCGCCCTCGACTACCGCAGCATGTGCAAGTCCGACAACGAACGACCGAGGCTCCTGTTCGTGGCGCACCGCAAGGAGATCCTCAACCAATCCCTGCGCACATACCGGGAAGTCCTCGACGACGCCTCGTTCGGAGAGCTGCTGCACGCGGGACAGGACCCGCGTGAGTGGAACCACGTCTTCGCAAGCGTCCAGTCGCTCAATGTGCGGCGGCTGGAGCAACTGGCCTCCGATCACTTCGACGTCATCGTCATCGACGAGTTCCACCACGCCACCGCGACCACGTACCGCCGGGTGATCGACCACTTCGCGCCGAAGGAGCTACTGGGTCTGACGGCGACCCCCGAGCGGATGGACGGGCGCAACGTCCAGGACGAGTTCTTCGAAGGACGCATCGCCGCTGAAATGCGCCTGTGGGAGGCTCTGGAGAACGACCTGCTCTGCCCCTTCCACTACTTCGGCATCCCGGACGGCACGGATCTGAGGCACCTGGGCTGGCAGAAGGGCACATACACCGATCAGGAGCTCGACAACCTCTTCACAGGCAATGACGCACGCGCCCGGATCGTGGTGAAGCAGATCCGCGACAAGGTCTCCAACCCCGGAACCATGCGGGCGCTGGGCTTCTGCGTGAGCAAGGCGCACGCCCGTTTCATGGCCGACTTCTTCCGCAAGGCAGGCTTCCAGGCCGTCGCGCTCGACAGCGACTCGCCCGCGGATGTGCGCGCCCAAGCACTGCGCGATCTACGCGACCGCAAGCTCCAGGTGATCTTCTCCGTCGACCTGTTCAACGAGGGACTCGACATCCCCGACGTCGACACCCTGCTTCTCCTCCGCCCCACCAACAGCGCCACGATCTTCCTCCAGCAACTGGGCCGGGGGCTTAGGCGTACCGAGACGAAACCGGTACTCACGGTTCTCGACTTCATCGGACAGCATCGGGCGGAGTTCCGCTTCGAGGAGCAGTTCCGGGCACTGACCAACCTCTCGCGGAACCGGCTCGTCGACCACATCGAGCACGACTTCCCACAACTGCCATCCGGCTGCCAGATCATCCTGGAGGGCAAGTCCAAGGACCTCATCCTCGACAACATCCGTGCCCAAGTGAACGCCTCAGTCCAGACGTTGGTGAAGGAGGTCCAGGCCTACAGCACGCCACGCCTCGCCGACTATCTTCGGGAGAGTCGCCGGGAGATCAAGGAGCTCTACAAGAGCGACAACTCGTGGACGACGGTATTGCGCCGTGCCGGCCTGATCGACGAAACCGCCCCGGCAGGAGAGGCCGCTCTACTCAAGCGCGTCCACGCGTTCCTGCACGTTGACGACCCCGAGCGCGCCCAGGCCTACATTCGTCTCCTCGAGGACAACGTCCCGCCGTACGAGGACCTGAGCCCCAGCGATCAGTCCTACGCCCGTATGTTGTTCTTCAACCTCTGGGACAACGCGGGCGGCTTCACCAGCTTCCAGGCAGGCCTGGAATCCCTCCGCTCTCAGCCGGCGTTCCGTGACGAGCTCAGGCAACTGCTCTCCCACGTGATCGAACAGGCCGACCACTTCCCCCTGCCTCTGTCCGGCCCCCTCAGCCACGTCCCGTTGAAGGTCCACAGCGCCTACAACCGGTCCGAGATCCTCGCGGCACTCGGTGTGGCACGCTTCGGCGGTCAGATGCCACGGTCCTTCGCGCAGGGCGTGCAGTGGGTCGAGGACCTTCAGACGGACGCCTTGCTCATCACCTTGGAGAAGAACGAGAAGGACTTCTCACCCACCATCCGATACAGGGACTACGCGCTGAGCCCGGAACTCTTCCACTGGGAATCGCAGAACTCGACGGCCGCGAACTCTCCTACCGGCATGCGCTACCGGCAACATGCCCAGCGCGGCAGTCACGTCCTGCTATTCGTACGGCGTTACAAGAACACCGACATAGGCAAGTCCCAGCCGTGGATGCTCCTCGGCCCAGCGACCTACCAGACCCACACCGGGAGCAAGCCGATGGCCATCACCTGGCACCTGGAGCGCGACCTCCCGGCTGACGTGTGGACGTACTCGGCCCGGGCGAGCTGATCCACATCGACCAGGTTCGTCATGGGGGTGTGCGGCGCCGAACTGGTCGGCGCCGGCGCCGGAATCGTGCAACGCGAGCACAGGCAGGTCCCTAGGCAACCTTCGCCTCGGCCTCATAGTGCATCTGGGCCCGGTCCAACACGTCATCCGGGTCCAGGCCGCGCGCCGACGTCCAGTGCAGCAAGTCCGCGATCAGCTCGATCGCCAACTCCTCCAGGGCCGCCGCGCGCTGCCGTCCTTCCGGGGCGGCTTCACTGCTCCCCTGGTAACGCTCAAGCGCTTCGACGGCACGCTCCACGCGTCGGCAGTCGGATTCGGCGCCCAACGCGATGTCACACCACACCGCCTTACCGAGCGCCGTGACGACGGTCCCCCAGTTCACCGCCATGGCAGTGACCATATGCAGGCCGCGACCGCACTCCGCATCACAGTCGGCGTGGTGCACGGATGGCAGTACACGGCTCTTGTCGTGCATCTCGACCCGCAGCCGCTCGCGGCTCCACTCAAGGATCAGGGTCGCCGACGCCCCCTCTCCCACGTGCTTGATGACGTTCGTGGCCAGTTCCGTGACGACTAGCGCAGTCTCCTCACCCGCTGTTGGCACGCCCCACTGGTCCAACTGCGAAGTAGCAGCCTTGCGTAGCAGCCGGACCTCAGCCGGCAGCGCTTCAAAAGGCAGGACACAGCGGTGCTGACCGTCCCTGGCACTGGTACCAGGCATGAGCATTCCTCCCTCCCATGCCACGCGCATGCTGCGCCCACCGTGTCCGTTCGGCTGCATTGCGTAGCGATCTGTAGCGAGGATGGCATAGAGAACTCTCACTATGTAACTTCTCACGGGAATCTATCGAGTGAATCCCGTGGTGGGCTGGCTACCGCGCTGCCTAGCCTGTTGAGGCTCCGAGCCGCTGCCCAGGGGTACCCACAGAGGAGTCCCATGTCCGTGAGGACCACCACACGCCGCCGCCAACTAGGTGCAACGCTGCGCAAGTTGCGGGCCCGTAAAGGGATGACCCTGGAGGAGGCCGGCCAACTGGTCGGCGTCTCGAAGGCGACGGTCAGCCGGTATGAGACCCAGGCGGGTCCGGTCAAGTGGATCGTCGTAGACGCGCTGTGCCGCGAGTACGAAGCCTCCGACTCCGAACGGGAGGCTGTGGTCAGGCTGGCCAAGGACGCCAAGCAGCAGGGCTGGTGGAGTTCCTTCGCCGACTCCATCCCGGAGAGCATGAACCTGCTGCTCACTCTGGAGGACGAGGCCGTACGCGAGGACCACTTCTCGTGCGTCTACGTTCCGGGGCTTCTCCAGACGCGCGCCTACAGCACTGCCCTGCAGAAGGCCAACGAGATTCCACTGCAGCCGTCCGAGATCGAACGGCTGGTGGACATCCGTATGAAACGCCAAGAGATCCTCAACCGGCCGAAGCCTCCTCGCCTGTGGGCGATCCTCGACGAGTCCGTCATCCGCCGGGTCGTCGGTTCTCCCGAGACCACGAAGGAGCAGCTCGGCCGCCTCCTGGAGGCGAACGAGTCCCCTCACATCACGCTTCAGGTGCTGCCGTTCTCCAAGGGCGCCCACTCCGCCGCACTCGGCAGCTTTGTGATCCTCGGCGGCACCGAGTCAGCCCTCGACGTGGTGTACGTCGACTTCCACGCCGGCTCGCTCTTCCTGGAAAAGGATGAGGAACTAGAGCGATACAGACTTGCGTTCGAGTACCTCCGCGCACAAGCGTTGGACATGGAGGCTTCCTCCGCCGTGATCCATCGTGCCCGCAAGGAGTTGTGAATGTCTGTCAGTCCCCGGCCCGCCTCCGAACTCGTCTGGTTCAAGTCGTCGTACAGCGGCGGCAACACGACCGAGTGCCTAGAAGCCGCCTTCACCCCGTCCGGCGTACTCGTGCGGGACTCCAAGCGACCCGAGCAGGCGCACCTCACCATGTCGGCGGAAGCCTGGACGGGCTTCGTCGCTGGTGCACGCTGTACCCGACTTGCCTACGGACACGGCTTTTCGACGCTCTGAGAGAGCGAATCGCGCACCTGGTTACCGCAGCGCCTCGACGCCCGCGCCAAGTGGCGGGAGCCACGTCTGTCGTCTCGCGCAGTGCCGTGTCACAGGGCTATCGGCCGATACACCAAGGCCCACCACCTCGTCGGCCGAGAGTTCTCGCTCCGGCGGCCAGAAGATCAGGTCACTGACGTGCCCAGTTGGACATGCCAGGGTCCTGTCGAGCATGTCCAGCCAGTTGTCCATCTCCTCTTCGGAGGCGTAATCCGCGTCGATGATCCGCTGCACGAGCGCGACGGCCTGAGCCCGGCTCATCTCCCCTGCACCCATTGGGCCCCTCCTCCGACGTCATCCTCAATGAGAAGCGTGATCGGCCTTGATCCCGCACATCGCGCCCCTGTCCGGCGAGGCGCTCTCCCCAACCCTGCTCGGCGAGCAGCAGTTCGGCACCCTCGCCACCGTGAAGCGCACCCGCCATCCTGACCTGACCACCATGCTCTACCGCTGGGACGCCGAGGCCCGCACTGCGTCACGGCCGCCAACCTCGACGGCATCGACAACGCCAAGGTCCGCACCTGGATCCAGACCAAGCTGCCCGCCATGCTCGACAAGGACGGCATGCAGGTCGAAAACCTCGGACTCGGCAAGGTCGCGCTCAGCATGGACACCGCCGGGAACACCGCCGCAATCAGCATCGAGCAGCAGTAGAGACTCGGCGCTTGGGGGATCTTGCCGCGAGCTGTCCGGTCGATCATGTGCGGAGCCGGATGACCAGCGCGGCGGCGGCCCGCCGTACCGACGTGGACGTAGCGCGCTCCGGGGGTGCTCTGATGCCGCTGCTGGGCTGGACCGGCCGGTTCAGGCTACGAGCAGGCGCAGGCCGAGTTCTGCCGCGTCGAGGGCGACGAGGTCGCGGTTGCGCTCGGCCCACCGGCCTGAGGAGAGGTCGTCGCGGAGCTTGTTGACCGCCCGCTGCTCGGCCTCCGGCCCGACTCTGGTCCATACCGACACCGCGCGGCGCACATGTTCGTCCAGGTATGCCTCGGGCCGGCGCCAGTAGGCCTCGAAGAAGCCGTCAGCGCAGTCCCACGGGATGAGCAACGGCTCCGCGCGGCCCCCGATCGCGCGGGTCAGGTCGGCCAGCGGAGGCCAGTCGGCGAGCAGGTCGGCGAATTCAGGCAGGTAGTCGCGGGTGAGCCAGAACCGCTCACCCCAGCCGGTGGCACTCGCGTCGTACGTGAACACCACCACCCGGCGGGCCACGCGCCGCATCTCGCGCAGCCCGGCGACCGGGTCCGGCCAGTGATGAACGGTGCTGACCGCCATCGCGGCGTCGAAGGACTGGTCCTCGAACGGAAGGCTTTCCGCACTGGCGGCCACACACGGCGCCGCGCCCGCGGGACGCTGTGCCCGCATGACCGCCGACGGTTCCACCGCGATCACCTCACGGTCGGGGGGCTCGTAGGAGCCGGTGCCGGCCCCGACGTTCAGTACCGTCCGTGCGTCCCCGAGCGCATCCCAGATCCTCGCGGCGATCCGCAGCTCGGTACGCCGCGTCGCCGGGTACGCGGACCCGATGACTTCGTACAACTGCGCGCCGAACACTTTCAGTTGTTCCTCCGGTGGCGTCCTGATCCCCATGGCCCGTGCCTCCAGTTCCGTGTCGATGGCCGTCACCATGGCGGCAGCGTGGTCGCGCTGTTCCAGCAGCAGGCCGCGCAGCCGGTGCAGGTGCGCGACCGCGTCGGTGGCCGGGTCGTCGACCAGATCCGCGATCTCGCGCAGTCCGAAGCCCAGCCTCCGGTAGGCGAGCACCTCCCGCAGTCGCTCCACGTCGCCCGCCGAGTAGGCCCGGTACCCGGCCGAGGTCCGCGCGGACGGCTGCACGAGGCCGATCTCGTCGTAGTGATGCAGCGTGCGGACGGTCACGTCGGCCAACTCGGCCACACGTCCCACGGTCAGGTGCTCTTCCACGCCACCGACCATGCGGCCTGACGCCACGTGAGGGTCAAGCGCTTCGCTCCCGGTACCGTGCGTTGCGCATGGCGGTGCTCTCCTACGGGACACTCTCGCGGTTGCGTCACCAGCGGCTTGGTAGCGTATGGCTGCCGTGGTGTACGGGAAACCGGTCGGAAGCCGGTGCGGCCCTCGCCACTGTAGCCGCGGAGTTCCGCGGCCCTCGCTGACGGCTCCCGGAGCGGTCAGGGCCACTGGGTGGATCGGGAACGAGCCACCTGGGAAGGTCGGCCTCGGAGCGTTGACGCGGAAGCCAGGAGACCGGTCACGGCGCGACATGTTCCACGAGGGTTTTGGAGAGCATCGTGCCCAGCGGTCCCCTGCGTCCGTTTCGATCTGTACGTTCCATACACGCCGCACGTTTCACACGCCCCGCACGTTCCCCACGCCCCGGCCTCGCCGCTGCCGCGCTCCTGCTCGTCGGTGCGCTCGGCGCCTGTACGGGTGCGCCCGCGGCCGACAAGCCCGCCGCGGCGGCCGGGAGCAGCCGCCCGGCGCCGGTGAGCGTGAGCAGTTGTGGCGTCACCACGACCGTCGCGGCACCGCCGAGCCGGCTGGCCACCCTCAACCAGGGTGCCACCGAAGTGGCGTTGGCCCTCGGTCTGCAGTCCCGGATGGCCGGAACGGCGTTCCTCGACGACGCGGTCCCGACGAAGTGGAAGGCGGCCTACGACGCCGTCCCGGTCCTTTCCAAGGAGTACCCGACCAAGGAGAAGCTCCTCGCGGCGCGTCCGGATTTCCTCTACGCCTCCTACGCCAGCGCGTTCAGCGACAAGGTGGCGGGCACGCGGGCGGATCTGAGCTCCAAGGGCATCGAGTCGTACCTGTCCCCGTTCGGCTGCGCCGACAGCAAGCAGGTGCCGCCGGTCTCCTTCCAGGCGGTGTGGGGCGAAGTGGGCGACATCGCCGAGGTGTTCGGTGTCGCACCGCGCGCCGCCGCCCTCCAGAAGGAGCAGAAGCAGCAGCTTGCCGGCCTCAGGGCCAAGGCGGCGGGCAAGGGCCTGAACGTGCTCTGGTACGACTCGAACACCAAGGCCCCGTTCGTCGGCGCCGGCCACGGCGGACCCCAGCTCGTGCTCGACGCCGTCGGCGCCCACAACGTCTTCGGCACGCTGCCCGGTGGCTGGAAGACCGTGAGCTGGGAGAAGGTGGCGGCGGCGGACCCGGACGTCATCGTGCTCGCGGACGCCGGTTGGGACACCGCACAGGCCAAGATCGACTACTTGGAGCACGACCCGGTGCTCAGCAAGCTCACCGCCGTCCGGCACCGCGCCTTCGTGGTCGTGCCGTTCTCCGAGACCACGCCCGGCGTGCGCCTCGCCGACGGTGCCGCCCGTGTCTCGGCCGGCCTGAGCAAGCTGCGCCCGCATTCATGACGGTGGCGGATCGTCCCGCCGCACGGCCCGCGGGAGCGGGTCGCGCGGCGGCGGGCCTGACCGTTGCCGTGGTCCTGCTGCTGGTCACCGTCCTCCTCGGCCTCGCCGTGGGGTCGGTCCACGAGCCGCCGCACGTCGTCGCCGATGTCGTTCTGCGCCGGCTCGGCCTCGGCAACTCCCCCGTCACGCTGCTGGACGACCAGATCGTCTGGCAGTTGCGGCTGCCCCGGGTTCTGGGAGCCTCCGCGACCGGCGCGGGGCTCGCGGTCTGCGGCGCGGTGCTGCAGACCCTGACAGGGAACGACCTGGCCGACCCCTACCTGCTCGGGATCTCCAACGGCGCCGCCGTCGGCGCGGTCACCGTGATCGTCCTCGGCGTCGGAGCCTCCGGCGCCGCGGCGGTCGGCGCGCTCCCGGCGGCCGCCTTCGCCGGCGCCCTGCTCGCCGTCGTCGTCGTGCTGGCGCTGGCCGCCGCGCGCACCCGGTCCCTGCCGGCCGCGCGGACCGTGCTGGCCGGCATCGCGGTGGGGCAGATCTGCGGCGCGTACACGTCGTTCGTCGTGCTCGTCCTCGGTGACCGCAACGCCGCCCGCGGTGTCATGGAGTGGACGCTGGGCTCGGTGGCCGGGGTGCGGTGGGGCACGGCCCTCTTCCTGACCGCGGTGGCGGTCGTCGGCACGGTGGTCATGGTCGCGGCCGCCCGGGACCTGGACGCGTTCGCGTTCGGCGAGACCGCGGCCCGCTCCTTCGGCGTCCACGTCGAACGCACCCGCTGGGCCCTGGTCGCCACGGCCGCGCTGGTGACCGCGTGCCTGGTCGCCCACACCGGTGTCATCGGGTTCGTCGGCCTGGTCGTGCCGCACGTCGTCCGCCTGGTGTGCGGCCCGCGCCACGCCCTGCTGCTGCCCCTGTCCGCACTCGTCGGCGCGTCCCTGCTGGTGGGCAGTGACATCGTGGCGCGCTCGGTGCTCCCGGACCAGGAGATCCCCGTCGGCGTCGTCACCGCCGGGCTCGGCGCGCCGTTCTTCGCCTGGCTGCTGTGGCGCCGGACAGACGGCGGGTCGGCCGCAGGGGGTCGGCCGTGATCAGCACGAAACCGGTGGGGCTGCGCGCCGAGGGCGTCGGCGTGCGCGTCGACGGCGCCACGCTGCTGACGGACGTGACGCTCGGCTTCACCCCCGGCAGGACGACCGGCCTGCTCGGGCCGAACGGGGCCGGCAAGACGACGCTGCTGCGGGCGCTGGCCGGACTGCGCCGGCCGCAGTCGGGCCGGGTCCTCCTCGACGGCGGCGACCTGTACGCCCTGCCGGCCCGCCGGCGCGCGCGGCGGGTAGCCTTCATGGAACAGCAGGCCGATACCGCACTGCCGCTGACGGCCCGTCAGGTCATTGACCTGGGGCGCACGCCTCACCGCGGCCGGTGGCCCGTTGTGGCGGGCGCCGCGGCCGACCACGAGCGGTCGGTGCTCGCCGGGGCCGTCGCCGCCACCGACGTCGGGCGGCTGCTCGACAGGACCTGGTCGTCTCTTTCCGGCGGCGAGCGCCAGCGGGTCCAGCTGGCGCGGGCCCTGGCACAGGAACCCGGGGTGCTCCTGCTGGACGAGCCCACCAACCACCTGGACCTGCGCTACCAGCTCGGTTTCCTCGAAACCGTACGCGGGCTCGGTATCACCACCGTCGCGGCCCTGCACGACCTCGAACTCGCCGCCGCCTACTGCGACGACGTCACCGTGCTGCTCGACGGCCGCCTGGTGGCCCATGGGCCCGCCTCCGAGGTGCTCACCTCGGCCACGATCGCGCGTGTCTACGGAGTCGACGCGACCGTGGAGCGGCACCCGCGGTACGACAGGCCGCACATCCGGTGGAACGGACTGCTTCCCGAGGGGCCCGCGTCATGAGCCAGAACCGTACGAGCGCCCCCTCAACGGCCGCCGTCGCGGGCCGTGCCACGGTCCTGGTCGGCATGTCCCTCGCGGAGGCCAACCACCGGGCCGAACTGCTCGGAGCCGCCGCGCCATTGGGTGCTACGACGGCGTTCCTGCAGCAGGGCGAGCCGTCCCTGTCCGCCGAGTTGACCAGGCTGGCCGAGACGGGCGCGGAGACCGTCGTCCTGATCGGGGTCCGCCTCGGGGCCTCGGGTCCGGGCCACTCCTGGCTGCGGCGGATCGCGGCGTACTGGTGGCGGGAGCGCGCCGGCCACCGCCCCGGGCTGCTCGTCGCCACCCGGCTGGCCGACTCCGCGGACGCCGTGGCCGCGGCCACGGCGTCCGTCAGGCCGATCACCGGCGGGGAACCCGGCCTCACCTCTCCGGCCTGGGAGGAGGTCACCGGCCACCGGCACCAGGTCATGGTGTGCCGCGGGCCGCGCTGCACGGCCAAGGGCGCGGACGACAGCGTGCGCGCGCTGGTGGGGCAGTTGGCGGAGCACGGGCTCGGCGACGACGACGTCCTCGTGGTGCAGACGGGGTGCCAGTTCCCCTGCAACCAGGCGCCGGTGGTCAGCGTGCAGCCCGACGACGTCTGGTACGGGCACGTGGACCCGGCGGCGGCCGCCACGATCGTGGCCGACCACCTCGTCGGGGGCCGGCCGGTCGCGGCACACCGGCTTCCGCGGCGCAGGAAGGACCGGACGGGCCGCGAGGAATACTGATCACGGCCACCGCGGCGTCCACGCGGGTCCGCCCGGGCCGGTCCGTGATGGACCGGCCCGGGCGGCGTTCCCTCCCCGGCCGTCCCCTGACGGGGAGGGAGAGTCCCCTCTCCTGCACATCCGCGAGCGGAGAGGGGAGGCGAGGGGCCGTCAGCTGCCGGCCGGGGCCTTCTCGGTGGCCTCCTGGTCGTCCTGGGCCGCTCCGGGCTGTCCGGAGGTGTCGGCGGGGGCCGGTGCCTCGAAGCCCCGCAGCGGCACCTGGCGGATGAGCACGGCGATCAGCAGGCCCGCGGCGGCCACCACCGCGCCCCAGGTGAAGACGGAGCTGACGCCGTCGGTGACGGCCTGCTGGAACACCTGGCGGGCCGCCGCGGGCAGGCTCTTGAGGATCTCCGGCGTCATCTGCGACACCGAGGCCGAGCCGCCGGAGCCGGCCGCCATGCCACCGTGGGAGACGACGGAGTCGGTGAGGGTGGAGGCGTAGATCGAGCCCAGCAGGGAGACGCCCAGGGAGCCGCCCATGTTGCGGAGGAAGGTGGCGGCGCCGGTGGCGGCGCCCATGTCCTTCAGCGGGGCGTTGTTCTGGGCGATCAGCATGGTGGTCTGCATCAGGCAGCCCATGCCGGCGCCGAGGACGACCATGTACAGCGAGGTGACGGTGCGGGAGGTGCCGGTGTCCATGGTGGCGAACAGGCCCAGTCCGACGGCCATCAGGACGGTGCCGGCGATGGGCCAGACGCGGTAGCGGCCGGTGCGGCTGATCATGGCGCCGCCGGCCAGCGAGGTCACCATCGAGGCGAGCATCATCGGCATCAGCAGCAGGCCGCTGTTGGTGGCGGAGGAGCCCTGGACGAACTGCTGGAACTGCGGCAGGAAGGTCACTCCGCCGAAGAGGGCGAAGCCGACGATGAAGCTCAGCGCCCCGGCCAGGGAGAAGTCACGGTTGCCGAAGACCGACAGCGGCATGATCGGCTCGGCGGCGCGGCGTTCGACGAACACGAAGGCGACGAAGGCCACCACGGTCACCACCGCGAGGCCGATGATCACCGCCGAGGACCAGTCGTACTCGTTGCCGCCCCAGCTGGTGATCAGGACCAGCGCGGTGATCCAGACGGAGAGCAGGGCCGCCCCGGTCCAGTCGATGCGCACCCGACCGGTGCCTCGCGGCAGCTTGGCCAGGGTGAACCAGCACACCAGCAGGGCGACGACGCCCAGCGGCAGGTTGACGTAGAAGGCCCAGCGCCAGCTGAGGTGGTCGGTGATGAAACCGCCGGCCAGCGGTCCGCCGATCATGGCGACCGGCATCACGGTCATCATCACGCCCTGGTACTTGCCGCGCTCACGCGGCGGCACGACCTCGGCCACCACCGCCATGACGCCCACCATCAGGCCGCCGGCGCCGAGGCCCTGGAGAGCGCGGAAGCCGACCAGCTCGCCCATGTTCTGCGACATGCCGCACAGCGCCGAGCCGACCAGGAAGATCACGATGGAGGCCAGGAAGGTGATCCGGCGGCCGAGCAGGTCGCCGAGCTTGCCCCAGATCGGGGTGGCGACGGTGGAGGCCAGGATGTAGCCGGTGGTCACCCAGGCCAGGTGGTTGAGCCCGCCCAGGTCGCCCACGATCGTGGGAAGAGCGGGGGCCACGATCATGTTGTCGAGCATGGCCAGCAGCAGCGCGATGACCAGGCCACTCATCGTCACCATGATCTCGCGGTGGGTGAAGCGGGGCGGTGACCCCTGGTCGGGATTGGCTGCGGTCGACGCCATGGCAGTGCCTTTCTGGGAACGGGATTTCTGGCGGGTAGCGGACCAGCACGTGGCACACCCGCCCCGCAGCGCCTGCGTGGACGGGCGGTGCGGGGGAGCCTGCTTCGACATCGCGGCGTCACCTACCGGCCGTTAAGTAAGTTACTTGCCGGACGGTAAGCTTGCAAGCGAGACCCCCGGCGACGAAGATCGGCCGGACGTGGCGCAGAAGGAAGAAGGCGGATGGAGATGGCGGGCGCGGGACACCGACGAGGCAGCGACACCAAGGCCGAGATCCGCAAGGTGGCCCTGGAACTGTTCGCCGCGCAGGGCTACGAGGCCACCTCCCTGCGAGAGATCGCCGAGCGTCTGGGCATCACCAAGGCGGCCCTGTACTACCACTTCAACGGCAAGGAAGACATCGTCCGCTCGCTGTTCACCGAGCACCTGGCGGCCCTGGACGAACTCGTCGACTGGGCCCGTACGCAGCCTCCCGGCCCGCGACTGCGCGCGCAGGCCATCGACCGGATGATCGACCTGCTCTCTCAGCAGGGCCTGCAGGCTGTGCGGTTCGCCTTCGCCAACCAGCACGTCGTCAAGGAGCTGCATCCCGGCCGGGAGAACGTTTTCGAGCGGCTGACCGCCCTCTTCGACGCCCTCACCGGTCCCAACGCCTCCGTGGAGGAGGCACTGCGCATCCGCATGGCCCTGTTCAGCGTCAACCTCGCCTTCTTCGCGGCTCAGGGCCTGGAGGCGAGCAATGAGCAGATCGTCGCCGCCGCCCGCGACATCGCCCAACTGCTGAACCCGCCGACCGAGTGCGACGCAGAGCCTGCTCCGGACGCCTTGAGGCGGACGTGACGTCGCAACGGACCGGCCCCTCCGGCAATCGTGCCGCTGCTCTCAACACTGGTCACGCTGAACCCTGATTCCCCCCACGCCCCTCCCGCCACACCACACCTGATCTGCACCTTCCCGCCTTACGGCCTTGCGCGGAGGCGACCATGGCGCGAACCTGGAACCCACCTGTTGGGGGCTGGGGCAACGGGCGTGGGGGGACCATGGCTGGCTGTGTCGAGCTGTCGAATTTCGGGGTGGGACATGCCGGGGAAAGGGCATGCGTCCGCCCGGAGTTGATGGGCCGGACGTCTCCGTAGGGCGTTCCGAGGAGCAGCACAGCGGGTTGAGTCGGTCGGCGTGATGACCGCGGCCGGCCGGGGGCCGGTACAGACAGTTCCAAGGGGGGAGTGGCCATGCCGGCTTCGATCACCGGGCGTGTGGGGCCCCTGGCCGGGCGGCGGTTCTCTGTCGGTGCCACTCCGGTCACCTTCGGCCGCAGCGGTGACAGCAGTGTCGTGATCGCCAGCGGGCGGGCCTCGCGTCTGCACGCGGAGGTACTGCGGGAGGCCGACCGCTACGTCCTGTACGACCGGGGAAGCCGCAACGGGACGCTGGTCAACGGGAGGCAGGTGACGTCCCACGTCCTCGCGTCCGGGGACGAGATCACGATCGGCGACGAGGTCTTCTGCTTCGAGATCCCCGAGGCGATGGAGACGATCACGGATGTCCCGAACCCGCTCGCGGCCGCCGCGCCGGGGCCGGTCCTGAACGTCACCGTGTCGGGCGGCGGTCCCGTGGGGCTGAGCTTCGCCCTGCTGCTGGAGCACCTGATGGGGCGACGCGTGGCCATCACCGTCTACGACGGCCGCTGGACCCAGGACGGCTCGCGGGTCGCCTGGAAGAACGAGGCACAGGGCAATGTCCGGCGGCAGCAGGTCGTGACCGTCCAGAGCCGCCAGTACCTGAACCTCCCCGAGAAGGTCCAGGAGCGCTTGTTCGGCGCCGATGCGTACACCGAGATGTGGCCGGCCGGGCCGGACTCCGTGCAGGGCTACGGCCCGCGGAACATCCGGATCGCCTACGTCGAGGACGTCCTCCTGGAGATGGCGAACGAGAAATCCGACCGGATCCGGCTCGTTCCCACCCGCTTCGACGCGACCGAGCAGCGTGAGACGGTGGTCAAGGACCACGTACTCGCCATCTGCGAGGGCGGTCGCTCACGGACCCGGGACCACCTCAGCGACAAGTTCGGCGCCCCCGACGCGTCGATCTACTCCCTGAAGGGGCAGCACGTCCAGGACGTCGTGCTGGGGCTGCGGGTGAAGTCCGACCTGCCGGACCCCATGGCCGTCCTGCTGACGGTGGCCCAGAACCGCTTCCTCCTGAACTCCCTGCGCGGCGAGGGCTTCCTGAACATGCGCCTCACCGACGCCGAGGCCCAGGAGGTGATCGGGGTCGACCCCGTCCGGCACGTGTTCGAGCAGTGTGTCGCCTCGCGGCCCTGTCTCATGGGCCGCAACGAGGAAGGCGACTTCCGCTGCTCGACCCACGGCACACTGTTCCTGCCCGCCCTGGTCAAGGGGTCGGCCCTGTGGAAGCGCGTGCTGGAGGGCCTGGTCCTCTTCGGCGTCACCGAGAAGAACCTGAGCGCCGTCACCGGGTTCCGCCTGGACATGGTGCAGCGGCCGCGCTTCACCGCCCGGCTCCACTCCACGACGTCCAACACCCCGGGAACGTACGGCTTCCTGCTCGGGGACGCCGCCAACGCGATCCACTTCTGGCCGGGGCGCGGGCTCAACAGCGGACTCGCGTCGGCCATTTCGCTCGCCCGCTCCCTCAGCAACGCCTGGCGGGGGAAGGCCTTCCGCGACGCCGACTTCGTCCGTCACGAGGCGGCGATGTCGATGCTCCAGTACCGGCACAAGAGCCGTGCCTGGAACGCGATGGTGACCACCGACGAACACGGCGACACCCGTGCGATCAAGGACACGATCGCGCAGAGCATCGAGGCGGCCTCGCCGGAGGCTTCGGACGGCGCGGCGGACAAGGCGAACGAGGCGGACATCGACGCCTTCATGGACCGGCTGCGGGAGATCCGCGACCGCCTCTCACCTCGGGTCCCTGGCATGCCGGACGACGCGACCCTCCGCGACCACCTGCGGAAACTGAAGCCCGAAACCGTCCGCACCCTGCTCGCGAGCGGGGCCTGGGACACCCTGACCGTCGGCGGCGAAGAGGTCGACATCGACATCTTCTACCGACAGGTCCCCTCACCGACACCCGTCACGAAGCAGCCCGATCCCCGCCTGAAGACCTGAAGACCCGAAGAGCCGAAGACCTGAAGACCTGACGCTGGGCCAGGGCGACCCAGGAGAACTAGCAACAGCCCCGCTCAGCCAGCCGCTTCAGCAACCGGACCCGCTGCCCCTCGTCGGTCGCGAGGCCCAGCGCCGTCCATGCCATGGCGAGCCCACCGTCCAGGACGGCGAGGTCGGCGCTCGCGGTCGTGCCGTATCGCGTGAAATCGGGGTTGTGCATGATCGCGTCGCCGCAGTCGTAGCCGATCATGGGGTGGATGGACGGCACGGCCTGCGAGACGTTGCCCATGTCCGTCGACCCGCCGCGCAGCCGGGGGTCGCGCGGCGGCACGGTGCGGCCGAGGTCGCCCGCCGCCTCGCGGTACAGCGCGCACATGTCCAGGTCCTGCCGCAGATCGGCGTAGTCGTTGCCGACTGTTTCGAGCGCCAGCTCGGCGCCCGTCGCCAGTGCCCCTGCCTCGAAACAGGCGCGCACCCGGGCCTGGAGCTCCCGCAGTTCGTCGATCGTCTCGGCGCGGCAGTCGTAGTCCGCGGTCGTACGGCCGGGGATGACGTTGGGTGCCTCGCCGCCGGAGGTCACGATGCCGGAGACGACCGTGCCGGGCGTCATCTGCTGCCGGTAGGCGCTGATCGCGACCTGCGCGATCATCATCGCGTCGGCGGCGTTCACCCCGCGGTGCGGCATCGCCGCCGCGTGCGCCGTACGGCCGGTGTACGCGACCTTCCAGCTGCTGATGGCGAGCGAGGTCATACCGATGGCGTCGGTGGGCGCGGCGTGTGCCATCATCGCCGCCGCCACGTCGTCGAAGGCCCCTTCGCGCAGCATGTCGGCCTTGCCGCCGCCGTACTCCTCGGCGGGCGTGCCGAGGAGTTTGACGGTGACGCCGATGTCGTCGGCGACGGAGGCGAGCGCGAGGGCGGCGGCGGTGGCGGCGGCGCCGTTGACGTTGTGGCCGCAGGCGTGGCCGATGCCGGGCAGCGCGTCGTACTCGGCGCAGATCCCTATGACCAGGTCCCCGGAGCCGGCGGTCGCGGTGAAGGCGGTCGGCAGGCCGCACACGCCTCGTTCGACCGCGAAGCCCGCGCCCTCGACCAGGTCGGCGATCTTCCTGGCGGACCGGTGCTCCTCGTAGGCGAGTTCCGGTTCGGCGTGCAGGCTGTGGCTGAGCGCGAGGACCTGGTCCTGCGCGCGGGTGACGGTGTCGCGGCAGCGTTCCTTCAGCTGGGCGCTGGTCACAGGGCCTCCTTCGCGGGGCGGCGGTAGAGCAGGGAGACGAGCGCGCCCGCCAGGGACACGGCGGCGCAGATCGCCCAGGCGTGGGTGTAGGCGGTGACGGCGGGCAGCGACCTGCCCGCCACGGTCTCGGCGGCGAAGACGGAGAGCACCACGGCGGCGCCTAGCGAGCCGCCGACGTTGATGAGGAGTTCGTTGATGCCGGAGCCCACCGAGGTCTGGTCGTGCGGTACGGCCTCGACGGCGAGGGTCCGGGTGGAGTGCTGGAGCAGCCCGCTGCCGAGACCGACGACGGCGGTGCAGGTCAGGTAGGGCACGAGGCTGCTGTGCGAGACGTACACGGCGAGGTTTCCGGCAGCCATCAGCAGCGACCCCGCGAACAGGGTCCGCCGGTCGGAGAGCCGTGCGGCGACGGCGGGCGCGACCAGGGCGCCGAGCACGAGCGCCAGCATGTTCGGCAGCAGCGCGAACGCGGTGGCCAGCGGCGTGAGCCCGAGCCCGTAGCCCGCCTCGGCGCGTGAGGTGCTCAGGAACACCGGGTTGGCGACCAGCAGGCCGAGCATGCAGGAGCTGAAGGTCAGGGTGACGACCGCGACCACGACGACGTTGCGCCGCCGGAACAGGCGCACGTCCATGACGGGCGCCGCGGTCCGCAGCTCGACCAGCACCCACACCGCCGTCACCAGCACACCGCCGGCCAGACAGCACAGGTTCCTCGCCGAGGTCCACTCCCAGCCGGGCGCGCCGCCCTGCCCGAGCCCCAGCGTGATGGCGACGAGCCCCACGCACAGCAGCCCGGCGCCGAGCCAGTCCGCGGAGCCGCCCGGCCGTTCCTCGGTCTCCGGCAGCAGCGGCCAGGTCACCGCCAGGGCGAGGCCCACCGCGGCGGCGGGCACCCACAGCGCGGCGGTCGGGGCCGCCACGTACTCGGCGATGAGGCCGCTGCTCACCGTGCCCAGTGCGAGCCCGCCGACCAGCGCCGCCACCATGAAGCTGATGCCGCGCCGGCTCTCGGCGGCGGTGCGCCGGTTGCGCAGGATGCCGACGAGCAGCGGGAAGAACCCGGCGAACGCGCCTTGGAGCACCTGTCCCGCGAGCAGCAGCCCGAACGACCGGCTCAGCCCCACCAGGACCGAGCCCATCAGCACGATGCCCAGGTTCCAGCGCAGCACGCGACGGTGGCCGTGCAGATCGCCCAGGCGGGACAGGATGGGCGTGAAGGCGACGCTGGAGAGCAGGTTCGCGATGCTGATCCAGTTCAGCTCGGCGACGCTCACGTGCAGGGTGGTGGTGAGCCCCTTCAGCAGCGGGCCCAGAAAGCCCTGGGTGATGCCGCTGGACAGCTCCACCAGGACCAGGGAGACGATCACCGCGGCGACCGGGGTCGGGCGGAGGGCGGGTCTCGCGGGCGAAGGGGCGAGGATCGGGGTGTCGTTCATGGAAGCCGCACCTGTTCACGGAAAGTGGCTGGCGGAAAGTGCCACTCAAGGTCGCCCGAACGGCTTAGTCTCGGCAATGACTCCCCGAATATTCAGTGGAAACGAGCATTTGAGAGGTGATCGTTGGCGGATTCAGGCAAGCCCAGCGAAGCGGTTCCGTCGGCCCTGGACACGCTGGACCACGCCATCCTCCGGCTGCTGGCCCGCGACCCCAGGGCCGCCTGGGCGGATGTGGCGGGCCGCCTCGAGGTGCACGAGCGCACCGTCGCGCGCCGGCTGGACCGGCTCATCGGCTCCGGCCTGGTGCGGTTCACGGCGTTCCTGGTGCCCGAGTACCTGGGCGAGGGACTGGTCGTGGAGCTGGCGGTGCGCTGCGCGCCAGGGAAGTTGCACGCGGTGGCGCTCGCGCTCGCGCGCCGTCCGGACACCCGCTCCGTGGACGTGGCCACCGGCTCGCCCGAGGTGCTGGCCGAGGTCCTCGTGCCGGGCCCCGAGCAGCTCCTGACCACGGTGGACGGATCGATCGCCGGCATTCCCGGTGTCACCGACGTGCACACGGCGGTGGTCCTACGACTCCTGCTGACCGCCAACGACTGGGACCCGTACCGCCAGGAGCCCACGCCGTCCCGCCGTCGCGTCGCCGAGGGCGGCTCCCTGCCCGAGCCGCTGGTCATCGACGAACTCGACCGCCATCTGGTGGCTCTGCTCGAGCGGGACGCGCGCATCCCCATGGCCCGGCTCGCCCGCGAGCTGTGCGTGAGCGAGACCACGGCCCGGCGCAGGCTCGCCCGGCTCATGGACTCGCACGTGCTGCACCTGCGCCTGCACACCGAGCCCGGTGTGCTCGGCTTCCCCGTCGAGGCCCGCTTCCGGCTCTCCGTCGAACACCGCGCGCTGGACGCGGCCGTACGCCGCCTGGCCCGTGAATCCGACGTACGGCACCTGGTCATCACCACCGGCCGGGCGAACGTTCTCGGCTACTCCAGCCACCGCTCGGCCCAGGACGTGCACGACTTCACCACGCGGGTGTTCGCGGAGCTGGACGGAGTGACGGGGACGGAGGCGGCGCTGTTGCTGCGTTCGTACAAGAGAGCCGGGGTGGTCGTCTGACCGGCCCCGGAACCGGCCGCACGGCCCTACGCCCGCCCCTCCGGCCCCGTCGGCCAGACCACCGCCTGGGCGACGACGACGTTCTCGCCGTCGAAGGTGAGGGCCGGGCCTTCGTGGAGCCGGTAGCCGAGGTCGAGCGCCTCGCTCACGCGTCGGCAGAACGAGGCGTCGTCCGGGCCGGTCAGGACCCGGTAACGGGGCAGTCCGTCTGGTGGTGTGGTCATGGGGAAAGGGTCTCAGGCCGGCTCGACGGGCCCTCGGGCGGGCCGTTGAGGTCGACGAGCGGGCCAACGAGGTCGACGAGCAGGCCGTTGCGGTCGAGTGGGTGCCAGGTCCCGGGTCAGCCGAACATGCCCGGTTCGTAGTCGCCCGCGGGCTGCTGGACGATGACGTTCAGGCGGTTGTAGGCGTTGATCATGGCGATGAGGGTGACCAGGGCCGCCAGTTGGTCCTCGTCGTAGTGTTTGGCGGCGTTGGCCCAGGCCTCGTCGGTGACACCGCCCGCGGCGTCGGCGAGGCGGGTGCCCTGCTCCGCCAGTTCCAGGGCGGCGCGCTCGGCCTCGGTGAAGACCTTGGCCTCGCGCCAGGCGGCGACCATGTTGAGGCGTACGGCCGTCTCGCCGGCGTGGGCGGCGTCCTTGGTGTGCATGTCGAGGCAGAAGCCGCAGCCGTTGATCTGGCTGGCGCGGATCTTCACCAGTTCCTGGGTCGAGGCCGGGAGAGGCGAGTCCGACACGGTCTTGCCCGCGGCGTTGATCTGGCGGAGGAACTTGGCGGCGAGGGCGTTGCCGAAGAGGTTGAGACGGGCTTCCATCCTGGGCTCCTTGTGATGGTTCGTTCTGCTTCGTAATGCTTCGCTTGGTTTCGCTTACACACCTACGACGGAACCCGTCCACGATGTGTGACAGACCCGCCGGGGCAATTGATGTGACCTGCGTCTCACCATTCGACGGGGGCGGCAGGCCCCGTCGGTCCGCCGCCTGACGTGCGGGTTAGCCTGGTTTGTCCTATGAGTGCGGGAGGCAGCGATGGTCAGGGTTCCTGCGGCAGTGGTCGCCGCGAGTGGGCTCGTCGGTGGGTACGGCGTGGCCCGGTGGACCGGGAAGCGGGAGTTGGGCGGGGCCGTGCTGGCGGTCGCCGGGGCCGCGTCCGCGTGGCAGTGGCGGCAGCGGGCCGGCGGGAAGGCGGCAGGGGCGCTCACCGCCGCCTACGTCGCCGCCTTCGCCGGGTCGCATCCGCTGGCCAAGAAGGTGGGCGCCTGGCCGTCCGTGTTCACCGTCGCGGGCGCGGTCGCCCTTGCCTCCTGGGCCGTCGCCGACCGGCGGGACGCCCGCTAGGCCCCTGCCCCAGAGGGGTGGGCAGGGCCGCCGATCGTCCGCGCCGGGGGTGGTGGCGGGAATCCGTTGATCCCTGTCACTCTCGCCACTTCTTCAAGATCGGAGCGGTGTCTAGCGTCGGGGCGTGACCAAGTTCCTTCTCGCCGTGCACGTCCTGGCCGCGATCGTCGCCATCGGGCCCGTCACCGTCGCCGCCAGCATGTTTCCGCCCGCCGCGCGCCGGGCGCTGGCCTCGCCCGAGGACCCGCGGGCGGTGGAGACCGTGAGGCTGCTGCTGCGCATCTGCCGGGTCTACGCCGTCGTCGGGGTCGCCGTCCCGGTGTTCGGGTTCGCCACGGCCAAGAACATGGGCGTGCTCGGCGACACCTGGCTGATCGTGTCGATCGTCCTCACCGCGCTCGCCGCCGTCGTCCTCGTCGCGCTGGTGCTGCCCCGGCAGACCGCCATAGCCGAGGCCTTGGAGGAACGGCAGGTGGCAGAGGGCACCGACGGCGGGGACGGGGACGGCGGTGCCGCGACGACCACTACCGTCACCGCTCCCACGGCCGCCGCCCCCACCCTCACCTCCAGGGCCACCGTTCGGCTCGCCATGTTCACCGGCCAGTTCAACCTGCTGTGGGCCGCCGTGACGGTGCTGATGATCGTCAGGCCGGGCTCCACGACGGGAGCCTGACGGGCGGCGTCACGGCGGGCATAGGATCCCGCTCATGTATGAACAGGGGTTCGGGCAGCAGCAGTCGGGGGCGGGAGCCTACCTCGCCGCCCTGGAGGGCCGGCTGCGGGCCGACGGTTGCGGTACCCGGTGGGAGGACTGGCACGGGATGCCCGTGCTCGTGGGACGCCGTTCCGACTTCCGGATGCGCTGGATGGCCACGAATCTGCATCTGTTCACGGTGGCCGCGGCGGTCCCCGAGATCACCGTGGAGGCCATCAGGGGCTTCACCTACGGAGTCCTGAAGTACGCCAAGGACACCAAGGGCGGGCTGCCCGTGGGCCTCCAGACCGGGGTCGCCGCCTTCCCGGTCCTGGTCAGCGAGAACGTCGACCCCGCCGCCGTGCGGTGGGCGGAGGAGCAGCAGCGCAACGAGTTCGCCTGCATGGCGCGGCCGGTGGTGGTCGACAGCGGGCAGCGCTATGTGGGCATGTACCGCGGCAAGCCCGTCCTCGGCCGGGTCTACGCCTCCCACTTCATCGAGAAGGGCACGCGGTACTTCTACGGCGACTGATCCTCCGGCGCCGAGGCGGCCGACCAGTTCCTCCGATGAGGCCGGTGCGGCCGCCGGGGCGGCCGGCGGTGAGGCTCCGCCTGTGTGTCCGTACCGCGTTCACCTCGTCGTGCGTCAGGCTGTGGTGCCGGCGTGCGTGGCCTTGCGTCGGCGGACTACGTAGACCGCGCCGACACCGGTGCAGACCGCGAGGCCGCCGGCCAGGGCGAGGGCCGGGAGGGCGGAACCGGCGCCGGTCTCGGCCAGTCGGCCGTTCGTGTTCGTCCCGTTGGTGACAGTGACGGTGGCGGTAGGGGCCGGCGAGTTCTCGTTCTTGCCGCCCTGGGGCTCGGTCCCGGATTTGGTCCCGGGCTCGGTTCCGGGCTTCGTCCCGGGCTCGGTCTCCGGCGGGTTGCCTGTGTCGCTGCCGGCCGCATCGATGTTGAACTCGGAAAAGATGTCCTGGTAGGAGCGGCAGTAGGTGCCGTCTTCGAGGGCGTACCGGCCGTTGGTGACGATCTCGCCGATACCGGCCGGGGCGTCGCCGGCCACACTCATGCGCAGGTCCATGGTCAAGGACTCGTGGGCCGCGACATCAACGGTGGTGAAGATGCGGTATTCGTTCGAGATCATGTCAATGTCCGACCACTCCCCAGTGGCCGGGTCCTTGTACTGGAGGTTGAGGTACTTGTACTCGATCTTATGGGTCGCATAGTCGTATGTCTGGCCAGAGATGTGGAGTTCGACGTTCTTGAGGTCCTGATCGCTTCTGTTCGCCACGTGGTAGGTGAAGGCGTGGAACCCGCTGCCGGCGACGACCGTATTAGGGAATTCGCGTCCCACGTTGGCGAACAGCTCGTAGTTGCTGCCGTAGGGACCGCACCAGTTGCCGGTTGGCTCGTCCTCGCCCTTCGGGTCGTCTGAGCCAGGCTTGGAGGGGTCCGCGGCAGCGCTCTCCCCGTCCTTGCCCGCGCCGCCCTCACCAGCCGAGCCGCCCTGACCTTCTCCGGCCGAACCGTGCGCGCCGGTACCGGCCTTCTCGGCGCTGTCCTCGGCAGAGCCGGGCCCGCCCGGGCCGGTGCCGTCGTTCGTGCCACCAGTCGGGTTCGTGTCCCCCGCGGGCGGGGTCGAGTCCCCCGGAGGCGGGTTCGTGTCCCCCTCGGTCGAAGAGGGATCGTCCTCAGCGGCGGTGGTGACCGTCGCCGTGCTCGCAGGTGAGGCGTCGTCCGTCGCATACGCGCCCGGGGCCGCGAGAAGTACGGCCGGGGCCATGGCGGCCGTCGCCGCCGCGAGAGTCAGAGAACGACGGAACTTCATGTTCACCTCGGTGACATCAGTTATCAACGTGATGCATACATGACCACTCACCTCGGCAAAGGGTTGTGCAAGTCCGCGAGTTCCCGCCCCGCGTGGCGCTAAGTGGCCGTACCGGCTAGGGCAACGCCTCCGGTGTCTTCACCGCCGTCAGCGGTGTGGCGATGTCCTCCAGGGAGCGGCGTTCGGCCTTGACCGCGAGGAAGGCGGCGACCAGGCCCGCCGCGCACATCAGGGCGGCGCCGATCCGGAAGGCGAGGACCGTGTCGCCGACCCTGCCGGTGCTGGTGAGGTCGGCGAAGAGGAGCGGGCCGCTGATACCGCCGGCCGCGGTGCCGAGGGCGTAGAAGAAGGCGATGGACATCGCCCGGGTCTCCATCGGGAAGATCTCGGAGACCGTCAGATAGGCGCTGGAGGCGCCGGCCGAGGCGAAGAACAGCACCACGCACCAGCAGGCCGTCAGCGTGCCGGCGCTCAGCGTGCCGCGGCCGAACAGCCAGGCCGTGCCAAACAGGAGCAGGCCGGACAGCAGGTAGGTGGAGGAGATCATCACCCGGCGGCCGACCGTGTCGAAGAGGCGGCCCAGCAGCAGCGGGCCCAGGAAGTTGCCCGCCGCGATGACGGCGAAGTAGTAGCCGGTGTGGTCCGAGGGGACGTGGAAGAACTTGGTCAGGATCGCGCCGAAGCCGAAGGTGATGGCGTTGTAGAGGAAGGCCTGGCCGATGAAGAGGGAGAAGCCGAGGACGGCGCGCCTGCGGTAGTCGGCGAAGACCGTGCGGGCGATCTCGACGAAGCTCACGTTGCGGCGCTGGTGGATGGTGATCCGGCCGCGCGGCTCGGGCAGCGGCTCGTCCCGCTCGGATTCGATCCGGCGTTCGATATCGGTCACCACCTCCTCCGCCTCCCGGTCCCTGCCGTGGATCAGCAGCCAGCGCGGGCTCTCCGGGACGTGCCTGCGGACGAGGAGGATCACCAGGGCGAGGACCGCGCCGAGCGCGAACGTCAGCCGCCAGCCCAGGTCGGCGGCCAGGATGCCGGTGTTCAGGGCGAGGATCGACAGCAGGGATCCGCCGACGGCGCCCACCCAGAAGCTGCCGTTGATGATCAGGTCGACGCGCCCGCGGTAGGCGGCGGGGATCAGCTCGTCGATCGCGGAGTTGATGGCCGCGTACTCGCCGCCGATGCCGAAGCCGGTCAGGAAGCGGAAGAGGAAGAACCACCAGGCCTCGAAGGAGGCCGCGGTCAGGGCGGTGGCCGCCAGATACACCGCGAGGGTGATCATGAAGAGCTTCTTGCGGCCGTAGCGGTCGGTCAGGCGGCCCCAGAAGAGGGCGCCGACGCAGGCGCCCGCCACATAGAGGGCGGCCGCGGTACCCGTGACCTGTGCGGAGCTGATCGACAGGCCGCTGCCGGGCTCGGACAGGCGGCTGGCGATGTTGCCGACGACCGTGACCTCCAGACCGTCGAGGATCCACACGGTGCCGAGACCGACGACGATCGTCCAGTGCCAGCGCGACCACGGAAGGCGGTCCAGGCGGGCGGGGATGTCGGTGGTCACGGTACGGCCGGTCTCGGCCTCGGCGGTGGCCATGGGCTCCCTCCACGACGAGCGGAACGTCATGCGGGTTCCCCCGAACCGCGTGGATCACGCTCGGCGGACGGCCGATCGGCCCAGACCGCGCGCGACAGGCGGGAACGCGACGACAGGGCCCGGGTACCCGTCCCGTCCGCCGGCCGGGCCCTACGCCCCCATCGCCCGCGTCACCGCGTAGATCACCACTCCCGCCAGGGAGCCCACCACCGTGCCGTTGATGCGGATGAACTGGAGGTCGCGGCCGATGTGGGCCTCGATCTTGCGGGTGGTGTGCTCGGCGTCCCAGCCGGCGACGGTGTCGGTGATCAGGGAGGTGATCTCCTTGCGGTAGGTCGTCACCACGTAGACCGCCGCGCCCTCGACCCAGGAGTCGACCTTGCCCTGCGCCTTGGAGTCCTCGGCCATGCGGGCGCCCAGGGACAGCAGCGAGGCGCGGACCCGCAGGCGCAGCTCGCTGCGCTCGTCCTCGGCCGCCGCCACGATCATGGACCGTACGGCCGTCCAGGCGGAGGCGATCAGATCCTGGACCTCGCCGCGGCGCAGCACCTCGCCCTTGAGCCGCTCGATACGCGCGCGCGTGTCGGTGTCGGACTGGAGGTCGGAGGCGAAGTCGGTGAGGAAGCGGTCGAGCGCGCCGCGCGCCGGGTGCGAGGGCATGTCCCGCATCTCGGTGATGAAGCGCAGCAGCTCCTTGTAGACCCGCTCGCCGACCTTCCTGTCGACGAACCTCGGCGTCCAGCCGGGCGCGCCGCCCTGCACGGCGTCCATCACGGAGTCGCTGTGCAGCACCAGCCAGTCGTGCGCGCGGGAGACGACCAGGTCGACGACCCGCTTGTGGCCGCCGTCGGCGACGACCTTCTCCAGCAGCTTGCCGATGCCGGGCGCGATCTCCTGCGTGTTGGCTCTGCGGGTGATCGCCTCGCCGACGACGGCCTGGATGTCGGAGTCGCGCAGCACGGCCAGGGCGCCGCGCAGCGCGGTGGCCAGTTCCGCGGTCACCCGGTCCGCGTGCTCCGGCTGGGCGAGCCAGGCGCCGAGGCGGCTGCCGATGCCGACGGCGCGCAGCCGCTGCCGTACGACGTCCTCGGAGAGGAAGTTCTCGCCGACGAACTCGCCCAGCGAGATGCCGAGCTGGTCCTTCTTGGTCGGGATGATCGCGGTGTGCGGGATGGGCAGGCCGAGGGGGTGGCGGAAGAGGGCGGTGACCGCGAACCAGTCGGCCAGCGCGCCGACCATGCCGGCCTCGGCAGCCGCGGCGACGTACGCCGTCCAGGTGCCTGCGCCCGCGTGCTCCCCCCACTTGGCGAGCACGTACACCACGGCGACGAACAGCAGCATCCCGGTGGCGGTCAGCTTCATGCGACGCACCCCGCGGCGCCGTTCCTCGTCGGCGGGGCTGAACACGGTCATCGAGCGCTGGGAGACGGCGTCCGCCGTTCCCCGGCCGGCCTGTGTCGTTTGTTCCATCCACTCCACCTGTTCGGTGATCCCGCGCACCATTGTCCCTTCCTGACCGACTCCCGGAACGGAACAAGAGTTCCCGGCGTCTGTCCGGAGGGGGGTCGGCAGGATCCAGCCAATTCTCCCCGGGCTCATGACCCACCATGTGCCCATCAGATCGGATTGCCGGGGCTCCGGCCGGCGTCGCCCGAGGAGAGCATCACCCCCATGACCAGACGCCACGGTTACGCCCTACTGACCGCGATCGTCGCACTGATCGTCGTCGTTTCCGCCGCCATCTACGCCGGGATCGCCTCCGGCACCGGCCGCCTGGCCGACGCGCCGGCCACCGGCCGTGCGCCGGGCCATTCCGCCGCCCCGGCCTCCTCCGGCACCTGGGTCGCCACCTGGGCCACCTCCCCGGCCGCTGCCGAACCCGGCACGGCGCTCAACGGCATGGCGGGCCGCTCGGTGCGCAACGTGGTGCACACGAGCGTCGCCGGGACGAGTGCCCGGATCACGCTGTCCAATCTCTACGGCCAGGCGCCGCTGTACGTCACCCACGCCTCGATCGCCGTCGCCGCCGGTGACGCCACCGCGGCCGCCGCCACGCGCACCATGCGGCGGCTCACCTTCGCCGGCGCCCCCTCGGTCGTCGTACCGGCCGGCGGGCACGTGATGAGCGACTCCGTGCGCATCGCCGTACCGCGGGGCGGCGACGTCCTGGTCACCACCTACTCCCCCACTCCGTCGGGCCCGGTCACCTACCACCCGTACGCCCGCCAGATCTCCTACGTCGCCCAGGGCGACCGCACCGAGGACGTGACCGGAGCGCCGTACACGGAGCGGACGACGGTCTGGCGTTATCTGACCGCGCTGGACGTGCTGAGCGACGAGGCCGAGGGGACGGTCGTCGCCCTCGGTGACTCGATCACCGACGGCGTCACCTCCACCGTCGGCGCCGATCGCCGCTGGACCGACGTCCTGTCCGGCCGGCTGTGGGCGGCGGTCGAGGAGGACCGGGACGTGCCGCGCTACAGCGTCGTCAACGAGGGCATCAGCGGCAACCAGGTGCTGACCGACGGGCTAGGGCGGCCCTCGGACAACCCCAGCGGGCTGAGCCGGTTCGAGCGGGACGTGCTGGACCGGACCGGTGCCAAGGTCGTCGTCATCGAGCTCGGCGTCAACGACATCCTGCGCAATCCGCGGCTGGCCGACCCGCAGCAGATCGCCGGCGGGCTGCGCACGCTGGTGACGCGGGCGCACGCGCGCGGGCTGATGGTCGTCGGGGCGACGCTGATGCCGTTCGAGGGGCACCGCGGGTACACGTCCGCGCGGGACGCGGTACGGCAGCAGGTCAACGCGGAGATCCGCAGCGGGCGGGTGTTCGACGCGGTGGTCGACTTCGACAAGGCGCTGCGAGACCCCTACGCTCCCCGGCGGCTGCGGGGCGAGTACGACTCCGGGGACCATCTGCATCCCAGTGACCTGGGGTACCGGGAGATGGCCAAGGTGTTCGAGCTGAGGCTGCTGAAGAAGGCGGGGCAGGCACAGCTGTAGGCCGCGCCGTGGCAGGGGTGCCGCGGCTACTCGAGCCTGCGGCGTTCCTCCTTGCGCTCCAGCTTCTCCTGGCGGCGCTGTTCCTTCAGGCGACGCCGTTCCGCTTCGGTGGGCTTCCGCCTGACACCCACGCCGCCCCAGAACGCCACGCCGGTCACGATCACGCGCGGGGCGCCCGGCTCGCTGTGCGCGCCGTCCTCGCGGTGGTCGAAGCCGCCCATGATGCCGATGCCGCGCACCACCACCTCGACGCCGGGCGGCACGATCACATCCACACCGCCCATGATCGCCACGCAGTTGATCACGACCTCGTGGTCGGCGAAGTTGGCGTCGCGCAGGTCGATGCTGCCGCCGCCCCAGAAGGTGAAGCAGTCGAATCGCTTGGGCACGGTCCAGCGCCCCTTGCGCTCGAACCCGCCCATGATGGCGACGGCCCACGACGAGGACCCCTCGCCGCCGACCACCCGCGACGCCCAACTGCCGTCCTGTACAGGCTGCTTGACCATGCTCACCGCCGGGGCGACCACCCCGGGCACGGGCAGGTCCCGGGTGAGCGGCGCGAGTTCGCCGTACGTGCGCGCCTGGTACGCCGCCTCCAGCCGTTCCTCGAACTCGGTCATGTCGAGCCGCCCCTCGGCGAGGGCGTCCCGCAGATGTTCGACGACTCGTTCACGATCGGCGTCGGAAGCGCGAAGCTCCGGCAGGTCCTCCGTCATGGCAGCAGCCTACGAGACCGCTTTCTCGGCGTACATCCTCGCGATGACCGCCTCGATGTCGGGCTCCCGCACCGACAGGTCCACCAGCGGGTACTCCGCCGCGATCCGCGCCACCAGGGGTGCCGCCGACTCGGCCGCCGGGAAGGCCAGCCACTGCCGGGGCCCCTCGACCCGCACCACGCGCGCGGACGGCAGTTCGATCGGCGGCACCTCGCGCTCCAGGTCGACGACCAGGGTGCGTTCGCTCTCGCCCGCCTCGTGCAGGCCGGTGAGGGGGCCGTCGTACATCAGGCGCCCGTGGTCGATGACCATCACCCGCGAGCACAGCTGCTCGATGTCCTGAAGGTCGTGCGTGGTCAGCAGCACCGTCGTACCGCGTTCGGCGTTCAGATCGCGCAGGAACCCACGGACCCTGGCCTTGCTGATGACGTCCAGGCCGATGGTCGGCTCGTCCAGGTAGAGGACCTCCGGGTCGTGCAGCAGGGCCGCCGCGATGTCGCCGCGCATCCGCTGGCCCAGCGAGAGTTGCCGTACGGGTACGTCCAACAGCTCGCCGAGTTCGAGGAGTTCGACGCAGCGGTCGAGGTTCTCTCGATAGCGGCCGTCGGGGATGCGGTACATGCGGTGCATCAGCCGGTAGGAGTCGATCAGCGGCAGGTCCCACCACAGGGTCGTACGCTGCCCGAACACCACTCCGATGCGCCGGGCGAGCCGGGTCCGCTCGCGGGAGGGGTCGATGCCGGCGACCCGCAGCCGGCCGCCGCTGGGCGTCAGGATGCCGGTGAGCATCTTGATCGTCGTCGACTTGCCCGCGCCGTTCGGGCCGATGTAGCCGACCATCTCCCCGCGCGCCACGCTGAAGGAGATCGAGTCGACCGCCCGCACCTGCCGCCGCTCGCGCCTCAGGAACCCCGTCTTCTTCCGCACGTCGAAGACCTTCTCGACCCGGTCGAGTTCGATGAGACCACCGCCCGCGCCGTCCCCACTGTCCACGCCGTCCCTGCCCTCCACACCGTCCACCGCCGTCGCCATACGCCCTGTACGTCCCTTCTCCCCTTCGCCCCTTTAAGTTCCCGTCAGTTCCCGTCAGTTCCCGGTACTCCGATACGACCGCAGCCCCACCCGCCAGGCCGCCCCCGCCAGCGCGCAGCACGCCACCGCGACCAGCGGCGGCGCGAACGCGGTCCACCGGGGCAGGTCGAGCGGATACGGCCGCCCCAGCACGTACAGCGCGGGCAGCCAGTTGACGAAGGCCAACGGCAGGACGAACGTCACCCCGCGCACCAGCTCCTTGGCGAACACCGTCGGCGGGTACTGGAGCAGCGTGGTGCCGCCGTAGGTGAACGCGTTCTGCACCTCCGAGGCGTCCTGCGCCACGAACTGGAAGGCCGCCCCGGCCACGAACACCGCGCAGAAGATCCCGCAGCCGCTGACCAGCATCACCGGCATCAGCAGCAGCTTCAGCGGCGTCCAGTCGACGTCGAGCCGTGACATCGCCCAGCCCAGCACCAGCGCCCCCTGCGTCACCCGGCCCATCCGGCGCAGCGCGAACCGGTCGGCGGCCACCTGCGCGAGCACCGGAGCCGGCCGGACCAGCAGCGTGTCGAGGGTGCCGTCGCGCACCCGCCGCCCCAGCCGGTCCATGGAGCCGATCACCAGGTCGGCGAGCCCGAAGGCGGTGGCGGACAGCCCGTACAGGAAGGCGATCTCGGGCAGCGCGTAGCCGCCGAGCGCGTCGACGCGGGAGAACATCAGCAGGATCGCCACGAAGTCCAGTCCGGTCGCGACGAAGCTGCCGGCGGTGGTCATGACGAAGGAGGCGCGGTAGGCCATCGTGGAGCGGATCCACATCGCGGCGATCAGGCGGTAGGCGCGCAGCCCCTCCACCAGCCGGTTGCCGGCCGGGTCCGCGTTGAGCTCAGCCACCCTGCACCACCACCCGCCGCGTCGCCGCCGACTGCACCAGCCGCCCCGCCGCCAGCAGCGCCACCGCCCACGCGCCCTGGAAGAGGTAGGTGTCGAGCGGGTCCGCGTGCCCCAGCAGGATGTCGGCGGGGGCCTGGAGCAGCGAGGACCAGGGCAGTACCCGGACCACCTCGCCCAGCGCGCCCGGGAAGACGTTCAGCGGCAGCAGCATCCCCGAGCAGAAGTACCCGGCCAGCCAGGCCATCTGCACCACGCCCGCGCCGTCCAGCAGCCAGAACGCGCTCAGCGCCACCAGAAAGCGGATCCCGAACCCCACCAGCAGGGCCAGCGGCACCGCCCCGAGGAACGCCGCCCAGGTCAGCGGGTCCGACGGCAGGGCCACCGGGAAGAGCAGCGCCCCGAACACGAAGGGCAGCACTCCGCGGCCCAGCAACTGGAACATCGCCCGGCCCGCGTCGGCCGACAGCCACCACAGCTGGAGGTCGGCCGGCCGGTAAAGGTCGACGGCGATGTCACCCGTTCGGATGCGTTCCATCAACTCGTCCTCGACGCCGCCCCCGCCGATCGCGAGGGCCGCCAGGAACGCCTGCCCCAGCCACACGTACGTCACGGCCTGCGCCTGGTCGTAACCACCCAGGTGCGGCCGAACGTCCCACAGCGCGAGGTACGTGTACACCAGGATCAGCCCGAATGCCGTATTGGTGAACACCCCGGCCGCCGTCGCCGCCCGATACGTCGCGTACCGTCTGAATCCCCCCGCCGCGACGGCCGCGTACAACCGTCCTGCGCCCACGTGCACCGCCTCCCAGGCCACGACACCGAAAGCGCGGGAGCTTAATGCGTGCCGGGCGTGACATGCCACGTGTTTTCCGGCCCCGACAAGTGCCAGGGACCGGGAACGGAACGGTTGCCGCGAGAGTCTTCATCTGGGGGGCGCCGAAGGCGCATGGCGGCGTACGGGGACGTACGCCGTGACACGTACGGGGACGTACGACGGGAAACAGGAGTCCGAGCACGACATGAGTGACGAGCCGCAGCAGCCGAACCAGGGCGTGGCCGACCACCAGCCACCGGCGGCACCCGAGAGCGGGGGCGAAGCGGAGAGCGGGACAGGGAGCGGGGCGGAGGGCGAGACGGGCGGCGGCGGACAGGCCGGACGGCCCCGGCGCACCGGCTGGCGCCGCGCCGTACCGACCTGGCGGATGGTGCTCGGCGGCTTCCTCACCGCCATGCTGCTGGTCATCGGCGCGTTCTTCATCGGCTACTCGCTGGTGCAGATCCCGCCCGCCAACGCCATGGCCATCAAGCAGGCCAACGTCTACCTGTACGCCGACGGCTCCGAGATCGCCCGGGACGGCGAGATCAACCGGCAGAACGTCACGCTCGCCCAGGTCTCCAAGGACGCCCAGCACGCCGTGCTCGCCGCCGAGGACCGCGACTTCTACACCGAGTCCGCCGTCGACCCCAAGGCGATGCTGCGCGCCGGCTGGAACACCGCCCTGGGCAAGGGCAAGCAGTCCGGTTCGACGATCACCCAGCAGTACGTGAAGAACTACTACCTGGGCCAGGAGCAGACCGTCACCCGCAAGGTGAAGGAGTTCTTCATCGCGATCAAGCTGGATCGCACGGCCTCCAAGCAAGACATCCTCGAGGGCTACCTCAACACCAGCTACTTCGGCCGCAACGCCTACGGCATCCAGGCCGCCGCCCAGGCGTACTACGGCGTCAAGGCCAAGGACCTCGACCCGGCCCGCGCCGCCTATCTGGCCGCGCTGGTCAACGCGCCCAGCGAGTTCGACGTCGCCGCCCACCCGGAGAACAAGTCCGCCGCCCTGGCCCGCTGGAACTACGTCCTGAACGGCATGGTCAAGAAGGGCTGGCTGAGCGCCTCGCAGCGGGCCGGGATGAAGTTCCCGGTGCCGAAGGAGGCCACCGCCCCCACGGGCATGTCCGGGCAGCGCGGTTACATCGTCCGCGCGGTGAAGGACTACCTGGCCAAGAACAAGATCCTGAACGAGGACCAGCTCTCCGCGGGCGGCTACCAGATCACCACGACCCTGGAGAAGAGCAAGCAGGACGCCCTGGTCAAGGCCGTGGACGACCAGGTGATGAGCAAGCTCGACCGGAAGAACCGGAAGGTCGACACCTACGTCCGGGCCGGCGCCGCCTCCATCGATCCGAAGACCGGCGAGCTCGTCGCCATGTACGGCGGCATCGACTACGTCCAGCAGTACACGAACAACGCCACCCGCCGGGACTTCCAGGTGGGCTCCACCTTCAAGCCGTTCGTGTTCACCTCCGCCGTCCAGAACGGCTCCGCGACCCAGGACGGCCGCCCGATCACCCCGAACACCTACTACGACGGCACCAACAAGCGCCCCGTCCAGGGCTGGAGCGGCTCCTACGCCCCCGAGAACGAGGACCAGCGATCCTACGGCGACATCACCGTCAGCGAGGCCACGGACAAGTCCGTCAACGCGGTGTACGCGCAGATGGCCGCCGACGTCGGCTCCGACAAGGTCAAGGACACCGCCGTCGCCCTCGGCCTGTCGGCCGACACCCCGTCCCTGACCCCCACCCCGTCCATCGCGCTCGGAGTGGCCACCGCCAGCGTCGTCGACATGGCCGACGCCTACGCCACACTCGCCAACCACGGCAAGCACGCCCCGTACACGATGATCAAGAAGATCACCAAGGACGGCACCGACACCGTCGAGCTGCCCCAGCGCACCGAGACCCAGGCGATCAGCCGCGAGGCCGCCGACACCACCACCGAGATACTGCGCAGCGTCGTGCAGAACGGCACCGCCACCGCCGCCCAGGCCGCCGGCCGGCCCGCCGCCGGCAAGACCGGAACCGCCGAGGAGGACACCGCGGCCCTGTTCGCCGGCTACACGCCCGAACTCGCCACCGTCGTCTCGGTCATGGGCCAGGACCCGGTCACCGCCCATCACAAGCCGCTCTACGACGCCATGGGGCTGGCCCGTGTCAACGGCGGCGGGCCGCCCGCCCAGATCTGGGCGCAGTACACCGGGGCGGCCCTGAAGAACACCCTGGTCACCGACTTCGACCTCCAGCTCCAGCCGGGCGCCGACCAGATCCAGCCGCCGCCCTCGGTGCCCGACGAGAACCCGGGCGACGGCAGTCAGGACGGCAGTGGCACGGCCGACCCCGGCGGCCAGGACCCGGGGCAGGACCAGGGCCAGGGGCAGGGCCAGGGCGACGGCGGCACGCCCGACCCCGGCGGCGACCCCACCACCGGTGGGACCGACCCCGGCACCCCGCCGGGCGGTCCCACCGACCCGGGCACCGGGGACGTCGGAGGCACCCCGCCGGGCGACGCGGGAGGCGTGCCCGGCGGAGGCAGCCCCGGCACCCCGGGCAGCGCGGGCGGGAACGCCGGGGCCGGTACCCCCGGCGACGGCGGCACGAACACCGGCCTGCAAGGCGTGTTCAGTGACCGGATGTGACCTTGAGCCCCACCACGGCCACCAGGAGCAGACACACGAAGAAGATCCGGGCGGCGGTCGCCGGCTCCCCCAGCACCACCATGCCGATCACCGCCGCACCGGCCGCCCCGATGCCCACCCACACGCCGTAGGCGGTGCCGATGGGCAGGGTGCGGGCGGCATACGACAGCAGGACCATGCTGGTCACGATCCCGGCGCCGGTGAGCACGCTGGGCAGGGGGCGAGTGAAGCCGTCGGTGAACTTCATCCCGATCGACCAGCCCACCTCCAGCAGACCGGCGAGAATGAGCAGGACCCAGGCCATGACGGGCACCTCCGGGACGACGTAAGGACTTGAACGGGGGTGCGTCGTCTTTGCGTTCGTCCCGGTACGGCGCGTCTCGTCGGGTTGGACCCGAGGCTAGCAAAGGAACGACAAAAGGGGCTGGTGACCATCGTCACCAGCCCCTCGGCGTTCGGTCTGCGAAGCCGTCGTACGGCGTCGTGGAGGACGTCCCAGGACGTCCCGTACCGCTACAGATACAGGCCGGTGGAATCCTCCGAACCCTCGAACCGGTCCGCGGCCACCGCGTGCAGATCACGCTCGCGCATGAGCACGTACGCGACCCCGCGCACCTCGACCTCGGCACGGTCCTCCGGATCGAACAACACCCGGTCCCCCGGCTCGACGGTCCGCACGTTCTGCCCCACCGCGACGACCTCGGCCCAGGCCAGCCGACGTCCCACCGCCGCTGTCGCGGGAATCAGGATGCCACCGCCCGAACGCCGCTCGCCCTCGCTCGTGTCCTGCCGGACGAGCACCCGGTCGTGCAGCATCCGGATGGGCAGCTTGTCGTGGTGGCTGCTGTGCTCATGTCTGTTGGCGCTCACGCCTCGAACCTACCTGCCTTCGGCACGTCTGCACGCGGTGGGGCGTCGTGCCACTCAGCGACGGCGCCGGCGGGCGCCCAGAGCGAGCAGTCCGACCAGGCCGACGGCGACGAGCGCGACCGGTACGACCCGCTCCAGACGCGGGGCGCCCTCCTCGTCCACGAACTGCGCCCGCACATCACTCACCACCCGGTTGACCTGCACGTAGGCCCGTCCGAGCGTGTGGTCGACATGGGAGGCGACCCTGGCCTTGGCGTCCCCGACGATGGTCTTCGGGTGCACGCGCACCCCGATCTCGTCGAGCGTCTCGGCCAGCACCTCGCGGCGGCGTTTGATGTCCGCCTCGATCTCAGCCGGGGTTCTGGTGTCCGCGGTGTCCGCCACCGTGCCGCCTCCGAAGTCAACTGATGCCTGTTCGGGACAGTCTGTCAGTTCCCGCTCCGACCGCACTGTCGGCACCCCCGGTTACCCTCGGAGCGACACGGTATCCGCACGCACGAGGAGACGAGCTTCGATGACCGAGCGACTCCAGCCCGGGGACGTGGCCCCCGCCTTCGCCCTCCCCGACGCCGACGGCAAGGAGGTGTCGCTGGCCGACCACAAGGGCCGGAAGGTCATCGTCTACTTCTACCCGGCCGCCCTCACCCCCGGCTGCACCAAGCAGGCCTGCGACTTCACCGACAACCTGGACCTGCTGGCGGGCGCGGGGTACGACGTGATCGGCATCTCCCCCGACAAGCCCGAGAAGCTGGCGAAGTTCCGCGACAAGGAGTCCCTCGAGGTCACGCTGCTCGGCGACCCGGACAAGAAGGTCCTGGAGTCCTACGGCGCCTTCGGCGAGAAGAAGCTCTACGGCAAGACCGTCGTCGGCGTCATCCGCTCCACGATCGTCGTCGACGAGGAGGGCAAGGTCGAACGAGCCCTCTACAACGTGAAGGCGACGGGCCACGTGGCCAAGATCATCAAGGACTTGGGGATCTGAGGGCGCTGCCCGGCCAGTAGCATGGCCGGGCAGCACCAGGCGGCCGTGGTGGAATTGGCAGTCACGCTGGGTTTAGGTCCCAGTGGGGTAACTCCCGTGAGGGTTCGAGTCCCTCCGGCCGCACCAGCTCCTGCTCGCGCTATCCGAGCAACTCCCGCACCACCGGCACCAGGGCGCGAAACGCCTTGCCGCGGTGGCTGATCGCGTTCTTCTCCTCGGGGGTCAGTTCCGCGCAGGTGCGGATCTCCCCGTCGGGCTGGAGGATCGGGTCGTAGCCGAAGCCGTTGGTGCCCGCGGGCTCGTGGCGCAGGGTGCCGCGCAGTTGCCCCTCCACCACACGCTCCGTGCCGTCCGGCAGGGCGAGGGCCGCAGCGCAGGCGAAGTGGGCGGCGCGGTGGTCGTCGGCGATGTCCGAGAGCTGGGCCAGGAGCAGGTCGAGGTTGGCCTTGTCGTCGCCGTGGCGGCCGGCCCAGCGGGCCGAGAAGATGCCGGGGGCGCCGCCGAGGACGTCGACGCAGAGGCCGGAGTCGTCCGCGACCGCGGGGAGGCCGGTGGCCTGGGCCAGGGCGTGGGCCTTCAGCAGGGCGTTCTCGGCGAAGGTGACGCCGGTCTCCTTGACGTCGGGGACGTCCGGGTAGGCGTCGGTGCCGACGAGTTCGTGGGGCAGGCCGGCGTCGGCCAGGATCGCCCTGAGCTCGACGATCTTGCCGGAGTTGCGGGTGGCGAGGATCAAGCGGGTCATGCGGGGCTGCTCCTCTACTTCGCCAGGGCCGTCTCGAGTGCCGTGCGCTGGATCGCCGTGAGTTCGGCGCAGCCGGCCACGGCGAGGTCGAGGAGGCTGTTGAGTTCCTCGCGCGCGAAGGGTTCGGCCTCCGCGGTGCCCTGGACCTCGACGAAGCGGCCGTCGCCGGTGCAGACGACGTTCATGTCGGTCTCGGCGCGGACGTCCTCCTCGTAGCAGAGGTCGAGCAGCGGCACACCGCCGACGATGCCGACCGAGACGGCACTGACGGTGCCGGTGAGCGGCTGGCGGCCGGCCTTGATCAGCTTCTTGCCGCGGGCCCAGGTGACGGCGTCGGCCAGGGCCACGTAGGCGCCCGTGATGGCCGCGGTCCGGGTTCCGCCGTCGGCCTGGAGGACGTCGCAGTCCAGGACGATGGTGTTCTCGCCGAGTGCCTTGTAGTCGACGACCGAGCGCAGGGAGCGGCCGATGAGGCGGGAGATCTCATGGGTGCGGCCGCCGATCCTGCCCTTGACCGATTCGCGGTCGCCACGGGTGTTGGTGGCGCGGGGCAGCATGGAGTACTCGGCGGTGACCCAGCCCTCGCCGCTGCCCTTGCGCCAGCGCGGGACGCCTTCGGTGACGGAGGCGGTGCAGAAGACCTTGGTGTCGCCGAAGGAGACGAGGACGGAGCCCTCGGCGTGCTTGCTCCACCCGCGTTCGATGGTGACCGGGCGGAGTTGTTCGGGGGTGCGGCCGTCGATACGAGACATGGCGTCGAGCGTAGTCCCCCATGGACAAGGGGCTCCTCCCGCATCGGGAAGAGCCCCTTGAAGGTGAACCGCGGCGGTCCGCCGGGTTCACATCATGTCTTCGATCTCCGCGGCGATCGGGTCGGCGTCGGTGCCGATGACGACCTGGATGGCGGTGCCCATCTTGACGACGCCGTGCGCGCCGGCGGCCTTGAGGGCGGCCTCGTCGACCAGGGAGGCGTCGTGCACTTCGGTGCGGAGCCGGGTGATGCAGCCCTCGATCTCGTCGATGTTCTGGATGCCGCCCAGCCCGGCAACGATCTTCTCAGCCTTGGTGGCCATGTTCCTTCTCCCTGATCCGATCCGCTTTGTCGCAGTAACCCACAGTTGGCCCATCTTTGCGAGCGGCCGTGCCATGGGTGCAGAATGGTGCGCTCACGGCAGCGGAACCGTCCGCCGACTGGTCTACACCAGCGTAGGCGCGGGGACCAAACGAGGCTCGATGCCCACCGCTTGCCCCTCACTACCGACTCAGACCCCACATCCACACGGTGCGTAGTGGCTCGGTCGCGGGAATCACGGGTTCCTTACGCCCCCTTCATCGTGTTACAAAAGGTCTACACCACTGAGTGGTGTAGACCACCACCCGATGGAGGATGTATGAGCACCGCCACCGAGACGGCGGCCCCGGCGAAGAAATGGGGATCCGGCCTGTTCCAGGGCCTGCAGAAGGTCGGCCGCAGCCTGCAGCTCCCGATCGCCGTACTGCCGGCGGCGGGCATCCTGCTGCGTCTGGGACAGCCGGACGTGTTCGGCGCGGACGGACTCGGCTGGGACCAGGTCGCCAAGGTGTTCGCCGGCGCCGGTGGCGCGCTGCTGGATGCCTCGCTCGGCCTGCCGCTGCTGTTCTGCATCGGCGTCGCCATCGGCTTCGCCAAGAAGGCCGACGGCTCGACCGCGCTCGCCGCGGTGGTCGGGTTCCTCACCTATTACACGGTGATCCACCAGTTCCCGATCGAGGACGGTGTGCCGAAGGGCGCCGAGTTCGTCTCAACCGGTCTCGGCGGCGTGTGGAAGCACGGCTCCGAGATCACGACGGCGTCTTACCAGAACCCGGGCGTGCTGGGCGGCATCATCCTCGGTCTGCTCTCCGCCGTGATCTGGCAGCGGTTCCACCGCACCAAGCTCGTCGACTGGCTGGGCTTCTTCAACGGCCGCCGCCTGGTCCCGATCATCATGGCTTTCGTCGGCACTGCGCTGGGCGTTCTGGTCGTGGTGGGCTGGCAGCCCATCGGTGACGTGATCACCGACCTCGGCAAGTGGATCACCGGGTTGGGCGCCGCAGGCGCGGGCCTGTTCGGTCTGGTCAACCGTGCGCTGATCCCGGTCGGCATGCACCAGTTCGTCAACACCGTCTCGTGGTTCCAGATCGGCGACTTCACCAACTCCGCCGGCCAGGTCGTCCACGGCGACCTGAACCGCTTCTTCGCGGGTGACCCGCACGCCGGCCAGTTCATGTCGGGCTTCTTCCCGATCATGATGTTCGGTCTGCCGGCCGCCGCCCTGGCCATCGCGCACTCGGCCCGGCCGGAGCGCCGCAAGGCCGTCCTGGGCATGATGGTGTCGCTCGCACTGACCTCCTTCGTGACCGGTGTGACCGAGCCGATCGAGTTCACGTTCATGTTCATCGCCCCCGTGCTGTACGTGATCCACGCGGTGCTGACCGCCCTGTCCATGGCGATAACCTGGGCGCTCGGCGTGCACGCAGGCTTCACCTTCTCCGCCGGCTTCATCGACTACGCCCTCAACTGGAACCTGGCGACCAAGCCATGGCTGATCATCCCGATCGGCCTGGTGTTCGCGGCGATCTACTACACCCTGTTCCGCTTCGCCATCACCAAGTTCAACCTCCCCACCCCGGGCCGCGAGCCCGAGGAGGAGACCGAGGACCTCACGAAGGCGTAAGCCCGGCCACGACGTGAGAGGGCCCCCGGAGTTCCGTGACTCCGGGGGCCTTTCGTCTCCTGGACCTGCTGTCCTGGGCCTGCTGTCCTGGGCCTGCTGTCCTGGGCCTAGATGTCGTACGACGCTCCGGGCGCCGCGAGCTCCACCGGGCCCGCGTAGGCCGCGCGGGCGTCGGCGAGGTTGATCTGCGGGTCGGTCCACGGGGGGATGTGGGTGAGGACCAGGCGGCGGACTCCGGCGCGCGCGGCGGCCTCACCTGCCTCGCGGCCGTTGAGGTGCAGATCGGGGATGTTCTCCTTGCCGTCCGTGAAGGCGGCCTCGCACAGGAAGAGGTCGCTGTCCCGGGCGAGTTCCTCCAGCGCCTCGCTCACCCCGGTGTCCCCGGAGTACGTCAGCGCCCGCCCGCCGTGCTCGACGCGGATGGCGTAGGCCTCCACGGGGTGGGCCACCCGCTCGGTGTGCACGGTGAAGGGGCCGATCTCGAAGGTGCCGGGCTTGACCGTGTGGAAGTCGAAGACCTCGCTCATCGAGGAGGCCGTGGGGGTGTCGGCATAGGCGGTGGTCAGCCGGTGCTCGGTGCCCTCGGGCCCGTACACCGGGATGGGATCGCAACGGCCTCCGTCGTACCGGTAGTAGCGCGCGACGAAGTAGCCGAGCATGTCGATGCAATGGTCGGCGTGCAGATGACTCAGGAAGATGGCGTCGAGGTCGTAGAGACCGCAGTGGCGCTGCAGCTCGCCCAGGGCGCCGTTGCCCAGGTCGAGAAGCAGCCGAAAGCCGTCGGCCTCGACGAGGTAGCTCGAGCAGGCCGATTCCGCGGACGGGAACGACCCCGAGCAGCCGACGACGGTGAGCTTCATGAAGCAGAAACCTCCGCTGGCGGGAAAACTTCGGAGAGGAAGGTGACGGGGGTCGTGCGGTCCGTCGAGCGTAAGGCGGGATACGTCCGGTCGCTCCTCTGGTAAGGGCTGTTGTGGGCGAACTCACCTGTGGTGTCACCGGTTCGGCTGGACCTGGGGCGCATGGGGAGCGTTGAAGGGCGCGCACCGTGGGTCGCACGCCGGTAACGTCATGGTTGTGGACACGTCCTGGTGGCTGGCGCTCGCGGCGGTGGTGCTGCTCGCGCTCGTCGCCACGCTCGTCGACGGCTGGGGACGGGGCCGCAGGCCCCCGAGGAGGTCGCGTCCCGGCCGCCTGGCCGGCCGCCGTGCCGCGGCGCATCCGCAGCCCGCGGAGATCTGGTGGGCCAGCGTGCCCCACAGCGACGGGCCGGGGGCGAAGGACCGGCCCTGTCTGGTCCTGGCGGTGCACGGCAAGCGCGCCAAGGTCGCGGAGATCACCAGCAGGTACCACGACGAGCGGTCAGGAGTGATCCCGCTGCCGCCGGGCTCGGTCGGGGACGCGCAGGGCCGGACCAGCTTCCTGGAGACCGACGAGGTCCGGGAGGTACCGGTATGGGACTTCCGCCGCCGGGTGGGGGTCGTGGACCCCGTCCTCTGGGACCAGGTCCGATACCTGGCGGGCTGAACGGGACGGGCGCGGCCCGGCGCGCTGCGCTGCCGTGTCCGTGTGCCGTGGCCCGTCGGGCTCATGGCCCTGTCACCCGCACGGTGACCGTCCACTGCCGGATGCCCTGGCACGCGATCCGGCCAGGGCCCGCCGCGCACAGCGGGCGGGCGGAGGTCAGCCGGGCCGTTCCGGGCGTGACGGCGTCGAAGGCGGCGACGGCGTCGCCCGGCAGGATCACGATGCCGGCGTTGGCGGCCCGCAGGGCGGTGCCGCTGGACCTGACCGGTGTCCAGGGGCGGTCCTCGGTGCCATCCAGGGTGAGCCGCACCTGCCCGCCGACGGTCAGGCAGAGGGTGCGCCCGGAGTCGGCGGCGGTGAGTTCGGCGCGGTCCGTGCAGCCGGGGGCGGTCCCAGTGGGAGAGGCGGGCCCGGACGGCGAGGCGGGCCCGGACGGGGAAACGGGCCCGGACGGGGAAACGGGCGCGGTCGTCGGCCGGGTGGGGGTGCCGTCCTTGCCGGAGCCCGCGCCGTCGTGCTGTGCGCCGCAGCCGACGAGGAGCAGGGTCACCGCCGCAGCGGTGACGGTGGTGCCGTGAAGCGTCGAACGGCGCATGGGGCGGCCGCCTTTCTGCTGTGCCCGGGGTGCCGTGCCCTGTCCTTCTGCCGGTATGACGTTTCTCCAGCACATCAGGATCCCGTCCCCCACGCACGCCAGGGCCCCGGCCGATACGACGGCCGGGGCCCCGCGCATGCAGATCGCGCATGCAGATGCGGACGGACCGGTGGTGGGCCCGGGCCCTACGCCCAGAGCTGGCCCTGGAGGGTCTCGATGGCCTCCTCGGTGGTGGCCGCGGTGTAGACGCCGGTGGAGAGGTACTTCCAGCCACCGTCGGCGACGATGAACACGATGTCGGCACTCTCGCCCGCCGTCAGCGCCTTCTTCCCGACGCCGATCGCCGCGTGCAGTGCGGCACCGGTGGAGACACCCGCGAAGATGCCCTCCCGCTGGAGGAGTTCACGGGTGCGGGTGACCGCGTCGGCCGAGCCGACCGAGTAGCGGGTGGTGAGGACGGAGGCGTCGTAGAGCTCGGGGACGAAGCCCTCGTCGAGGTTGCGCAGGCCGTACACCAGGTCGTCGTAGCGCGGCTCGGCGGCGACGATCTTCACGTCCGGCTTGTGCTCGCGCAGGTAGCGGCCGACGCCCATGAGCGTGCCCGTGGTGCCGAGGCCCGCCACGAAGTGCGTGATCGAGGGCAGGTCGGCGAGGATCTCGGGGCCGGTGGTGGCGTAGTGGGCACCGGCGTTGTCCGGGTTGCCGTACTGGTAGAGCATCACCCAGTCCGGGTGCTCGGCGGCCAGCTCCTTGGCGACGCGCACGGCGGTGTTGGAACCGCCCGCGGCCGGGGAGGAGATGATCTCCGCTCCCCACATGCCGAGCAGGTCCCGGCGCTCCTGCGAGGTGTTCTCGGGCATCACACACACCATGCGGTAGCCCTTGAGCTTGGCCGCCATGGCCAGCGAGATGCCGGTGTTGCCGGAGGTGGGTTCGAGGATCGTGCAGCCCGGGGTGAGCCGGCCGTCCTTCTCCGCCTGCTCGATCATGTGCAGGGCGGGGCGGTCCTTGACCGAGCCGGTCGGGTTGCGGTCCTCCAGCTTCGCCCAGATGCGGACGTCGGCCGACGGCGACAGCCGCGGCAGGCACACCAGGGGGGTGTTGCCCACCGCGGCCAGCGGGGAGTCGTAACGCATCGCTGATCAGCGACCGATCAGCGCATGCCGCCGGCGACGGCCGGCAGGATCGTCACGTTGTCGCCGTCGGCGAGCTTGGTGGAGATACCGTCCAGGAAGCGCACGTCCTCGTCGTTCAGGTAGACGTTGACGAAGCGGCGCAGCTGCTCGCCGTTCGCCTCGTCGACGATCCGGGCCTGGATGCCCGGGTGCCGGGTCTCGAGGTCGGCGAAGAGCTCGGCGAGGGTCTCCCCGTTGCCGTCCACGGCCTTCTGGCCGTCGGTGTACTGGCGGAGGATGGTGGGGATGCGGACCTCGATGGCCATGGTTGCGGGCTCCTGTCGGTAAGGATGTCGTCGGGATGGATCCCCCGGCTCGGACGCGGCCGGGCGCACCGTAGGGGTGCCCCCAGGTTTTCGGCACTGGGGAGCGCCGCGGCCCTCACGGCCGTGCGGCGGCGCGGAACGTCAACAGATGGCGCTGTTCAGCCTGCACAGGTCGACGTGCAGCCGCGCCACGAGCAGCATGCCCGGCGTCTTCTCGCTCACGTCGTGGAAAACCATGCGGTCATCGTATCGATTCCCGGTCCCCGACCCGGAGTGTGATCTCGCCACGCGGACACTTTCCATCCACGTCACGAGACGTTCCCCGATCAGTACGCCTCCACCACCTTGACCTCCTCCTCCGTGACCTCGCCCTCGACGATGCGGAACGAGCGGAACTGGAACTCGCCGAGCCCGTCGGTGTCGGCGGTGGAGACCAGGACGTAGTGCGCGCCGGGCTCGTTGGCGTAGCCGATGTCGGTGCGGGAGGGATGGGCCTCGGTCGCGGTGTGCGAGTGGTAGACGATCACCGGCTCCTCGTCCCGGTCGTCCATCTCCCGGTAGAGCTTGAGCAGGTCCTGCGAGCCGAACTCGTAGAAGGTGGGCGAGCGTGCCGCGTTCACCATGGGGATGAACCGCTCGGGCCGGCCGGAGCCCGCGGGCCCGGCCACGACGCCGCACGCCTCGTCGGGGTGGTCCTTGCGGGCGTGGGCGACGATCTGGTCGTAGAGGGCCTGGGTAAGGGTCAGCATGGCGGCCAGCATAGACAGGCGGGCCGTTCCGTACCGGAGTCCGGTACGGAACGGCCCACATTGCGGACGTCCTGAGCGGCCGCGGGAGCGGGTTGGGGGCCCGTTCCCGCCGCGACGTCCGGTCCTGGAGCGCCGCGGGTCAGCCGACCTTCTCGAGCTGCGGCTCGCGGCGGTCGGCGACCTGCGGGTTGCGGTTCTTGAGGACCGCCCAGCCGACGGCCAGGGCGGCGGCCCACACGGCCATCACGTACAGGCAGACGCGGGAGTCGGCGTCGTACGCGATCAAACCGGTGACGAAGAGCAGGAACGCGATGGCGACGTAGGAGCACTTGGAGCCGCCGGGCGCCGGGAAGGAGGAGGCGCGCAGCCGGCCCGACTCGACGCCCCTGCGGTACAGGACGTGGCTGATCAGGATCATCAGCCAGGTCCAGATGCCGGCCGCGGTGGCGACGGAGGTGACGTAGCCGAAGGCCTTCTCCGGGACGATGTAGTTCAGCACCACGCCGATGCCCATGAAGGCGACGGAGACGGTGATGCCCAGCGCCGGGGTCTTGGAGCTCGACAGGCGGCTGAAGAACCGGGGGGCCTCGCGGTTGTCCGCGAGGGTGCGCAGCATGCGGCCGGTGGAGTACATGCCGGAGTTGCAGGAGGACAGGGCCGCGGTGAGCACCACGAAGTTCACGATGCCCGCGCCGGCCGGGATGCCGATGACCGCGAACGCCTTCACGAAGGGGCTGACGCCCGGGGCGAACTCGGTCCACTTCACCACGCACAGGATGACGGTGAGGGCGCCGACGTAGAACAGGGCGATCCGCCAGGGCAGGGTGTTGATCGCCTTGGGGAGGGTCTTCTCCGGGTTCTCGGACTCGCCCGCGGTGACGCCGACCAGTTCGACGGCGAGGTAGGCGAACATCACGCCCTGGAGGGTCATCAGGGAGGAGCCGACGCCCTTGGGGAAGAAGCCGTCGAACTCCCAGAGGTTGCTGACGGTGGCGGTGTCACCGGCGGCGCTGAAGCCGAAAGTGAGGACGCCGAGACCGATCACGATCATGCCGATGAGGGCGGTGACCTTGACCATCGAGAACCAGAACTCGATCTCGCCGAAGACCTTCACGGAGATCAGGTTGGCCACGAACAGGACCACCAGGAACACCAGCGCGGTCACCCACTGCGGGACGGCGGGGAACCAGTAGTGGACGTAGATCGCGGCGGCCGTCAGCTCGGCCATTCCGGTCACCACCCACATCAGCCAGTACGTCCAGCCGGTGAAGAAGCCGAAGAACGGGCCGAGGAACTCGCGGGAGTACTCCGCGAAGGAGCCCGAGACGGGGCGGTAGAGCAGAAGCTCGCCCAGTGCCCGCATGATGAAGAAGATGATCAGGCCCGCGAGGGCGTACATGACGATGAGGCTGGGTCCGGCCTTGGCGATGTTCGCCCCTGCACCCAGGAAGAGGCCGACGCCGATGGCGCCGCCGATGGCGATCATCTGGACCTGGCGGCTGCCGAGTCCTCGCTCGTACCCCTCTTCGGGGGCTTCCGTGACCTGCGGTGAGGTCATGTGGTGTGCGCCTTTCTCCATGCCGACCCCGGGCCCTCGGTCGGCCCCGGATCGGGTTTCGATCCCCCCGGATTGATGGAGTGCGTGCCCGGGTCTCCCTGGATCCGCTGTGCCTGGCCGGCTGTTGCCGGCTCGGTGGCGCACCCGGCCGGACATGGGTGGTGTCCGTCGGGCGGTCGTGAAGATTTATCACGGCCGCAACGCTGATCGACGGGGAGCTGTGTGATGCATCCCACGGGAAGAAGCGGACAAAGCGCGCAGAGCGCACCCATACCCGGCCGTCGCAGTGACGCGATCGTTATCCGGATTTGAGCGTCCTCTGAGCGAACGCGAAATCCGGATATACCGGGTGGATCACGGCATGAGCCGGGTGGATCACGGCATGGAACCACGGCATGCGAGGCGCGGGACCACGGCGTGAGAGGCGCGGGACTACGGCATGAGGCGCGGAGCTGAGGGCATGAGGCGCGGAGCTACGACATGAGAGTGGAGACGAGGGTCTCCTGGAGCCCGCCCAGCCAGAGGTAGGCCATCACCATCGGCTTGCGCGGATCCTCGTCCGGCAGGCGGTAGAAGTCGTCCGTGTCGTCCTCGTCGGCGATCTCCAGCCGGGAGCCGATGGCGAGGCGCAGGTCGTTGAGCGCGCCGAGCCACCGCCGGGACTCGTCCGGCGTCAGCTCCAGCACCGCAAGCCCGCCTTCATCCGCGGCGAGCGCGTTGAGCGCGTTGATCACCGCGAGGGCGTTCTCGCGCTTGCCGGCCCGCAGGTCGTTCTCGGTGTAGCGGCGGAACTCGGCGGAGTGTGCGCGCTGCTCGGCGGCCTCGTGCGGGTTGCCGGGAGTCTGCTCGGGGGCGCTGTAGGCATCCGGGAAGAGCCGCTTGAGGACGGGGTCGGACGGCGGTTCGCTCGGGCCCTCGGCGAACAGCTCGGCGAGCGGGTCGGCGGAGGTGTCCTCGGCCGGACCGGGACCGATGAGCTCGAGGAGCTGCACGGCCAGCGAGCGGATGATGGAGATCTCGACGTCGTCGAGGGCGACGGACGCGCCGCCGCCGGGGAGCGGTTCGAAGGTTCCTGGCATGGAGGGAGTTCGCTACTTCCGGTCCTGCTGGAGGGTGGCCCACAGACCATAGCCGTGCATGGCCTGAACGTCCCGTTCCATCTCCTCACGGGTCCCGCTGGAGACGATCGCCCGGCCTTTGTGGTGGACGTCGAGCATGAGCTTGGTGGCCTTGTCCTTGGAGTAGCCGAAGTACGTCTGGAAGACGTAGGTCACATAGCTCATGAGATTGACGGGGTCGTTGTGGACGATCGTCACCCAGGGCATGTCGGGTTCGGGTACGGCAAAGACCTCCTCCGCCGACTCGGTCTTCTCGATCTCGATGGGTGCGGCTGCCGTCACACGGCCCATGCTGCCACCCCGAGGGGGTACTCGCATAAACGGAGGGCCAAATCGTCAGTCTGACGAAATGGGAGTACGATTCTTCGCCAGGCATCATCCGGGGACGGTCCCCGGACCCCCGGCCGGCGCCGGGGGCACCCGCACGACATGTCTAGGAGAGCTTCGGTGGGCGTTGCGGACCTTGGGCTGCCGGTGGACGTTCCCTCGACGGCTCTGTTCACCGATCACTACGAGCTGACGATGCTCCAGGCCGCTCTGAAGGCCGGGACAGCCGGGCGGCGCAGCGTCTTCGAGGTCTTCACCCGGCGACTGCCCGACGGGCGCCGCTACGGGGTCGTGGGCGGCACCGGGCGAGTGCTGGACGCGGTGGAGAACTTCCGCTTCGACGCGGACGTCCTCGGCTTCCTGCGCGAGCGCCGGGTGGTGGACGAGCCGACCCTGGAATGGCTCGCCGACTACCGGTTCGGCGGGGACGTCTGGGGCTACCCCGAGGGCGAGGTGTACTTCCCGGGCTCGCCGATCATGCGGGTGGAGGGGTCGTTCGGCGAGTGCGTACTGCTGGAGACCGTGATCCTCTCGATCCTCAACCACGACTCGGCGATCGCGGCCGCCGCCTCCCGGATGGCCTCGGCCGCCGGCGGCCGCCCGCTGATCGAGATGGGCGCCCGCCGCACCCACGAGCTGGCCGCGGTCGCCGCCTCCCGGGCCGCCTACCTCGGCGGCTTCACCTCCACCTCCGACCTGGCCGCCGGCTTCCGCTACAACATCCCGACGGTGGGCACCTCCGCCCACGCCTTCACCCTGCTGCACGACAGCGAGCGGGATGCCTTCCAGGCGCAGGTGGACTCGCTCGGCCGGGACACCACGCTGCTGGTGGACACCTACGACGTGACCGAGGCGGTCCGTACGGCCGTCGAGATCGCCGGGCCCGAGCTGGGCTCGGTGCGCATCGACTCCGGCGACCTGCTGCTGGTCGCGCACCGGGTGCGCCAGCAGCTCGACGAGCTGGGCGCCCGGGACACGAAGATCATCGTCACCTCGGACCTGGACGAGTACGCCATCGCCTCGCTGGCGGCGGCGCCCGTGGACGCCTACGGCGTCGGCACCCAGCTGGTCACCGGCTCCGGCCACCCGACGGCGTCCATGGTCTACAAGCTGGTCGCGCGCGCCGAGACCGGCGACGCCGGGGCGCCGCTGGTGCCGGTGGCGAAGAAGTCCACCGGCGGCAAGACCTCCATCGGCGGCCGCAAGTGGGCGGCGCGCCGGCTGGACGCGCAGGGGGTCGCGGAGGCGGAGGTCGTGGGCACCGGTCCGGTGCCGGACCGGCTGGCCGGACGGCAGCTCCTGGTGGAGCTGGTCAAGGGCGGCGAGGTGGTCGCCCGCGAGCCGCTGGACGCCGCCCGGGACCGGCACGCGGCCGCCCGCGCCAACCTGCCGCTGTCGGCGACCCAGCTCTCCCGAGGGGAACCCGTCCTTCCGACGGAGTACGTCCGCACAGGCTCGGGTAGCTAAAGCGCGTGCCCCCGCTTCGGTACGCCCCCGAAAGTCCCCTCCCGTCCGAGTGGCGGAGCCGCCGGGACCGTGGCCTCACGACCTGAACCGCGCCCCCTCCGCCCGCCGATCCGACAACCGAAGGACACCGACCATGCGCCGCGCCTTGATCGTCGTCGATGTTCAGAACGACTTCTGCGAGGGGGGCAGCCTCGCCGTGGCCGGGGGCGCCGACGTCGCCGCCGCGATCACCGAGCTCATCGGGCAGGCTCCCGCGGGCTACCGGCACGTGGTGGCGACCCGGGACCACCACATCGCGCCCGGCGGCCATTTCGCCGACAACCCCGACTTCGTCCGTTCCTGGCCCGCGCACTGCGTCGCGGGCACGGAGGGCGTGGGCTTCCACCCGAACTTCGCCCCCGTCGTCGCCTCCGGAGCCGTCGACGCGGTCTTCGACAAGGGCGCCTACTCGGCGGCCTACAGCGGCTTCGAGGGCACCGACGAGAACGGCGAGGCGCTGGCCGACTGGCTCAGGGCCCGGCACATCGACGAGGTGGACGTGGTCGGGATCGCCACGGACCACTGCGTGCGCGCCACCGCCCTGGACGCCGTGCGGGAGGGCTTCCGCACCCAGGTGCTGCTGGACCTCACCGCCGGGGTGGCACAGGTGACCACCGAACGGGCACTGGAGGAGCTGCGGCAGGCAGGCGTGGAACTCCTGGGCAAGCCGGTCGTCGCCTAGCCGGCCCCAGGTCGCGTCCCGGGCCTGTGGGAGCCGGTCCGGGACCGGTCCGAGCCGGTCCGCGTCCGACCGCGGCTCTCCAGGTCCCGTCCGGACCCTGTCCGGGAAGGACTGTCGGGACGCCTGCCGGTGGCTGTCACGACGCCTGCCGGTGTGCGGCCGGTCTGCGCAGCAGGGCTCTGATCGGGTGCCACAGCTCCGGGGCGCCCACGGTGTCACCCGGTGACGTGCGCCATATCAGGCCGTCGGGGTGGTGCAGGACCGCGGTGACCTCGTCCGGGGTCGGCGGGGCCGCGTTGCCCCGCAGGTAGACCGCGCGCAGGCCCAGGTTGCGCAGCCGGGTCAGGGCCCGGGCGCGGTTGTGCGCGTGGACGAGGACGCGCACGCCGCCGGTGCCGTCGAGGGTGGGGCTGGGCAGGTTCAGCGCCACCACCACGGTGCCGTTCGGCAGCTTGCAGAAACCTCCTGCGGCCATGCGGTCACTCCCCCGTTCCGGTCGGTGTCAATAAGCAGGTCACAGGACGCACCTAAACACGATCGGCGACAACCCGCCAGAGGGTTGCCGCCGATGTGCGCTTGAACTGCGCAAACGCTGATTACTTCAGCGCGCTGCCGATCTCGATCTCCATCGTGGAGCCGTCCTTGGCCTCCTTGGTGATCTTGATCTTGGTGTTGGTGTCAGTGATCTTGACACCGCCGGCCGGGTTCGCCGGGTCGTAGTAGGTGTTGGCGCGGTCGTTGAAGACCGACACCCCCTTCGACGACTTGACCTTGGTCGCGACGCCCGCCTTGTGCAGCGTGATGCCGTCCGTGCCGTACAGGCTGAACGTCGAGTCGTAGGTCTGGATGCGGTTGCGCATCAGCGTGCCGTCGGACCACCGCAGCGCGTCCGGGTGCGAGTCGACCGGGAGGATCCGGCCGGTGCCCGGGTGCCTGCTGGTGTTGTTGTCGGCCTCGGAGGTGTCCCACTTCCAGATCAACAGGCCGTTCTGGTACGGGAAGTGCTCGACCCAGTCCGGACGGTCGGCGAAGCCGAAGTTGTACGGGCCGGTCTCCAGCGTGGTGTCGTACGACACGTACTGGCGGTTCTCGGCGATGTAGTACTGCTTGTAGTCCTTGGTGAAGGACGCGCCGATGCGGGAGAAGCCGTTCGCCGTCCACGCCGGGTCCGCGCTCTCGGCGTCGTCCGCGAAGACCGTCGAGCCGTCCGCGGTCAGCGTGATCTGGTCGGCCGTGAAGCCCTTCAACGCCACTCCGCCGTCGGTCTGGTAGCGGAAGCGGAGCTGGATCTTCTGGCCCGCGTAGGCGTCCAGGGAGTACGACAGCTTCTTCCAGCCGTCGACCGAGCCGTGCAGGGCCGGGTTGCCGCTGCCGTCGCGCGGGATCGGCTGACCGTTCGCCGTGCCGTCCAGGGCGGTGTAGTTGGCGCCGCCGTCGGTGGAGACCTCGGTGTAGAGGAAGTCGTAGTTGGCCTCGATGTCGTACCAGCCGTCAAGGGTGAGGGCGGCCGACTTCTTGCCGGTGAGGTCCACGGACCGGGTCAGGGTGTTCTTCAGGTTGTTGGCGCTGCCGCTCCACCACTGCATGGCACCCTGGGCCGGGGCGACGATCGTCGTGGTGACCGCCTTGTCGGGCAGGGAGACCACCACGGCCTGCCGGTGCTTGGTGTTGTACTCGGACAGGCCCAGCTTGTGCGCGGAGCTCACACCGGCCTTGGCGGTGTCGTAGTTGAGCCAGCCGAGCTGGAGCTTGTCCCAGGCGTTCATGTCGCCGGGCAGGTCGCCGATGGCTTCCTTGCCGCGGCCGAGCCAGGAACCGGAGGACATCAGCGTCCAGAAGCCGGTGGAGTTCTCGCCGCCGGCGGTGTCGTACTCGTCCGGCAGGCCGAGGTCGTGGCCGTACTCGTGGGCGTAGACGCCGAGGCCGCCGTTCTCCGGCTGGATGGTGTAGTCGCCGACCCAGATGCCGGTGTCGCCGATCTGCGCGCCGCCGAGCTTGTTGTACTCGGGGCCGGTGGCGCCGGCGTCGGTACCGAAGGCGTACCAGCGGTGCGCCCAGATCGCGTCGGTGCCCTGGGCGCCGCCGCCGGCGGACTCGTCCTCACCGGCGTGCACGATCTGGAAGTGGTCGATGTAGCCGTCGGGCTCGTTGAAGTTGCCGTTGCCGTTGTAGTCGTAGCGGTCCCACTGGTCGTACTGGGCCAGGTCCGCCTTGATCTGGGCGTCGGTCCGGCCGGCCGCCTTCTGCTGGGCGACCCAGGCGTTCACACCGTCGCTGACGATGTTCCACACGCTCGGGCAGTTGGTGGAGCCGCACGCGTTGTTGCCGTAACGGGCCTCGTTCCAGGGCACCTTGACCCAGTCGGAGACCTCGCCGTCGACCGAGTAGCGGCCCGAGGACTGGGTCTCGTAGTACTTCTTCACCGACTCGGTGTTCTTGCCGGTGCCGAAGTACAGGTCCTGGAAGTGCTGCTGGTTGTAGTCCTTCTGCCAGGCCGTGGAGTTGTCCTTCTTGCGGTCCGGCGCGGCGATCTCGTTGTGCAGCGGTCCGGGGGTGCCGCCGTACTTCGGGTCCGCCTTGTCGCCGAACTCGACCAGGATGGTGAAGATCTTGTCGGTCTTCTCCCGGCCCAGCTCGACGTACTTGGTGTCGCCCTTCTTGCCCTTGAGCTCCACGACCTTCGAGCCCTGGCGGTCCTGGACCTTGGTCTTGCCGGCGATGACCTGGCTCAGGGCCTCCTGGCGCTGGGCCTTCTGGGTCTTGCTCAGCGGGCCGTCCAGGTCGTGCGAGTGCTGCTCCACCGGCTGCGGGTCGTGCCGGGTCACGGAAGCGGAGTCGGCCGTCGTAGCGGCCTCCGCCACGGCGAACGTCGAGAACGTGGCGGTGGCCGCCGCGAGCGCGACACCGATCGCGGTCGTTCTGAACGTCCAGCGTCTACTGGTCACTTGTGGTCCTCCCCTGCCGCGTCCGTGCGCGCGGAAGGGGGGTCATGGGCCATGGAAAGGTCCGCGCACGATGAACGCGTGTAGTCAAGTGACGTCATTCGACTAGACGTTCGCAAGAAAAAACAGACCTTGACTTGAACCCGTCAAGTGCATTATGTGGAGCGGGTGTTCGGTTTACGAACACGGGCGTGCCAGGGTCGAACGGCCCCGACGGGCGCGTGCGCCCGTCCACTCCGTGGACCGCATGACTCCGTGCGCCCCCCGTGCACCGGCACCACGGGTTAGGTCGTGCTTACCAGCGGTTCCGCTCGGGCAAACAGGCGAATAGAGTCGATTGGCGGACCACCGGGAAACCGGTGCAATGCCAGGCCGACACCCGTGTCACACCTACAGATCCCTGTCCGCACCCTCCCCCGCAGCGAGAGGCACGGGGGGAGACCCCCATTTCCGAGGACCGATTGCCATGCCTCGTCCCACCGCCGCACAGCTCGCCTACGGTTCCTGCACCGTGATCTTCTCGACGCTCGCCATGCTGCTGCTGTCCAGGACGACTTCGGGCCTGGGAATCGTGGTCATCGCCCTCGCGGCCCTTGCGCTGGGGCTCCTGGTCGCCATGACGGTCCCGATGCCGAAGGCGCGCACGGCCGAGCCGGCCGGCGCCCGGCAGGCACGGGTCCAGACGCGGGTGCGGGCGCGGGCACACCGGGAGCCCGTCACGGCCGGAGTCGAGCCCGTACGGGGGCCGACGGCCTCCTGACCTCCTCCGGCTTTCGCCGGCCTCCTCGCCGCCCCGCGCCGGGGTCAACCGGTGCTGACCACCACCGTCTTGGCCGCCTTGTCGTGCAGGCCCTGCTTGTAGGGGCGGTCGAAGAAGCTCCAGCCGCCGCTGATCGCCAGCCACAGGCAGGCGCAGCAGAACCAGCAGGGCACCCAGAGCACCGCCGCGCGTGCCAACGCGGTCGGGACGGAAGGGGTGGAGCCGTCGTCGAGGTTGGCCACCCGCATGCCCAGCCACTTCTTGCCCAGGGTCTGCCCGTATTTGGAGATCATGAAGGTGTCGTAGGCCATGTAGAGCACCACGCCGACCACCGACTGCGCCACGGACTTGCCGACCTGTACGTTCTCGGCGTTGACCGCGTACTCGTTGACCCGCAGGCCCCAGGTGACCAGCGTGACGACGATGCCGACCAGGACCAGGTCGATGATCCGGGCGAGGGTGCGTTTGCCGCTGTCGGCGAGCGGGGGCATGCCGGCGAGCGGGTCACCGCCGTAGGGACCGCCGCCCTGCCCGCCTCCACCGTAGGGGCCGCCACCGCCGTAACCGCCGCCCTGCGGGCCGTAAGGCCCCCCGCCGCCGTACGGCCCGCCGCCCGGGGGCCCGCCGCCGGGGGGTGGTTGTTCTCCGGGCGGCGGAGGCTGCTCGCCGGGGGGCGGGGGCACGCCTGCTGACGGGTCGTCGGAGTACGGAGAGCCGCCGGACCGTCCACCTTCCTGGCCGCCGCCCCACGCGCCGTTGCCCTGCCCGCCGCTGCCCTGCCGGTCGTCGCCCCGCGCGTTCTCGCCCCACGGACCCTCGCCGTGGGGTGGTCGCCGTCCCCCGCGGGAAGGGGGCCGCGGTCCGGAGCCGGGGGGCGGTTCGGTGCTCATGCGCCGAGTGGATCGCGAGCCCGCCCGCCTCGCACCCGGTGCGCGGCCGTACGGATGAGACCGGCACGGATGCGACCGGCACGGACCGGGCCGACGTGGATGAGGCCGGCGCGGGTGCGGAGCCCCCCGCCGGTCTCGTCAGCCCGCCACGAACGTGTGTGCCGCCTTGTCGTGCCAGCACTGGCGCCACGGCCGGTCGAACAGGCACCACGCCATGCCCACCAGACCGATGCCGAGGAGCCCCGGGACACCCCAGACGAGCCAGCGGCGCAGGGCCGGGCCGAACGACGGGGGCTCGTGGCCCTCGATGTCCCGCACTTCCAGGCCGCACAGCTTCTTGCCCAGGGTGCGCCCCCACTTGGCGGTGGGCAGCACCTCGTAGACCACGCCGAAGAGCAGCAGGACGGCGAGGACGATGCCGAGGTACGTCCCCGTAGTGCCGTCCAGGAGCCAGACCGTCACCGTGCGACCGGAGAGCCGGGCCTCTTCGATCTTGCCGTTGACGTGGTCGATCGCCTTGGTGCCGAGCGGGATGGCGGCCACGGCGGTGACGCCCCCGAGGACGACCGAGTCGACGAGCCGGGCTGCCAGCCGCTTGCCGAGGCCGGCGGGCCGGGCCGCCGCCTGCCGCCGCGCCACCGCCTGGAACGGGTCCTCGACCGGCGGCTTCCAGGGCGCTACGGGCTGCTGCTCACCCGACCCGGCGAGCCGGTGCACCTGCTGCGCCCAGGAGGACTGCCCACCGCCGGCACCATTGGTCAGCGGCGTCGCGGCGGGCGCGCCGTGGCCCTGCGGTCCACCCGGCTGCGGGGGCGGGGCCGACGGGGAGGACATCGGAGGCGCGGCCGGGGCGGAAGCCTGTGCGGAGGCACCACCGGCCCGGGATCCGGCCTGGCCCGGCGCCTGCGCGGCTGCCGCCCGCGCGGCGGCGGCCTTTCCGGCCCCGAAACCGGGACCGCCGGCAGCGGGGGCCCCGGTCGCCCCGGCGCCGCCCGGGGAGCCGGCGCCACCGGACAGGCCCGGCCCGCCGGAGCCGGGCGCGGCCTCGGAGGCGGACGAGCCCTGGCCGGGAAGGCCCGGCACGCCGGACCCCGGAGTCCTGGGAGGCACCGCGCGGAAGGTCATCGTGCCCTCGTCGACGGGCGTGCCCGGTCCCGGAACGCCGGGGACGGCGTCGCCCGGGGTTCCGGCAGCACCGCCCGTCGTGGGGCGGCGGAAGACGAACGTGCCGTCGGAGCGGCCCCCGTCCCGGGCCTGATCCGCGTCGGCCGGCGCGGGGTCCGCCGTGTGGGCCACCCTCGGGTCGACCGGGGCCGGGCCGCCCCAGGAGACGCGGCGGTCCTGCTCGCCGCCGAAGCCGGACTGCCGGTTGCGGTCGGCGCCCCACGCCGACGCCGGTTCGGGCCGGCCGCCCTGCGGTGCCGCGGCGGGATTCGGGTCGGCGACGGGGTCCTCGTCGAAGAAGTGCGGTCCCGTCTCCTCCACCGCCGGGACCGCCGCGATGTGCACGCCGGGCGGCGGTCCGAGCGGCTCGCCGTCGGTCGGTGCCGGGCGGCTGGTGCCCGGCACCCAGGCGGCGCCGTTCCAGTACCGGACGTAGCCAGGGATGGACGGGTCCGGGTAATAGCCTTCGCGGGGCCTGCCGTCACCGGGTGCCGGGGTTGGGGCGCTCATGTCCGTCGTCCCGTATCTGCTCGGAGGTCGTCTTGAGGGCCTCCACATCTATCAGACCGGGGCAGCCGACACCGCCGGTCCGGCCGGACCCACTCCTTTCCGGGCAACCTCGTACACATACTTCACGATCGCGCGAGATCCGGATCGAAAAAGTTCGGACAACCCGCGTAATGCCCGGCGTCCACCGCCCTCTCCCTTCCCACGGGCCCACCGAGGGGCCCGTGGGAGAGAGGAGAGAACCATGCGGCACATTGTGGTGGTGGAGCGCGAACTGGAGCTGAGACTGATCCTGTCGCCCGAGTGCGGCATCCCCGTCCCGGCACGGCTCGTCTACCGCACCGACGACCCGTACGCCGTGCACATCGTCTTCCACGTCGACTCCGAGCACCCCGTGCACTGGACGTTCGCCCGGGAACTGCTCGTGGAGGGGGTGTTCCGGCCGTGCGGGGAAGGGGACGTGCGGGTGTGGCCGTCGAAGGCGTTCGGCCGCAGCGTGGTCCTGCTGGCGCTGAGCGCGCCCGCCGGCGAGGCCCTGCTGGAGGCGTCCGCCGCGCAGGTGTCGGCCTGGCTGGAGCGCACGCTGCGCCTGGTGCCGCCGGGCAGCGAGAACGAGCAGCTCGGCATCGACGACGAGCTGGCCGGGCTGCTCGCCCAGTGAGCGCGGGGGCGTCAGAACAGCTTGCCGGGGTTGAGGATGCCCAGCGGGTCGAAGGCCTGTTTGATCGCCCGCTGCATCTCGACCCCCACCGGGCCGATCTCGCGCGCCAGCCACTCCTTCTTCAGCACGCCCACGCCGTGCTCGCCGGTGATGGTGCCGCCGAGTTCGAGGCCGAGGGCCATGATCTCGTCGAAGGACTCGCGGGCGCGCCGCGACTCGTCGGGGTCCTGCGCGTCGAAGCAGACGGTCGGATGAGTGTTGCCGTCGCCCGCGTGCGCGCAGACCCCGATGGTGAGCTGGTACTTCTCGGCGATGCGTTCGATACCCTCGAGCATCTCGCCGAGCCGGGAGCGGGGCACGCACACGTCGTCGATCATCGTCGTGCCCTTGACCGCCTCCAGCGCGGTGAGCGACAGCCGCCGCGCCTGCAACAGCATCTCGGACTCGGCGGCGTCGTCGGCGGGGACCACCTGAGTGGCGCCGGCCGCCTCGCACAGCGCGCCGACCGCGGCGAGGTCGGCGGCCGGGTCCGGCGTGTCGAACGCGGCCAGCAGCAGCGCCTCGGTGGTCTCCGGCAGGCCCATGCGGGCAAGGTCGTTGACGGCCTTCACCGTCGTACGGTCCATGAGTTCGAGCAGGGAGGGCACATGTCCGCCCGCCATGATCCGGCACACGGCGTCGCAGGCGGAGGCCGCGGAATCGAACTCGGCGGCCAGCACGAGCTGTTGCGGCGGCTGCGGCCTGAGCGCCAGAACGGCCCGCACGACGATGCCGAGCGAGCCCTCGGAGCCGACGAACAGGCGCGTCAGGTCGTATCCGGCGACGCCCTTGGCGGTGCGGCGGCCGGTGGACATCAGCCGCCCGTCGGCCAGCACGACGTCCAGGCCGAGCACGTACTCGGCGGTGACCCCGTACTTCACGCAGCACAGACCGCCGGAGGCGGTGCCGATGTTGCCGCCGATGGTGCACATCTCCCAACTGGAGGGGTCCGGCGGGTAGTACAGGCCGTGCTCGTTGACCGCGCGGGAGAGCGCGGCGTTGACGACGCCCGGCTCGACGACCGCGACCCGGTCGACCGGGCTGATCTCCAGGATGCGGTCCATTTTGGTCAGGGACAGCACGATGCAGCCGTCGGATGCGTTGGCCGCTCCGGACAGGCCGGTGCGGGCGCCCTGCGGCACGACCGGGACACGTAGTTCGGTGGCGATGCGCATGACGTGCTGGACCTGTTCCACCGTGCGCGGCAGGACGACGACGGCCGGGGCGCCGGACGGGCAGAAACTGGCCATGTCGTTGGCGTAGGAGGCCGTGACATCGGGATCGATGAGGACAGCCTCGGCCGGCAGGCCCGCGAGCAGCCGATCGGTGAGGTTGCCCTGGGCTTCGTCGGGTGCGGCTTCAATGCGGCTCACGATCACAGCCTCGCACCCGGGGCCAACGGTGTGAACCCCGCCGGACCCGCCCCTCCACCTGCCGGGTGACGGTCGCCGCCCTGACGCCCCGGTCCGGTGAGCGGTGCGACGGCGGCCCGCCCGCCGCGCGGGTGTCGCGGCGGGCGGGGTGCCCGTGGGCGCGGGGCCCGTGGGCGGCAGGCGGGTTCAGAGGTTCCCGCGGCGCTCCTGCTCGCGCTCGATCGCCTCGAACAGGGCCTTGAAGTTGCCCTTGCCGAAGCCCATCGAGCCGTGCCGTTCGATGAGTTCGAAGAAGACGGTCGGGCGGTCCTGGACCGGCTTGGTGAAGATCTGCAGCAGGTAGCCGTCCTCGTCGCGGTCGGCGAGGATCTTCAGCTCGCGCAGGGTCTCCACGGGCACGCGGGTGTCGCCGACCCACTCGCCGAGGGTGTCGTAGTAGGAGTCGGGGGTGTCCAGGAACTCGACACCGGCGGCGCGCATCGTGCGTACGGTCTGCACGATGTCGTTGGTGTTGAGCGCGATGTGCTGGACGCCGGCGCCGCCGTAGAACTCCAGGTACTCGTCGATCTGGGACTTCTTCTTGGCGACGGCGGGCTCGTTGATCGGGAACTTGACCTTGAGCGTGCCGTCGGCCACGACCTTCGACATCAGCGCGCTGTACTCGGTGGCGATGTCGTCGCCCACGAACTCCTTCATGTTCGTGAAGCCCATGACCTTGTTGTAGAACTCCACCCACTCGTTCATGCGGCCGAGTTCGACGTTGCCGACGCAGTGGTCGACGGCCTGGAAGACGCGCTGGGCGGGCGGCTCGACGATGGGCTTCGCGGCCCCGTAGCCGGGCAGGTACGGGCCCTCGTAGCCGGTCCGCTCGACCAGGGTGTGGCGGGTCTGGCCGTAGGTGGCGATCGCGGCGAGGACGACGGTGCCGTGCTCGTCCTTCAGCTCGTACGGCTCGGTCACCGAGCGGGCACCGTGCTCGATGGCGTACGTGTACGCGGCGCGCGCGTCCGGCACCTCGATGGCGAGGTCGATGACGCCGTCGCCGTGCTCGGCCACGTGCCGGGCGAGGAAGGTGCCCCAGTCGGTGGCGGGCTTGACCACCGAGGTGAACACGAACCGGGCGGAGCCGCTCTCCAGGACGTAGCTCGCGGTCTCGCGGCTGCCGTTCTCCGGTCCGGAGTAGGCGACCAGCTTCATGCCGAAGGCGGTGGAGTAGTAGTGCGCCGCCTGCTTGGCGTTGCCCACGGCGAAGACGACCGCGTCCATTCCCTTGACCGGGAAGGGGTCGGCCTGCCGGGCGGTCGCGTCGGGAGTGAGGTGTGTGGTCTGCGTCATAGCGGAAGCGTCACCCGATCTCGCAAGGTGCGCAATAGTTCGCACATTCACTGGGCAATGTGCTCGGTGAAGGCGGCGAGCCTTCGGACTTTCTGTACAGGATGACCATTGGGGAGGCGGGACGCGTGGCGATCGATCATCTGGACGGCCGCATCATCGTGCTGCTGGCGCGCGAGCCGCGCATCGGCGTGCTGGAGATGTCACGGCGGCTGGGGGTGGCGCGGGGGACGGTCCAGGCGCGCCTGGACCGCCTTCAGGCGCGCGGGGTGATCCGCGGCTTCGGCCCGGAGGTGGACCCGGCGGCGCTCGGCTATCCGGTCACGGCGTTCGCGACGCTCCAGATCCGGCAGGGGCAGGGCCCGGACGTACGGGCCCATCTGGCGACGGTGCCGGAGGTGCTGGAACTGCACACCACGACCGGCACCGGCGACATGCTGTGCCGCCTGGTCGCCCGCTCCAACGCCGATCTCCAGCGCGTGATCGACCGCGTGGTGGGGTTCGAGGGCATCGACCGGGCGTCGACGGCGATCGTCATGGAGAACCCGGTGCCGCTGCGGATCATCCCGCTGGTGGAGCAGGCGGCGGCGGAGGAGTGACCGGGGCGACGGCCGGGCGAGCGACCTGGGGCCGAGTTACAAAGAACCCCTTGCAAAGGTCTCTTTGCAACGCTATCTTTGTACGCATGAACGAGCCCAGGGAATGGCCGGTCCGTCCTCTCGACGCCCGCTCGCTGCGCGGCCTCGCCCATCCGCTGCGTATGCGCCTGCTGACCACGCTGCGACACGGCGGGCCGGCCACGGCCTCCCAACTGGCCGCGAAACTCGGTGAGTCCAGTGGAGCCACCAGTTACCACCTGCGCCAGCTCGCCGCGCACGGGTTCGTCGAGGACGCGCCCGAGCACGGCAAGGGGCGGGAGCGCTGGTGGCGCGCGGCCCACGGAGGAGTGAGCTTCGACGAGACGCTGCTGAAGGACCCCGATCCCGAGGTGCGCGGTGCCGCGGACCTGTACCTGCACGAGATCGCGAACCAGCGCACCCAGGAGCTGGCGACCTGGCTCGGCACCAGGCACGACTGGTCCGAGGCCTGGCGCCGCGCCTCGGACATGAGCGACTGGACGCTGAGTCTCACGCCGGCGCTCGCCCTCGACCTCATCGAGAAGATGCACGAACTCGTGGAAAGCTACCGGGCCCTGGCCCCCGAGGACGGCACCGCGGACACCGAGCAGGTGCGCGTCCACACGCACGTCTTCCCCACCCACACGGACTGAGAGGCCGCCCCATGCACGCCGAGACCCATCTCGTACTGCACCGCACCCGCGCCGCCGAGTTCCGGGCCGAGGCCGACGCGTACCGGCTGGCCGCCCGGACCGACGGGCCCGGCGCCCTGCGCACCCGGCTGGGCTGGACCCTCGTGGACCTCGGCCTGCGTCTGGCCGCGCCGAGGACGGCTCCCGCCCTGTAGGACGGGGTGGAGGACCGGGCCTAGGTCCTGTCGTGCCAGGCGTCGCGGGGCAGGCGGGAATTTGACGACAGGGCCTAGCAGCTCGGGACCGTGTCCAGGCCCTTGTCCAGGACCAGCAGGGCGTTGACCGCGCTCTTGAGGGTGGTCACCGGGACCAGCCGCAGACCCTTGGGGAGTTCGGACTTGGCGTCGGCGCACTCGGCCTCGGGGACCAGGAAGACGGTGGCGCCGTCCCGGCGGGCGGCCTGGGTCTTGAGGGCCACGCCGCCGACCGCGCCGACCGTGCCGTCGACGTCGATGGTGCCCGTACCGGCGATGGTGCGGCCGCCCGTGAGGTCGCCGCCGTTTCCGTTGCCGTGGAGCTTGTCGACGATGCCGAGGGAGAACAGCAGGCCCGCGCTGGGGCCGCCGACGTCGGCGAGCTTCAGCGTGACCTTGACCTTCTTGTCGCTGACGCCGAGGTACTTCAGGGCGGCCTGCGTGGCCGCGTCCTGGGACTGCCGCATCTGCTCCGCGTTGTGCTGCTCGATCTCCTTGACGCTGTCGCCGCTCGGGTAGACCGCGTCGCGCGGCATCACCGCCCGGTCGGTGGCGAACCAGCCGTCGATCACGTCCCCCAGCGAGACGTTCGCGTCCGGGCCGGTGGCCTCGATGGTCGTCATACGGAGCTGACCGCTCGTGCTGCGGGTGGGCGCGCCGGAGATGGTGATGACCTGGGTGCCCTTGTTCTCCCCGAGCACGTTCGCCGTCATCCCGGGCTGAGCCACCGAGAACGGCAGCGGCGCGAACACCGCCGTGGCGATCAGAGCCGCGACGGGCACCACGCAGACGGCGAGGGCCTGGGAACGTGTGAGACGAGAGAGCACGGGATCAATCTATCCCCCGAACGACATCCGGCCACCAGACAGCCGTCCCCGGCCCCAGAGGACGGTCGCACCGCCGCCGGCCGGGACGGGGGTGAGCACGGCAGCACGGCACGAGGTGCACCCGCTGCCACCCCCACGGCACGAAGTGCGCCCGCCGCCACAGCACGACGTAGGCCGCCGCCAACCAGTACGCCCGCCGGCACAGCCCGAGGTGGGCGGCCGGACCAGACGGGGCGACCTCCCGGGACGGCACGAGGTGGGCCGGCGCCACCGCACGAAGTGCGCCCGGCGGCACAGCACGGCATAGGTCGCCACCACGGCGCGAGGTGGGCCGCTGGCACAGCACGAGGTGGTCCACCGAGACAGGACGAGACGGGCCACCGCCACAGCACGCGGGGCGCCTGCCGCCACGGCACGACGTACGCCGCCGCCAATGCACGCGGTGCCCCCCGCCGGCACAGCCCGAGGTGGGCGGCCGGACCAGACGGGGCGACCTCCCGGGACGGCACGAGGTGGGCCGGCGCCACCGCACGCGGCGCGCTCGCCGCCACCGCACGGCGTAGGCCGTCGGCGCGGGGCCGGGCAGGTCCCGCGGTAGTGGCTAGCGGAGGGCTTCCGCTACCTCGCGGGCCGCGTGTACGACGCGTGGGCCTACCCGTTCCGGTACGGAGTCCGCCAGCATGACGACCCCGACGCTGCCCTCGAGGCCCGTGATGCCGAGCAGCGGGGCCGCCGCCCCGCAGGCCCCGGCCTCCAGTTCACCGTGGGTCAGGGTGTAGCCGGGGTCCACGGCCGGCTGCCGGCGAGCCGCGAGTATCGCCTTGCCCGCGGCGCCCCGTTCCAGGGCGTGCCGGAAACCGGCCCGGTAGGCCACGTGGTAGTCGGTCCACGTCGGTTCGACCACGGCGACGGCCAGTGCCTCCGAGCCGTCCACCAGCGTCAGATGCGCGGTCGCCCCGATGTCCTCGGCCAGTGACCGCAGCGCGGGCAGCGCCGCCTCCCGTACCAGCGGATGCACCTGGCGGCCCAGCCGTAGCACTCCCAGCCCGACCCGGGCGCGGCCGCCCAGATCACGGCGAATGAGCGTGTGCTGCTCCAGGGTGGCGAGCAGCCGGTACACCACGGTCCGGTTGACGCCCAGTTTGTGCGACAGCTCGGTGACGGTCAGCCCGTGGTCCGTCTCGGCCAGCAGTTTGAGGACTCTCAGTCCCCGGTCGAGCGTCTGGGAGGTCTCCGCGGTCACGACGCCCACTCCTTAGTGGTGAGGTCGGCGGCCCCCTTCGCGTCGGGCACATCACCGGGTCCCGTCGGTGACGTGCCGCAGAGGCCACCGATCGGCCGACGGTCCGGGCCGCCCCGGACTGAAGTCGCTTCACGGCTGCGCTCCGCGGCGGCCCTGCCACGGTGCGTCGGCGTAGCGGGACATTAGCGAAGCCGGTTCGCTGAGCGGAAGCCTCCGTCCAGAATCCGGTCACCGTCCGGCACGGAGTGCGATGTTCATCCCGATACGTACTCCGGCGGTGCCGTCGGACCACGCATCAGGAACACGTGGTGGCACCCCCGTGTCACTTCATCCGCGTCGCCCACTCCTGCACCTTGGCGATGCGCTGGCGCAACTGACCCGGCGTCGCCTCGGCGCTGGGCGGGCCGCCGCACACCCGGCGCAGCTCGGTGTGGACGACCCCGTGCGGCTTGCCGCTCTGGTGGACGTACGCGCCGACCATCGTGTTGAGCTGCCGGCGCAGCTCCATCAGCTCCTTGTGGGACATCACCGGCCGCCGGTCGGCGGGCAGTTCGAGGAGATCGGCCTCGGTGTCGGGCCGCTTGCGGCTGTGCGCGATCTGCCGGGCCTGCCGCTTCTGCAGCAGCATCTGCACCTGTTCGGGTTCGAGCAGGCCCGGGATGCCGAGGTAGTCCTGCTCCTCCTCGCTGCCCGGGTGGGCCTGCATGCCGAACTCGGCGCCGTCGTAGAGGACCCGGTCGAAGACGGCGTCGGACTCCAGCGCCTCGAAGGGCAGCATGTCCTGCTCGCCGGTGTCCTCGTCCTGCTCCCGGTTCGCCTCGTCCATCTCCTTCTCGGACTCGGCGTACGGGTCCTCCTCGCCGTCCTTCTTCGGCTTGTCGAGGGCGTGGTCGCGCTCGACCTCCATCTCGTTGGCGAAGGTCAGCAGGTCCGGGACGGTCGGCAGGAACACGGAGGCGGTCTCGCCGCGCCTGCGGGACCGTACGAAACGGCCCACGGCCTGGGCGAAGAAGAGCGGGGTGGAGATGGTGGTGGCGTACACCCCGACCGCGAGCCGGGGCACGTCGACGCCCTCGGACACCATGCGGACGGCGACCATCCAGCGGTCCTCGCCGCTGCTGAAGTCGTCGATCCGGTTCGAGGCGCCGGTGTCGTCGGAGAGGACGAGTGTCGCGCTGCTGCCCGTGATCTCGCGGATCAGCTTGGCGTAGGCGCGGGCGGACTCCTGGTCGGAGGCGATGACCAGGGCGCCGGCGTCCGGGATGGCCTTGCGGACCTCGGTCAGCCGCTGGTCGGCGGCGCGCAGCACAGCCGGCATCCACTCGCCGCGTGGGTCGAGCGCGGTGCGCCAGGCCTGGCTGACGGCGTCCTTGGTCATCGGCTCGCCCAGCTTGGCCGCGATCTCGTCGCCCGCCTTCGTGCGCCAGCGCATGTTGCCGCTGTAGGAGAGGAAGATGACGGGCCGGACGACGCCGTCGGAGAGGGCGGAGCCGTAGCCGTAGGTGTAGTCGGCGGCCGAACGCCGGATGCCGGCCCCGTCCTCCTCGTACGTGACGAACGGGATGGGGTTGGTGTCGGAGCGGAACGGCGTACCGGTGAGGGCGAGCCGGCGGGTCGCGGGCTCGAAGGCCTCCAGGCACGCCTCGCCCCACGACTTGGAGTCGCCGGCGTGGTGGATCTCGTCGAGGATGACGAGGGTCTTGCGCTGCTCGACACGGTTGCGGTGCAGCATGGGGCGCACGCCGACACCGGCGTACGTCACGGCGACGCCGTGGTACGACTTGCCGAGCGGCCCCGCGCTGTACTCCGGGTCGAGCTTGATCCCTATCCGTGCGGCGGCCTCCGCCCACTGCTTCTTCAGGTGCTCGGTGGGCGCGACCACGGTCACCTGCTGGACGACGTGGTGGTGCAGCAGCCAGGAGGCCAGGGTCAGCGCGAAGGTCGTCTTTCCGGCGCCGGGGGTGGCCACCGCCAGGAAGTCGCGGGGCTGGGTCTGGACGTACTTCTCCATCGCGGCCTGCTGCCAGGCACGCAGCTTCCCGGCGGTACCCCAGGGGGCACGACCGGGGAAGGCGGGCGAGAGGTGATGCGAGTGGGACGAGCTGGCGGCGGTGGTAGTCACGGTCTCCGGTTCGCTGTGCTGGGGGGCTCGGCTACGTATGACGACCGGGCCACCCTACCGGCGGCCCGCCGGTGTCAACGCGCCGACGGCACGGCGTCACCCGGGGATGGGACTGAGGTCACATCTCTCGCTCCGCGAGCTCCCGCAGCGCCTCACCGATCACCTTGACTTCTTCGTCAGTGCCCGTCGCCACGTCGATGACCAGGCGCTCGGCGGCGTCGATGTCCGGGCGCAGCTGCACGTTGTTCAGCGCCAGGAAGATGACGCAGGACGTCCAGGCCGTGCGCTTGTTCCCATCCACGAAGGGACGGTTGCTGGCCAGCGACTGCAGGAGTGCCGCCGCCTTGTCGTACAGGTCGGCGTACGCCTCCTGCCCGAACATCGAAGCTGACGGCCGGTGCACCGCCGACTCCAGCAGGCCCGCGTCACGCACGACGAATTTCTGATCGTCCACGGCAAGTTCGGCGATGGCCAGGACGTCCTCGGCCGACAGATAGATGCACGTCACTTCAGCCGCTCCAGGAGCTCTGCCCACTTGGCGGTCTGCTCCTTGGCCGCCTTGCGGACCAGCGCCTCGTGCGCCGTCCTGGCCAGGTAGTCGTCCACGGCCCTCAGCACTATCGCGTGCATGCTGACGCCCTCCTCCTCGGCACGCAGCTTCAGAGCTTCCGCCTGGTCGTCACGGAGACGCAGGTTCATGGCCATACCAGAACAGTACCAACGAGATGGGGTCAAAGTGGTACCACTCAGGAGTGAACCCGCAGCCGCCGCGTCACCCACACCCCCGCCAGGGCCACCGCCGCCATCGGCAGGAACACCACCGCGAACGCCGCCGGGTGGGAGGCGGCGGTCGTCGCGGTCGTGTGGGCCACCGTGCCGCCGCCGAGCGCGGCGAAGGCGGCGCCGCCCGCGGCGAGCAGGACGACGTTGGAGAGGGCGTCGGAGATCTGCAGGGCCGCGGAGTTGGTGCCGGCCTCCTCCGGGGCGGACAGCCGCAGCAGCAGCACGCTGGTGGAGGCGATGACCAGGCCCATGCCGAAGCAGCCGAAGGCCCAGGCCACGGCGAGCGTCCAGACCGGGACGGCCTCGATCAGCACACTGGGCGCGGCGGCGATGGCCGCGGCCACCAGCACCATCCCGAGGGTCATCAGCCGCTCGCGGTGCTGCGCCATCCGCGGCCGCGACTGCACCCACGAGCCCAGCGCCCAGGTGACCCCGCCCGCCGCGAGGGAGAACCCGGCGAGCGTCGGGGACAGCCCCCGCTGGGTGACGAGCATCAATGGCACGAAGGACTCGGCGGCGATGAAGGAGCCCGCCGCGACCCCGCGCAGCAGCACCACGGACGGCAGCCCGCGCGCCGCCCGGTACGTGCCGCGCGGCAGCAGCCCTCGCACGGCCGGGACCAGCAGTGCGGCCCCCGCCACTGCGGGCAGCAGCGACAGCCAGCGCAGGTCCTGGGCCGCGTACTGCAGCAGCCCGGCGCCCAGGGAGATGCCTAGGGCAAGCCGGATGCGGCGCAGGTCGAAGGAGGACCGCTCAGCGTCCTCCCCGGCGCCCTCCCCCACCGGGCCGCCCGCCCGCCGCCGAATCTGCGGCAGGGCGATGGCCAGCGGGAACACCACGAGCACCGGGATGCCGACGAACACCCAGCGCCAGCCCAGGTGTTCCGTCACGGCGCCCGAGGCGAGCGGGCCGACGATCGACGGGACCACCCAGGCCGCGGCGAACGCCGCCATGATCGACGGGCGCAGCCGCTCGGGGTAGGCCCGGCCGACAACGACGTACAGGGCGACAATCACCAGGCCGCCGCCGAGTCCCTGCACGGCCCGCCCCGCGATGAACACCCACATCGTGCTCGCCGTTCCCGCCAGCAGCAGCCCGGCCACGAACGAGCCGATCCCCGCGGTCAGCGGCGCCAGGGGTCCCCGGCGGTCCGACCACTGCCCGGACAGCACCATCCCGAACAGGCTGGTGGTGAAGAACCCCGAGAACGCGAACGCGTACAGCGACACCCCGTCCAGTTCCCGCGCCGCGACGGGCATCGCCGTACCGACGGCGGTCGCCTCGAAGGCGATCAGCAGGACGACGGAGACGATCCCGATGCTCAGTGCCCGGTGGTTGCGGCTCAGCACGGTGTCGGTCGCCACGTCGTGGGGACCGGATCTGTCAGAGATGTCCGCGACCTCGGTGTCGCGCGGTTCCAGGGCGCTCATGGTCGCCAGCGTAAGGTGCGCAGCCCGCTTTGGCCCCTGTCGGGAGTCGGCCCGTGGCCGGGACCTTGGTCGTAGGCCGTACGACCGAGCGGTTCAGCGGCGGGCGGCCCGGCGGCGCAGGAGCCAGAGGGTGAAGGCGAGGGTGGAGACGTCCTTGGTGAGGGGGGCCGGGGCGGCTTCGGGGCCGGTCCAGGTGAGGACCGCGCCGGTGGTGCCGTCGACCAGCAGGCTGCTGCCGCCGGCGAAGCGCCCGAGGCGTATCAACTGGTGGGCGCGGGCGGGGAGTTCTTCCGGCCAGAAGTCGTCGGGGCACTCGTCGGCGCAGAACTCGGCGAGCGTCGGCAAGGGTACGTCGGTGTCGGACTGGAGGAGTACGCCGTCCTCGGGCAGGCCCGTGTCGCGCAGGAAGCGGCGGGTGGGCTCGTGGGTGAGCGTGGCGGGGAAGTCGACTTCCTCGTAGCGCGCGATCCGGCCGTGACCGAACTCACGGTGCAGCAGGCGGGCACGCAGGTCGAGGGTCAGCCCGGAGGCCGTGCCGGGCCTCACGGCCGGCACCGCCGGGCGGACACGGGCCGCCGGACGGGTGCGAGCCGCCGCCGGGCGGAACGCGAACTCGCCGTACCCGCGGCGCAGATCGAGGCCCGTCTCGGGCAGGGTGATCACCCTGACAACGGTGTCGGTCGTGCTCATCGCTCCCCCGTGCGGTTCGGTTCAGGTTCCGGAACGGACGGCGTCCCGGGCTGGCGGGTCCGGCGCCGCGCCTCGGGCGACGGCCCTCGTCTCCACTGCCCGAAGACTACGCCCCCTCACTGACAACGCCCCAAAACGGAAGACGCCGGGCGGGCGCCCGGCGTTCCCTTCCGGCCCGGGTAACCGCGGGCGAACACCGCTCACTGCGTGGTCACGACCGCGGCCTGCGGGCGGATCGGCAGGCGGTTGACGGGACGGCCCGTGGCGGCGCGCACCGCGGAGGCGACGGCCGCCGGGGAGGTCACCACCGGTACCGCGCTGACCGCCTTCGCGCCGAAGGGGGCGATGACGTCCCGCTCCTCGACCAGTTTCACGATCCGGACGTCGGGCGCGTCCAGGGCCGTGGGCAGGGCATAGCCGGTGAGGTCGGGGTGGCGGACCAGCCCCCGCGGGGTGCGCAGGTTCTCGGTGAGGGCGATGCCCACGCCCTGGGTGACGCCCCCCTCGATCCGGGCGGCGAGCTGGGCCGGGTTGAGCACCCGGCCCACGTCCTGGGCGAGGGCCATCTCCACGACCCGTACCGAGCCCACTTCGATGTCCACGTCCACCACCGCGCGGATGGCGCAGAAGGCCAGGCCCACGAAGGCGTCGCCCTGGCCCGACTCGTTCAGCGGCTCGGTGGGGTGCGGGCGGCACTGGGCGGTCGCCCACAGCTCCTTGCCGTCCAGCGCCTCCGTGACCGTGGTCGACAGCACGCCGTCGTACGACGTGATCTTGCCGTCGGTGATCTGGAGCAGTTCGGTGGACATGCCGAACTTGTGGGCGAGCGGCTGGAGAAGCTGGGTGCGGACCATCTTCGCCGCGCGTTCCACCGCGCCGCCCGACACCCAGGTGTGGCGGCCGCGGCAGCCGGCGCCGGCCGGCGGCTGGTCGGTGTCGACCGGGGCCACGTGCACCTCGTCGATGCCGAGCGTGTCCTGGACGATCTGCCGGGCGAGCGTCGTGAAGCCCTGGCCGGACTCCACCGCCGCGCACAGCACCGTCGCCACGCCGTCCTGGACCCGCACGGTCGCCGTGGAGACCTCGTCGGCGCCCTCAGCGCCGAGCATGTGCACCATGCCCAGGCCGTAGCCCACGCCCCGGCGCACCGCGCCCGGTTCGCCCGCTCCCTCAAGGCCGCCGGGCAGCAGCCACTCGTCCTCGGGGACGTCCTTGGGCAGCGGCGGCAGCGGGTGGTCCCGTACGGCCTGGAGCAGTTCGGCGACCGGGGCCGGGCACGTCACCGTCTGGCCGGTCGGCAGCACGTCGCCGGTCGCCATGACGTTGCGCAGGCGCACCTCGGCCGGGTCCAGGCCGAGCTTCTTGGCCAGCTTGTCCATCTGCGCCTCGTAGGCGGCGCACACCTGCATCGCGCCCTCGCCGCGGACATGGCCGGAGGGCGGGTTGTTGGTGCGCACGGCCCAGCCCTCGATGAAGGCGTTCGGGACGACGTAGGGGCCGCAGGCGAAGGACACGGCGGCGGCGAGGGCGTCGGAGGAGGTGTCGGCGTAGGCGCCCGCGTCCAGCAGGATCTGCGCCTCGACCTTGACCAACGTGCCCTCGGCGTCGGCATGGTGGCGGTAGCGCAGGAGCGTCGGGTGGCGGTGGGTGTGGCCCAGGAACGACTCCTCGCGGGTCGCCGTGAGCTTCACCGGGCAGCCGGTCCTCAGCGCCAGCAGGCCGAGCGGGAGCTGGAAGCCCTGGTCCTCGCGGTCGGCCGTGGCGCCCGGCACACCGGTGACGACGATCTTCACGCGCTCGGGTTCCAGCCCGTAGCAGGCGGCGAGCGCGTCGCGGTCGGCGTGCGGGTCGGTGGAGGCCAGGTACAGCTCCACGCCGCCGTCGGGGCGGGGCACCGCGAGTCCGGCCTCGGCGCCGATGGGGGCCGGGTCCTGGCGGCCGATGCGGTACAGGCCCTCGACGACGACCTCGCCGGCCGCCTCCGGGTCGCCGTGGCGCAGCGGGATGTGCCGGATCAGGTTGCCGTCGGGGTGCAACGGTTCGGCCTCGAAGGCCTGTTCGGGGTCGGTCACCGGGTCGAGCACCTCGTACTCGACGATGACGGCGGCGGCGGCCATCCGGGCGGTGTCCGGGTGGTCGGCGGCGACGGCCGCGATGGGCTCGCCGTGGTGGCGTACGACCTCGGAGGCGAACACCGGGCGGTCGGGCGTGCCGCGGCCGTACACCGGGCGGCCCGGGACGTCCTCGTGGGTGACGACGGCCCGTACGCCGGGCATCTCGCGCGCGTGTGCCGTGTCGATGGACACGATGCGCGCGTGCGGGTGCGGCGAGCGCAGTACGGCCGCCCACAGCAGGCCCTCGGCCCACAGGTCGGCCGCGTACGGGAAGGTGCCCTCCGTCTTGGCGCGGGCGTCGGCGGCCGGCAGCGAGGAGCCGAGACCGTGCGGCAGGGGTTCGGGCGCGGGGGCGGTCTCCGCGGCGGCGGTGGCGGCTTCGTTGCTCACGCCTGGCCTCCGTCCTGGCCGTAGGGGTCGTGCGGTGCCGGGGTGTCGAACGCGGAGGGGTGGACCCCGCCGGCGCCCGGACCCGCCTGGTGGGGGATGCGCGGCTCGTCGGCCTCCTGCTCGGCCTCGTCCGCCGCGGTGTGCGCCTCGCGTTCGGTGACGACCTCCTTGACCGCCTGGAGGACGCCCCGGTAGCCCGTGCAGCGGCACAGGTTGCCGCACAGTGCCTGGCGGGTCTCCAGCTCGGTCGGGTCCGGGTTGCCCTCCAGCAGGTCGTGCACGGTCATCGCCATGCCGGGCACGCAGAAGCCGCACTGCACCGCGCCGCACCGGGCGAGCGCCCGCTGCACGTCCGAGGGCTGCCCGTCCACGGCCAGTCCCTCGACCGTGCGCACCTCGCTGCCGGCCGCGGTGACCGCGGGCACCAGGCAGGAGGCGACCAGGCGTCCGTCGACCTGTACGTTGCAGGCGCCGCACTCGCCCTGCGAGCAGCCGTCCTTGGCGCCCGCGAGCCCGAGCCGCTCGCGCAGCACGTACAGCAGCGACTCGCCGATCCAGGCGTCGGTGACGGGCCGGTCGGCGCTGTTGACGCGCAGCACGTACGAGGCGAGCGGGTGCTCGTCCTGCGGGGGCGCGAAAGGCGGGTCCTCCTCGGTGGCGGCGTCCGGCTGTCCGGCGTCCGGGTCCGGGCCGGCGGCCGCGCCGTCCGGGGCCGCGGAGCCGGAGCCCGTGACGGGCTCTCCGGCGGCCCGGGAGGGCGATTGGGTCTCCTGGGGCGAGCCGGGCAGCGCGGGCGGCTCGGTGGGCCCCTCCGTGGCCTCCATGGACCCTCGGGGGTCCTCGCCGGCCTCGACCGCGCCGGAGGCCGGCCGCGGGGAGTCCGCGTCGGACTCGGCCGGGGACTCGGACCGGGGCGGCGAGGCCTGGACGTCGTGTTCCGCGCGGAGTCGGGCTTGCCGCTCCGCCGGGGAACCGGTGGTGCCCTGTCCGCGCGGAGCCCCGGGTCCCTGCGCGGCGGCGGTGTCCGCGCCGGGTCCGGTCACGGTCGGCGGGAACGGCCGGGCGGCCTCCGCCGCCGGCTCCCCGCCCACGTGCTCAACCCCCGCCGGACGGCCGTCCGCACGGCCCGCGCCCGGAGCCGCCGGCTCGCCTTCACGCGCACCGCCCGCCGAAGTCCCGGCCCTGTAAGCGTCCTGGACCGCCCCGGCACCGTGCGCGGCCGCGCCGGGCCCGCCGGCCGGGGAAGCACCACCGGTCACGCCACCCGCAGCGGGAGCCCCCGGCAACCGCACGTCCGCGCGCGTGTCGTCCGCCACCGTCCCGTACGCGGCTTCAGTCGCCCCGGCACCGTGTCCGCCATCGCCCGGCCGCGCGGCCGGGGAACCACCACCGGCCACACCGTCCGCAGGGGAAGCCCCCGGCAACCGCACATCTCCACGCGCGCCGTACGCCGCCTCAGCCGCCCCGGCACCCTGTCCGCCACCGCCCGGCCCTCCGGCCGGGAACGCGGTGCCGGTCGGTCCGTTCTCGTAGGCGTTCGCGGCCGGTGCGCTCCCGTGCGGGCCGCCCGCCGGGGGCTCGCCGGGCTGTCCGGGCGCCTCGGCTTCGGTGCGGGGGCGGCTCCAGGCCTGGCCGACCTCCTCCGTGGCCCACGGGGCGGCCGCGCCGCCGGGGAGGGTGGTCGGGGGGGTGCCGCCCCACTGCTGGACCAGCGACGACGTGGTGAACTCGCCTGATTCGTCCGGGATGTCACCCCCGGCGACCGGGATCGACCACTGCCCGGTCACGTCCTGTCCGGGCGCGGGAGGGGCCTGAGCGGCCTGGCCCGCCGGGCCCGTCTGCGTCTCGTCGAAGTTCCACTGCTGGGTGGCCTCCGGACGGTACGTGAACCGGTCGTCCACGCCCGCGTCCTGCGGCACGGCATTCGGGTCGGGCCACTGGGCGCCCTGGTCGGGCGCGCCCGGCACGGCCCAATTTCCCGTACCCGCCGGGTCGTTCGCCGCCGACGGGGCGGGCGTGACCGCTATCGGCGGCGGCACGTAGCCGTGGCCGGGCGCCGCGAGCGGGCTGTGGGCGGCCAGGAGGGCGTCGATGCCGCCCTCGGGCAGCTTCACGAACGCGGTGGCGCCGTCGTCGTACTCGCCCTGCGGCAGCGGGTCCCATCGGCCGCCGCTGCCCGGCGTGCCCTCCGCGTGCTGGTCGTCGGTCACGACAGCGCCCTCCCCAGTGCTCGTCGGGCCAGCGCGGCGACGGTGCGCCGCAGGTGCAGTACGGCGGGCGGAAGCTGCTGCACGGAGCCGTCCTCGGCCGGGACCGGATCGGGGATGCAGGCCGCGGCCACGTACTCGCCGAAGGCGTTCTGCGCCTCCGGGACGATCACGCGGCCGTTGTCCCAGTCGATGAGCTGGGCCACCCAGCGCTCGGCGTCCAACGGCCGCAGCGGCATCGGCGCTATGGCGCCCACCGCGCACCGCACCCCGCGCCGGGCCGGGTCGAGGACCAGCGCCACGGACGCGACCGCGCGGCCCGGTCCGGTGCGGCCGGTCGCCTTGAGGAAGACCTGCGGCGCGTGCAGCAGCGGCACGCGCACGTAGCCGATGAGCTCGCCCGCGCGGAGCATCTCCACGCCGGCCAGCAGGTGCGACACCGGGATCTCCCGGCGGGCTCCGCCCGGACCCGCGATGATCAGGATCGCCTCCAGGGCGGCCAGCACCGGCAGCGCGTCCCCGGTGGGGGCGGCGGAGGCGACGTTGCCGCCCAAGGTGCCCGCGTTGCGGATGTGCGGCGGTCCCGCGGCGCGCGCTGCGGCGGCCAGCGCTGGAATCAGCGCGGCGAAGTCGGGGCGCCCCATGCGCGCGTGGGTGAGGCCGGCGCCGAGCAGCGCGTGGCCGTCCTGGTACTGCCAGCCGCGGATCTCGCTGATCCGGCCGAGGCCGACCAGCGCGGTGGGCCTGAGCTGCCCCGAGTTGACGGCGGCCATGAGGTCGGTGCCGCCCGCCACGGGCACCGCGGCCGGCATGGCGGTGAGTGCCGCCACCGCCTCGTTCAGCGTCGTGGGCAGCGTGACGGCCTGCGCCGCCTGAGGTGCGTGCGTGGTCAAAACCGGCTGCCCCTTCCCGCTGCCCCCGCTGGTCCCACCTGTGCTGCCGTACGGTACGTGCCGACAAGGCGGACGTGGCAACTCTGGCACATCTTCGCAGGGCCCGAAGACAGGGGTCCGCTAGGTGGCATTCGCCCACCTCATAGGGGACATGGTCCGATTTGGCACACCATCACCGGTGCGAGCGAATTCCCACTCTTCGCTGATTCTTGCGGCCTTTTTCCGGCACCTGTTCGAGACGGCGGGTGGAGCCGGCCGTTCCGCTACCTCGGCGGCGGACCGTCGAGGGGCCGCCCGAGGATGCCGGGGCGCCGCTGCCACGGGTACGGCCCGGTGGGCGGCCGGTAGCGGACGCCCAGGGCGTCCAGACGCCCGTAGTGGGCGGTCATCCGCCGCTCGAAATCCGCGAAGTCCCGTTCCGCCGGGGTGGGCAGGGCACTCCAGGCCACCTCGGCGAACGCGGCCAGCCTGGGGAACGCCTGGTAGTCCACGCGCGCCTGATCCTCCATCACCTCGGTCCACACGTTGGCCTGCGCGCCCAGCACATGACGGGCCTGGGCCGCGTCCAGCTCCGGGGGGACCGGCTCGAACCGGTAGACGTCCTCCAGGGTGCGCACGAAGCCGATCGGCACGGGCTCGTCCTCGCCCGGGGCCTGGCGGTGGTCCAGGTACACCTCCTGCTCGGGGCACATGACGACGTCGTGGCCGGCCCGCGCGGCGGCGATCCCGCCCGCGTACCCGCGCCAGGAGGACACCGCGGCCCCCGCCGCCAGGCCGCCCTCCAGGATCTCGTCCCAGCCGATGAGCCTGCGCCCGCGCGCGGTGAGCCAGGCGTCGAAGTGGCCGACGAACCAGGCCTGGAGCTCGTCCTCGCCGGCCAGTCCGAGTTCCGCGATCCGCGCCTGCGCGGTGGGCGAGGCCCGCCACTGCTCCTTGGGGCACTCGTCACCGCCGATGTGGACAAACCTCGAGAACCCTGCGAATCCGGTGGACGTCACGGCGTCCGCCGGGAACAGTTCGAGCAGTTCCTCGAAGACGCCCTCGTAGAAGCGCAGGGTGGTGTCGGTGGGGGCGAGGACGTTCGGGTTGACGCCCCAGTCGTCCCAGACGGTGAGGGCGGCGGTGTCGACGACGTCGGTGTTGCCGAGTTCCGGGTACGCGGCGATGGCTGCCTGCGAGTGCCCGGGCACGTCGATCTCGGGGACGACGGCGATGTGCCGCTCGGCCGCGTAGGCGACGATCTCCCGGATGTCGTCCTGGGTGTAGTGGCCGCCGTGCGGTCTGTCCTCCCACAGCGGGGACGCCCGGTGGCCGAATCTCGTCCGCGCCCGCCAGGAGCCGACCTCCGTCAACCTCGGGTACCGCTTGATCTCGATCCGCCAGCCCTGGTCGTCCGTCAGGTGGAAGTGCAGCACGTTGAGTTTGTGCGCCGCCATCAGATCGAGGTAGCGCAGGACGCCGTCCTTCGGCATGAAGTGGCGGGCCACGTCGAGCATCAGGCCGCGCCAGCGGAAGCGGGGGGCGTCCTCGATCACCCCCGCCGGGACCGCGTGGGCGGCGTCCGGCCGTAGGGGGGCGCGCCGGAAGGCGTCGGGGCCGAGCATCTGGCGCAGGGTCTGCGCACCCCAGAACACCCCGGCCGGGGAGCCGCCGCGGATCTCGACGCCCCGGCCGGCAGCGGCGGCGAGCCGGTACGCCTCGGGCTCCAGGGAGTCGTCCAGGCGCAGCCGTACGGAGTCCGGGTCGTCCTCGGCGCCGGGCGGGAGGGGCAGGCCGAGGGCCGCGCCGAGCGTGCCGCGCAGCCAGCGTTCGGTGCCGCCGGTGCCCTCGGCGGCCCAGAGGGTGGTGCCCCGGTCGAGCGGGACGGCGCGGTCCGGGGAGCCGGCCGCGGCGCGCGGAGCCGGAATCACGTCGGTCATGCCACCCATGGGTAGCGTCGGCCGCGACACAGCGCAATGAGCGTTGCACATCGTGCACAGGCCGTCCGAACGGCACAGGCCCCCGAGGCGCGCCGGAGCGCGCCTCGGGGGCCCTGCGAGTCTCTGCCGAGCGGGGAGCCGGTTACTTCTTCTTGTCGTCGCCGCCTTCGCCGCCGCCGGTCATGGATTCGTAGATCTCCTTGCACAGCGGGCAGACGGGGTACTTCTTGGGGTCGCGGCCCGGCACCCACACCTTGCCGCACAGCGCCACGACGGGCGTACCGTCGAGGGCGCTCGCCATGATCTTGTCCTTCTGGACGTAGTGGGCGAAGCGCTCATGGTCGCCGTCGCCGTGGGACACCTGCGGCGTCGGCTCGACGAGGGTACCCGTACCAGTGCCGCGCTCGGGCTCGAGAGTGCTCATACGGCAAGGGTACTGAAGGCCCCGGGCATCAGTTGAGCGAAGGGTCGTCAGGATATGTGGCGACCATCGCCAGTTCGTTGCGCTGGCGGCGCAGCACCTCGCGCCACAGTCTCTCGGGGGACGGGCAGGACACGTCGCCGGGTTCCGACTCGACGACGTACCAGGCCCCTTCCGCCAGCTCGTCCTCGAGCTGGCCGGGGCCCCAGCCGGCGTATCCGGCGAAGATCCGCAGCGAGCCGAGGGCGGAGGCCAGCAGCTCGGGAGGTGCCTCCAGGTCGACGAGACCGATCGCGCCGTGCACCCGGCGCCAGCCCAGCGGGGCGCCCTCGCCGGAGCCGCCGGGGATGACGGCGACGCCGAGTGCGGAGTCCAGCGACACCGGGCCGCCCTGGAAGACGACTCCGGGCTCCCCGGTGAGATCGGCCCAGCCCTCCAGGATGTCGCCCACGTCCACGGGGGTGGGGCGGTTGAGGACGACACCGAGGGAGCCCTCCTCGTCGTGGTCGAGAAGGAGCACCACCGCACGGTCGAAGTTCGGGTCCGCCAGGGCGGGCGTGGCCACGAGCAGCCGCCCTGTGAGCGAGGACACCTCGGTCATGCCAGACATGATCCCGCATCTTCCCTGCGCATGGGGAGCCAATCCGGCTACGGGGGTGAGCGCAGCTCAGGGGACACGGAAGCGTCACCGGCGCACGGCGGCCGCGGTGACCGCACGTGCCCGGTGCTCAACGGCGCGTGTTGGCGCAGGGTCCTGAGCCAACCCGGGCCGCCGACGGGCTTTCTGAAGGGGGGCGCATGGCGATTACCCTGTCTGTCCGGCCCCCTCCGAAGTGATCGGCCGGACCCTGCCCACCTCATCGGAACGCGAGATACATGACCGTCAACGGCACTGATGACGTACTGCTTGTCCACGGCGGAACCCCGCTGGAGGGCGAGATCCGTGTCCGCGGTGCGAAGAACCTCGTACCGAAGGCCATGGTCGCCGCCCTGCTGGGAGGTGAACCAAGTCGCCTCCGCAACGTTCCGGACATCCGTGACGTGCGTGTCGTGCGCGGTCTGCTGCAACTGCACGGGGTGACGGTCCGTCCGGGTGACGAACCGGGTGAGCTGGTGCTCGACCCGACCCGGGTGGAGAGCGCGAACATCGCCGACATCGATGCCCACGCGGGCTCCTCGCGCATCCCGATCCTGTTCTGCGGGCCGCTGCTGCACCGCCTGGGGCACGCGTTCATCCCCGGCCTGGGCGGCTGCGACATCGGCGGCCGGCCCATCGACTTCCACTTCGACGTGCTGCGGCAGTTCGGCGCGGTCATCGAGAAGCGGGCGGACGGGCAGTACCTGGAGGCGCCCAAGGGGCTGCGGGGTACGAAGATCGCGCTGCCGTACCCGTCCGTCGGCGCGACCGAGCAGGTGCTGCTGACGGCCGTGCTGGCCGAGGGTGTCACCGAGCTGTCCAACGCGGCCGTGGAGCCGGAGATCGAGGACCTGATCTGCGTCCTGCAGAAGATGGGCGCGATCATCGCGATCGACACCGACCGCACGATCCGGATCACGGGTGTGGAGAAGCTCGGCGGCTACACCCACCGGGCCCTTTCGGACCGGCTGGAGGCCGCGTCCTGGGCGTCGGCGGCGCTGGCGACCGAGGGCAACATCTACGTGCGCGGCGCCCAGCAGCGGTCGATGATGACCTTCCTGAACACCTACCGGAAGGTGGGCGGTGCCTTCGAGATCGACGACGAGGGCATCCGCTTCTGGCACCCGGGCGGTCAGCTGAAGTCCATCGCGCTGGAGACGGACGTGCACCCCGGCTTCCAGACCGACTGGCAGCAGCCGCTGGTGGTCGCCCTGACCCAGGCCACGGGCCTGTCGATCATCCACGAGACGGTGTACGAGTCGCGGCTGGGCTTCACCTCCGCGCTCAACCAGATGGGCGCCCACATCCAGCTCTACCGCGAGTGCCTGGGCGGCTCCGACTGCCGCTTCGGCCAGCGCAACTTCCTGCACTCGGCGGTGGTGTCGGGCCCGACCCGGCTCCAGGGCGCCGACCTGGTCATCCCCGACCTGCGCGGCGGCTTCTCCTACCTGATCGCGGCCCTGGCCGCCCAGGGCACCTCCCGTGTCCACGGCATCGACCTGATCAACCGCGGCTACGAGAACTTCATGGAGAAGCTCATGGAACTGGGCGCCAAGGTGGAACTCCCCGGCCAGGCCCTCGGCTGATCCACGATCCCCAGCCGGGCCGGCCGACGCCGCCCCGGCTGGGGGGCCGGGGGTCATCCCCCGGGCAGGCACAGCCTCCCGGTCAGGCCCTCGGCTGATCCGTGCTGCCCCGGTGGCCGCCGGGGAGGGTGTGTACGACGTTGGGGCGGCCCCCGGTGAGGGGGACCGCCCCATGGGCGTCGTGGTGGCCCGAGGGCCGCCCTGCAGCGCCTCGTACGCCGTCCCCCGGCGTACGAGACTGCGAGGTCACTTGCCCTTGGCCGCTTCCTTGAGCTTGCTGCCCGCGGAGACCTTCACGCTGTAGCCGGCCGGGATCTGGATCGGCTCGCCGGTCTGCGGGTTGCGAGCGGTGCGAGCGGCACGGTGGGTGCGCTCGAAGGTCAGGAAACCAGGGATGGTGACCTTCTCGTCCCCCTTGGAGACGATGTCGCCGACGACGTCGGCGAACGCGGCCAGCACGGCGTCGGCGTCCTTGCGGGTCACCTCGGCGCGGTCGGCCAGCGCGGCCACCAGCTCACTGCGGTTCATGTTGTTACTCCCGTGTTCTTCTTACCGTTGCGGCGAGGCCGCATGTTGGGCACAGCGAAGCCGATGCTGCCAGGGTCCTCGGTGAGTCCCCGGACCCGGGTCCGTCGCCGAACCCTCGCGCCCAGAGAGGCATCCTGCCCCCACCTGCGGCGCGAATGCCAATCCGGCACCCATAGGAGTCGTGAGAACACCCTTGGGAGTCACACGAAGAGATGCCCGAGCCTGGCCGTCACGATAAGGCTCCACCGGCGGTGGGGCGCTTCGCGACGCGCCGGTTTCGCCGCGCCGTGGCAATCGTCACGCCGTTGCCTCCGTCTTCGCGGCCGCCTCCCGGACGGCCCCGGCCACCGCGCCGGCGACCTTCTCGTTGAAGACGCTCGGAATGATGTAGTTCGGGTTCAGCTCGTCCGCCGTGACCACGTCGGCGAGGGCGTGCGCGGCGGCCAGCATCATCTCCGTGTTGACGGTCCGGGACTGCGCGTCCAGCAGGCCGCGGAAGACACCCGGGAAGACCAGCACGTTGTTGATCTGGTTGGGGAAGTCGGAACGGCCGGTGGCCACAACTGCCGCCGTCTGACGGGCGATTGCCGGGTCCACCTCGGGGTCGGGGTTCGCGAGCGCGAACACGATCGCGCCCTCCGCCATGGCGGCCACGTCGTCGCCGTCGAGCACGTTGGGCGCCGAGACGCCGATGAAGACGTCCGCGCCGTGCACGGCCTCCTTCAGCGTGCCGGTCAGGCCCTCCGGGTTGGTGTTGTCCGCGATCCAGCGCAGCGGGGAGTCCGGGGCGGCCCCGACGAGGTCCTCACGGCCGGCGTGCACCACACCCTGGATGTCGGCGACGACGGCGTTCTTCACGCCCGCCGCGAGCAGCAGCCGCAGGATCGCCGTGCCGGCTGCGCCGGCGCCGGACATCACCACGCGCACGCTGTCGATCGGCTTGCCGACCACGCGCAGCGCGTTGGTCAGCGCGGAGAGCACGACGATCGCGGTGCCGTGCTGGTCGTCGTGGAAGACCGGGATGTCGAGGGCCTCGCGCAGCCGGGCCTCGATCTCGAAGCAGCGGGGCGCGGAGATGTCCTCCAGGTTGATGCCCGCGAAGCCGGGGGCGATCGCCTTGACGATCTCGACGATCGCGTCGCTGTCCTGGGTGTCCAGGCAGATCGGCCAGGCGTCGATGCCGGCGAAGCGCTTGAAGAGGGCCGCCTTGCCCTCCATGACCGGCAGTGCGGCCATGGGGCCGATGTTGCCCAGGCCCAGCACGGCCGAGCCGTCGGTCACGACCGCAACCGAGTTGCGCTTGATGGTCAGGCGCCGGGCGTCCTCGGGGTTCTCCGCGATCGCCATGCACACGCGGGCCACACCGGGGGTGTAGACCATGGACAGGTCGTCACGGTTGCGGATGGGGTGCTTGGACGCCATCTCGATCTTGCCGCCGAGGTGCATGAGGAACGTACGGTCCGAGACCTTGCCCAGCGTGACGCCCTCGATGCCGCGCAGCTTCTCGACGATCTCCTCGGCGTGGGACGTCGAGGTGGCCGCGATGGTGACGTCGATACGGAGTCTCTCGTGGCCCGACGCGGTGACGTCGAGGCCGGTCACCGAGCCTCCGGAGGACTCCACGGCCGTGGTGAGCTGCGATACGGCGGTTCCGCCCGCCGGCACCTCCAGACGGATGGTCATCGAGTAGGAGACGCTGGGCGCCGTTGCCATGGCCGACTTCCTCTGCTTTCACCGTGTCGCGAAGTTCTGCCGTCCGATCGTCGCACCTACCCCCGAGTACGTGCTAGCCGCCCCGGGTTGTGGACGTAGTGTTCACTGAGAGGTGCAGTTTTCGGAAACTGAATTCCACCATACGAGAACAGTCGGGGTGACGGAAGATGCGCAGGCGACAAAAGAGGCCCACGTCACATGAGTGACGTGGGCCTCCTGGAGACTTGTATGACACCGACCCGCCATGCTCGCCTCGCGGCAAGTGGTCGCTCGTAGCGACGAAGGTTGGGCCCGGGGGCTTGGATCGGGCCGGTGCCGTACCCAGGCTAACAAACGGATCCCTCGTGGCCATTCCCGTCGCTGCGGTTACCCCCGGGTTCAGTCCCGCAGCAGATCCGGCACCCCGGCCCCGTCCGGCTCGTCCCGCTCCCCGGAGACCACCGTCAGCTGCTGGGTGGCCCTGGTCAGGGCCACGTACAGGACCCGTAGGCCGGCCGGGGACTCGTCCGCGATCTCCGCGGGCGAGACGACGATCGTCGCGTCGTACTCCAGACCCTTGGCCTCCAGGCTGCCGAGGGCCACCACCCGGTCGCCGAGCCCGGCCAGCCAGCGCCGGGCCTCCTCGCGCCGGTTCATGGCGACGACCACGCCGACCGTGCCGTCCACCAGGTCCAGCAGTCGCTCGGCCTCCGCCCGCGCGCTCTTCTCCACGGAGCCCCGGACAACGGCGAAGCGCGGCTCCACCCCGGTGGAGCGCACGGCCGTCGGCGCGGTGGAGCCGGGCATGGCCAGGGCGAGGACCTTCGAGGCCAGGTCGGCGATCTCCGCCGGGTTGCGGTAGTTCACGGTCAGCTCGAAGCGGCGGCGCGGCCGGGTGCCCAGGGCCTCGTCGCGGGCCTCGGCCGCCTCGTCCGGGTCGGACCAGGAGGACTGGGCGGGGTCGCCGACGACCGTCCAGGTGGCGTGCCGGCCGCGGCGGCCGACCATCCGCCACTGCATGGGCGTGAGGTCCTGCGCCTCGTCCACGATGACGTGCGCGTACTCGGTGCGCTCCTGCGCGAGACGCTCCGCCCGCTCCCGCTGCGACTCCTCGCGCACGGGCATCAGCTCCTCGAGACCGGTGAGCTGGTCCAGCGGGTCCAGTTCGCGCTTCCGGCGCGGGCGGGCCGGGGTGCCGAGGATCGCCTGGAGCTCGTCGAGGAGGGCGATGTCGTGCACCGAGTACCCGTTCCGCCGCAGCGAGCGGGCCACCCGGCGCACCTCACCGGGGTTGAGGATCCGGCGCGCCCAGCGGCCCAGCCGCCGCTCGTCGGCCATGGCGGTGAGCACGGCCGGCGGGGTCAGCTCGGGCCACCAGGCGTCGAGGAAGGAGACGAAGGAGTCCTCACCGGTCACGTCCTCGTCGAAGGAGGAGCGCAGTTCGGCGGCCAGCTCCGGGTCGGTGTGCCGGCCGACGGCGCCCGACTTCTCCCACAGGGCGTCAAGGAGCAGCTTGCGGGCGCGCGGGCGCAGCAGGTTGACCGGCGCCGTGCCGCCGAGGGCGGTGCGCCGGACGTGGTCGAGTTCCTCGGCCTCCAGCTCCAGCCGGCGGCCGAAGGCGACGACCCGCAGCCGGTCCGGTGAGCCGTTCGACTCCAGCGCGCCCCGCGCCGCCTTGCGCAGCACCTTCAGCATCCGGTACGAGCCCTTGGCCCGCGCCACCGCCGGAGAGTCGTACAGCGTGGCCTCGGCGCCGTCGACGAGCGAGCCGATCGCCCGGATGGCGACCTGGCCCTCCTCGCCGAGCGAGGGCAGCACACCCTCGGTGTAGGCCACGAGCAGCGGTGTCGGGGAGACGATCAGGATGCCGCCCGCGTAGCGGCGCCGGTCCTGGTAGAGCAGGTAGGCCGCCCGATGCAGCGCCACCGCCGTCTTCCCCGTCCCCGGACCGCCCTCGACGTACGTCACCGAGGCGGCGGGGGCGCGGATGACCAGGTCCTGCTCGGCCTGGATGGAGGAGACGATGTCCCGCATGGTGTGGCCGCGGGCCTGGCCGAGCGCGGCCATCAGCGCGCCGTCGCCGATCGCGGGCAGTTCGCGGCCGTCGAGGCGGGCCTTCAGCTCGGGACGCATCAGGTCGTCCTCGACCCCGAGCACGCGCCGCCCCTTGGAGCGGATGACCCGCCGGCGCACGACCCGGCCCGGGTCGACCGGGGTGGAGCGGTAGAACGGGGCCGCGGCCGGTGCCCGCCAGTCGATGACCAGCGGGGCGTAGTCCTCGTCGAGGACGCCGATGCGGCCGATGTGCAGGGTCTCGGCGATGTCCGCCGTGCCGTCCTCGCGGACCGCGCCGTCGGCCGGCTCGACCGCGGTGTACGCGCCGTCCGGGCCCTTCCTGCCGTCCTTGCCGAGCAGCAGGTCGATACGGCCGAAGAGGAAGTCCTCGAACTCGTTGTTCAGCCGGTTGAGGTGGACACCCGCCCGGAAGACCTGCGCGTCGCGCTCGGCCAGCGCGCCGGGTGTGCCCACCTGGCCGCGCTGGGCCGCGTCGCGCATGAGGAACTCGGCCTCGTGGATCTTCTCCTCGAGGCGGCGGTACACCCGGTCCAGGTGCTGCTGTTCCACACCGATCTCTCGGTCCCGTACGGAGTCGTGCGCCGCTTCGTGCGCTGCGGCGTGGACCGATACGGGACCGAGAGATCCGACCGCGGAATCCTGTTGAGCCTGTGCGGCCACCGGGCCCCCTTCTGACGTGCTGGGCAGCCGTCAACCGTACGCGAAGGGGGCCCGCTCACGGAAGCTAGGCGGGTACCTCGACGAGTCGTTTCCCGTCGAAGGTCATCACCTCGAAGTGGTCGATCTGGTTCGGCTCCAGGGCCGCACCGCCTCGGACGTAGAGGGGGTCCTTGGCCTCCTGCGTCTTGGCGTTCGGGACGCCGTAGCCCCACTTCGGGACGGACCAGGACGTGACCGTCTCACGCTCGCCGTTCTTGCCGACGGCGATGAGCGAGCACTTCTGCGGGCCGGTGACGTTGTTCAGCTCGAGAACGGCGTTCGTGCCCCAGTCCTTCTTCTCGACGGCGACCGTCGCGGTGACGTTCGTCGTCGGGTCCGTCGCCGTGACCTTGTCGGGCATCGACTCGAAGGCGGACTTCGCGGGGCTCGCGGCCACCGTGGTGTTGCCGCCGCCGTCCGAGCCGCTCACCGCGACTGCGGTCAGCGGGCCGCCGATGATCAGCGCTGCCGCCGCCGCGACCATGTAGAAGCCGCGCCGGCGCTTCTGGGCGCGGCGCTCGGCGACCTCGTCGACGAGCTTCTCCACCAGACGCGGGCTGGGCTTGGCCGAAAGGGACTCGCCGACCGCGGGTGCGCCGGAGCCCGGCAGGTCCGCGAGCGCGGCCAGCATCGGCTCCATCCCGGCGAGTTCGTCGAGTTGCTGGGCGCACCACTCGCAGGTGGCGAGGTGCGCCTCGAAAGCGGTTGCCTCGGCGTCGTCGAGAATCCCGAGGGCGTAGGCGCCGACGGTCTCGTGCTCGTTCGGAGCCGGGGTTCCCTGCATGGCCCCAGACATACCCGCACCACCCGTTCCGAATCCCCCGTACACGCTCATCACGCCGTCACCCCCCGCTCCTCCAGTGCCAGCTTCATCGACCGCAGGGCGTAGAACACCCGAGAGCGGACGGTGCCGCTGGGTATGCCCAGCGTCTCGGCCGCCTCATTGACGGTACGCCCTTTGAAGTACGTCTCGACGAGCACCTCCCGGTGGGCCGGGGTCAGGTCGTCGAGCGCGTCCGACAGCGTCATCAGCCACAGCGCCTTGTCGATCTCGTCCTCCGCGGGGATGACCTCCAGCGGCGACGGATCGACCTCCTGCGGCCGGGCCTGCCGGCTGCGGTGGCCGTCGATGACGATGCGCCGGGCGACCGTCACCAGCCAGGGGCGTACCGAACCGGTGGCTCGATTGAGCTGACCGGCGTTCTTCCAGGCACGGATGAGCGTCTCCTGGACCACGTCCTCGGCACGCTGCCGGTCTCCGGCCACCAACCGCAGGACATACGCGAGGAGAGGTCCGGCGTGCTCGCGATAGAGCGCACGCATCAACTCCTCATCAGGTTCCGAGGACTGGGACATGCGATGTCGGGCCCTCGATCCACGTTCATTGGCCACGGCCGCATCCTTGCGCACGCCCACCTCCGGTGTCCGGGGCTTCCCCCCAGTCGGTCGCTCGCCGACGGGTACGGATCTCGGGCACACCGTGTTCAAAACCGGCCGACGGATTTCTGGGGGGTGCCGTGACGAGGGAGGACATGGGCGCACATTCCCCCCGCTTGATCTTTACATTTACGACACAGGAGCGGGAGTGCGGGCGCTTCCCGCCCCTGACGGAAACCAAACGGAGTGTTACCGAAATCACTTCGGCGCGGAACGCCCACAACCGACAAACAGGGTCGGGGAGTTGACGCTCCCTGTCCCTCTACGGCTGCGAGAGGGCGACACGTCGGCGGTGGCGGGCCACCCGTTCGCGGTTCCCGCAGACCTCGCTGGAGCACCAGCGCCTCCGGCGCCCCCGGGACGTGTCCAGGTACACGATCGGGCAGTTGTCGCCCTCGCACTGGCGCAGGCCCGCCCGTGCCACGGGATCGGTGAGCAGCTCCACGGCGTCCCGGGCGACGGCCGCGAGCAGGGCCGCGCACGCGGGTGGGCCCGCCAACTCGCGTACGAGGGTGCCGTCCTCGCCTCGTACGGCACGGGGTGCCGGCGGCGCCGTACGGGCGATGTCGTTGACGCGGGCGAGCGCGAGATCGTACGCCCGGGCCTCCTGGGCGAGATATCCGCGCACCAACTCCCCTACGTCCCGCCTCAGTTCCCGGAAGCCCGTGAGCCAGGAGGCGTCGGCGTGCGCCAGCGGGTAGCCGGGCGGGACCAGCCCCGATCCGGTGATCCACGCGCGCAGCGGCGCGAGGGAGTCCAGCCGTTCCACGGGATGGGTGGTCGAGAGGAGATCCAGGCAGACCCGCCCGGCGTCGAACCTCAGCTCGTACGGGACCGTGGCCGCAGCCAGTGCCATGTGCCTGTCACCGCCTAGGCTCACCCCGGCCGGCAGGCCTCGCCGGGGCATCGTCGGAGGCCGGAAATCCGTTCCCTCCCACAGTGCCCGCCCACCGGCCGGACCGGTAGACCCCGGGCGGCGCGGGGCCGCCCTCTACTGCGGACAGTAGGGCCCGCTGCCGTACGGGCCCCTTTTTTCGGTTGTCCGACTCCGGCTCAGCGGTTCACGGCCTGGATCTCCTGAACCATGACGTCCTGGGTGTTGCCGAATGTTCCCTCGGGCAGATTCCCGTCGGTGCCGCCGGTACCCGTCCAGTGGATCTTCCAGGTGATGGTGGCCCTCAACCGGTACGAGCCGTCGCCCGACGACCGCAGGTACTTCACTCCGCAGGGCGGCGTCCGGTCGGCCTTCCCCTTGGCGTACGCCTCACCGATACGGCCACCGTTGATCGCGCAGACCCCCGAGGCGGGGTAGGTCTCGGCGTCCGCCGTACCGGGATCGATCTTCAACGAGACCGGCTCGGCGGTGGTGGTCGCGGAAATCCCCAGCACCGGCACGGAAGCCGTCACGGAAACCGGCCTGAACCGCGCCCCGTCCAGCCACGCCCAGGTCGGCAGATTCACCTTGGTCGCCCCCGCCGGGGCAAGCGTCACCTCGGTACCGGGGACACGGATCTCGTTGTAGGCGAGTTCGGCGAGGATCCGTGGGGTCACGGCATTCTCGATGTTCGCGGGCGGTGCAGTGCCCTGGTCGACCCAGAAGATCGGCTCGTCGCACTTGTCCGACCCGGCGGGAAGTCCTTGTTGACGTACGAGTCCCACCAGTAGCCCTTGCCGGACTTGTCCTTGTTGAAGTCCTTGTACGGGTGACCGTCGACGTACCGGTCACGCTGCTGGGCGTCCCACTCGTGCCCGGTGGACTCGGCCTCCCAGATCGGCTCCAGGTACTTCTGCAGTTGCTCCGGCGTGTACTTGGGGGCATACCAGCAGGCGGGCGGCGTCCAGGACGAAACCGGGGCGACCGGTCCCACGGAGCTGCCGGTGCCGTTCTTGGAGCGATCGAAGACAATGCCTCCGGCCGTCGCGGAGATCGTGTCACCGTCGGCTCCGCCCGAAGCGGCGGTGTCGCTGCCGCCATTGGTGCTGCCGCCGTGCCCGTAGCCCGCCCATACCTGTGTCGGGCAGAGCAACAGCGCGGCTGTGGCGGTGACGACGCCTGCGCGCCGCAGCTTGCTCAGGGCTGACATACGGAGCTCCCCCGCTGCGACATCAGCTTCTCAGTGACCCAGATGCCTTGCTTGTTGACTCGCAGTCGGCTGCTGTAGAGGACGTAGTTGTCCTTCGACTGCGGGGTCACCTCCGTCTTTCCGGTTTTCAGGCTCTTGTTGTACGCCTTGTTCTGGTCTTCGCAGTAGACGAGGCTCGCCGTTCCGCCATCGTTGACCTGGACCTTGACGGCGTAGTACCGCTTGGCGCCGGTGATCCGGTCCTTGTAGTCCACGAACTCCTGGATGAACTTCTCGCTTCCCGCCGCCGCCTCACCCTCTGAGTAGAAGCGATACCCCTTGTCGAGCGGCTTCTGCTCGGCGATCGCCATGTCCACTGCCTTGATGAGCTGCTGGCTGTCGTAGAGAACGGCGTCCTTGGCCTTGTCGCCCGTCTTGGGCCACTCGAAGGTGTAGGTGAGATCCGACGGCAACGCGATCTCCGGTCGCCCCGCCGTCGCGGACGGAGTCGGGGAGGCCGGCGTCTCCGTACCCGTACCCGTGTCCGCGCCCGCGATCTTGTCGTTGGCTTTGGCGCCGCCGCCGCTCCCGCCGCAACCGGCGAGGAGCAGAACGGCCGCCGTGCCGGCGACGACTGTGGTGAGCAGGCGGGTTGGACGGCGGGTCACAGCAGGCTCCTGGTGGGGCAGGTGGGTTGGGCGAAACAGCCGACACGCTACCGAGATCACCTACACCCACACCAGCGCGAGCCCTCGCTCCCGCACAGCTTCCTCACCAAGTGAGCTACAGCCGGCCCGCTACCGAGATCACCCGCGCCCACACCACGAGGCCGACGGCTCACCGTCCCTGCGTGGGTTTACGCAGGGACGGTGAGCCGTGTAGGGCTGAACCGTCAGCCGAGTGTGGGCAGAGCCTTGCGGGGTGGGACCGCGTTCAGTAGGTCCGCCGCCAGCGACTCGCCGGTGTTCGCGTCGATGAAGCTGACGCGGACCACCGGATCGCCGGGGGTGTCGCGGCCGGCGGTGGCGTCCAGGGCGAAGACCACGGAGACCGGCCGCGCGTTCTCCCGCGTGACGTACACGCCCGAGTACAGCAGGATCCGCCAGCCGTCCTCCTCCCAGTGGTCCAGCAGACCCGACCGGACCACCGGGAACGCGGTCTGCCAGGCGAGGGAGTTCTCCAGCAGTTCGACGCTGGCGGCGACCGGCACACGCTCCCCCGGCTCGCTGCCGAAGAGCGGATGCCCGAAGACACGCAGCCTCAGCCGACGCAGCGGCAGCAGCCACCACCGGTCCAGGTCGACCGACAGCGCCACCAGTACGGCCACCGCCACGGCCAGGAACACGAGCGAGCCACCGGGCCGTTCGGTGAGCGTGGACCACCAGGCCCCGTGTGCCACCGCCGCCGTCGCGCCGCCCACGAGCACCAGAGCGGCGCGCGCGAACGCGCGCCAGGTGATCGGGGTGTCCTCGTTGGCGGAACAGCCGCAGGACGACTCCGGTGCCAACGCCCGGCCGTAGCCGAGATAGCCGAGGAACCCGGCCCCGAGGACGGCGGTGGCCACGCCCGGCACCGGGTTCGCCGGTACGGCCAGCAGCCCCGCGGCGAGCAGGAGTTCCACGGCGCCGGTGCCGCGCAGCACCAGCGCCGCCCGCTCGCTGCTGCGCAGCATCCGGGCCAGCGCCATCTTGGGTGCCCGGCGCGCGGTGTCCCGGTCGAAGAGCTTGACCGCGCCGGTCCACCCCAGCAGACCCGCAAGGACCAGTGGTACGAGGCCCGTTGTCAGTGAGAGCATCCTTCCCTCCCCTTCTCCTCCTCGGATCCGGCCGTCAGTGCCCGACTGAGATACGGACGACGTCCACCGAGTTGTCGGACGGCCGCCAGGCCCCGAGCACCTGGGCGCTCTGTCCGATACGCAGCCGGGACAGGTCCGAGGTGAGCGCGCGCCCCGCGTAGGAGGCGTTCGTCGTGTCCTGACGGACGTGGCCGACGATCTCGTGCTGCCCGTGGGAGAGGTGCACCCGGTTCTTCGCGATGCCCCGGATCGTGGTGTCGAGGTTCACGATGTTCACCCACACCGCGTCGGCGGCGACGGTGCCGTCCGGCATCGGGACGCCCCGCGCGTACAGCCCGTCCCCGATCTCGATCTCGGCCGCGGTGGTGGGCCGGACCTTCCAGACGCTGGTGACGTTGGTCATCTGGACCCGGGAGTGGTCGCCGTAGGATCCCGCGACCTCCAGGACACTGCCGGTGATACCGGTGATCCGGCCCTCCACGAAGGCCGACTTGGGGATCGCCGGGTCGAGCGACGGCTCGGCGGCGAAGGCCGCGTCGGCGTCGAAGCCGCCGAGGGCGGACGCGCCGACGATGGTGGCGCCGCTGAGCGCCGCCGTGGTGAGGAAGCGCCGCCGGCCCAGGCCGCCGTCGTCCTTCTGACGGTACGTCATGACGAACTCCCCCTCACTCGTAGATGTAGACCGGCAGCTTGCCGGAGCTGAGGTTGCCGATCGCCGAGAAGGCGGCCGGGGTCAGGTCCAGGACGCGGTTGGTGCGGCAGGCGCCGTTGCAGCAGGTGGCCTCGCCGCACCAGTCCTTGGTGCGCGGTCCGCAGTCGGTGATCGTGATGCAGACGGTGGCGCCGGAGCACTGGTGTCTGATGTTCATCACCGCACCGCAGCCGCGTCTGGGGATGTTCTCGCCGCACAGGTCGGGCCGGGTGATGTTCCAGCATGCCTGTGACGCGTTGGGCCAGGCGCCGTGATTCGCGCTGGACCGGCAGTTGCCGCAGGCGCCGCCACCTGCGCTGCCGCACGGACCCCAGGAGGATCCGCAACAGAACCAGCTCGTTTCACCGGCCCATAGGCTGGTCGATCCGCAAGCCATCGTGCCGTCTCCCTTTGTCGCTGAATGACGCGCGTGAATGAAATGACGCATGCATGACAATTTCAGTGCGAGGGTTGTGCGCACAAAGCACCCCCATGATGCGCCTGTCTACGCGCGTTGGCCAGAAGGCGGTGGACGTTCAGTTCTTTAATTCCGGCGCCGCCGAGAGATGCCCGATCCTCACTTCTCAGCCATAGATCACGACGATTTCGCCACTACAACCCCAAAGGATCTTCACAAAGATCGTCGGCGGCTCGATCGCCTTGCTCTGCTCCACCAGCCGACTGATCCGCCGGTGACGATACGTCGCACGTTCTCGCCGGTCTGGTCGGCCGCCGGGGCCGGTCTCTCACCGAGAGGCCGGCCCCGGACGTCTATCCGGCGTGCGCACCGCGCCGGGTCTTGGGCCGGCTGCGTGACGAACCGTCCGGCCACAACTGGGGCTTGCGCTTTGCCGCCACGTCCTCCATCCAGCCGAACCAGACGATGCAACTGCCGATGAGCAGCCAGGTGATGGCGAGGACCGGCCAGGAACTGTTCAGAAGCCAGGAGACGTGCTCCTCCAACGCGTCGATGCGCCACAGCTGGTCCCACCAGGTGGAGGCGACGAGGATGCAGATGTTGTGCCAGAGGTAGATAGTCACCGCACGGGAGTTGAGCAGTGTGATGAGGCGGTCGAAGGGGCGCAGCCAGCGGGGCCACTCCGACCAGGAAGGGCTGACGTGGAGAAGCAACAGCACTGTCGCGAAGGACCACAGGGACTGGGCGAACGGAATGTCATCCAGGTCGTGGCCCTCCTTGAAACCGTGCGTCAGCGCGTACCACAGGCCCAAACATGCGATCGCCGGCACCACGGACGGGACCATGTAGCGGGGGATGCGTTGCAGAATGCCTTGCTGGTGGGCCATGCCCAGGATCCAGCAGGCACCGAACGTACTGAAGTCGGTGAGTGCGGACGGGAAGCGTTCGCCTGGCAGGTGGAGGTAGTTGAACTCGAACGCCGCCGACAGGGCGATCGGCGAGAGAATGGTCACCAACGGCAGCGAACGCAGGGCCTTCAGAAGGAACGGGGACAGCAGGACGAACCAGAGGTAAGCGCGGATGTACCACAGGGGTCCTGCCAGTTCCGCGGCCCAGTCGTCGCCGAGGACCCCGTGGACCCCGTGCAGGCCGTCGGCATACGGCGGGTCGCTGAGCGGAACGATCCAGTACGTGAGGTGGAACCACCACCAGCCGGGGTGCCCGTCGCTGTTCGGACCCCATCCCTGCAACACCATGCCGCTCACGCCGATCGCACCGAGCAGCCACAGCGGCGGCAGCAGACGGCGCATCCGGCTGCGTATGACCTGCACGGGCGGGCGCTTGAGGGAGCGGGCCATGAGGTTGCCCGCCAGTGCGAACATCACTCCCATGGACGGGAAGACCACGGGCAGCCAGGCCCAGCCCATCAGGTGATAGAAGACGACGCGGAAGAGCGCCACCGCGCGTAGCAGGTCGAAGTAGCGGTCGCGGACGGGGACGCGCCGGGGCTGCTCCGCCGGCGCCGGCGGGTTGGTGTCGTCCGTCCCTTGCGGCAGGGTGGGTGCGGTCACGTGCGGGGCTTCCTGGGAAGTTGATGCCGGAATGGACGACGCCGGGAAATGCGGCGGAAGATAGGGCGACTGTGGAGGCGTCGCCCGGGAAGGGAACGGCGGATTCGACATCAGACCGTCCTCCCGCCGACTGCAGGCTGGTGCTGGGTCGACCCGGTCGGCGGCGTGGACACTCCGCCCGTGCGCCGCAGTTTCTGCCAGCGCAGCCGACCGCCGGTGAGCGCCGTCATCCAGGACCGGAGCAGGACGACGTACATCAGTTGCCGATAGAGGATCTGCTGGAGCGGCAGCGAGATGAGGTGGCTCATCCGCTCACGGTCCAGCCGGAAGGCATACGCAGCGCAGATCGCCTGCACCGCGAGCACGCCGAGCCAGGCACCGACGGTCTTCTCCGTAGGGCCGAACAACAGTCCGTACAGCAGGAAGACGTCGATCAGGGGGGCAAGCAGTGGCGCCACGACCATGAACAGGGAGACGAGTGGAAGACCGACGCGGCCGAAGCGGCCCGAGGGGCCCCGCTCCAGGACGGCCCGGCGGTGCTTCCAGATCGCCTGCATGGTGCCGTACGACCAGCGGTACCGCTGGGACCACAGCTGCTGCACGGACTCCGGGGCCTCGGTCCAGGCGCGGGCGTTCTCCGCGTACACCACCCGCCAGCCGTCGCGGTGCAGCGCCATGGTGACATCGGTGTCCTCGGCGAGCGTGTCTTCGCTCATGCCGCCGACCCGCTCCAGCGCGCTGCGCCGAAAGGCGCCGACCGCTCCGGGGATCGTCGGCATGCAGCCGAGCATGTCGTACATGCGGCGGTCGAGATTGAAGCCCATCACGTACTCGATGTGCTGCCAGGCCCCGATGAGCAGGTCCTTGTTCCCCACCTTCGCGTTACCGGCAACCGCCCCCACCTTCGGGTCGGCGAAGGGCTGCACCAACTCGCGGATGGTGGACGGCTCGAACACGGTGTCGCCGTCCATCATCACGATGATGTCGTACCGGGCGTTGGCCAGGCCCCGGTTGAGTGCGGCCGGCTTGCCCGCGTTGAGCTGCCGGATGACCCGCACGCCCGGCAGGTTCAGGTTCTCGACAATGCGGGCCGTACCGTCGCTGGAACCGTCGTCGATGACGAGCACTTCGATCGGATGGTCGCTCGCCACGAGCGAACGCACCGTGTTCTCGATGCACTTGGCCTCGTTGTACGCCGGGACGAGGACCGACACCGGCCGGGTGATCGGCGCGTCGGGGCCCCAACGGAAGTTCTTCTTGCGTACCCGGCGGGCGTGCGCTCCGGAGAGCAGCAGCATCAGGCCGAAGCGGGCGAGGACGAGGGAGCCGATGACGGCGAGGCCGACGACCAGCGCGCCGGTGAGTTTGTCCGAGGCCTGAACCAGGAAGATCCAGGCCCGGCCCTTCCACAGTTCGGCGCCGGCGACCGGGGTGTGCGCGCTGGGTGCGCCGAGGGCCTCGGTGAGGTTCTGGAACTTGTAGCCCTTGGCCTGGAGGTCGGGCAGGAACCTGTCGAGCGCCTCGACGGTCTGGTGCCGGTCGCCACCGGAGTCGTGCATCAGGACGATGGCGCCGTCGCCGTGCTTCGGGGTGGCCCTGCGGATGATCTCGTCGACACCCGGCTTCTGCCAGTCGTCGCTGTCGGTGTTGTTGAGGACCGTGAGGTAGCCGCGGGAGCCGACGTACTTGGTGACCGGCCAGGACGCGTTGTCCATCGCGTCGGCGAAGGACGAGTACGGCGGCCGGAACAGCGACGTACGGATGCCGGCGGCGCCCTCCAGGGCCATCTGGTTCTGGGAGAGCTGCCAGTCGATGCCGCTGGGCGACTTGTAGGACAGGTCGGGGTGGTTGAAGGTGTGCAGCCCGATCTCGTGTCCCTCGCGCACAATGCGCCTGACCATGTCCGGGTACTGCGAGGCCATGGTGCCGGTGATGAAGAACACCGCGTGCGCGTTGTGCTTCTTGAGCACGTCGAGCACCTTTGGGGTCCACTCGGGGTCGGGACCGTCGTCGAAGGTGAGGACGAGCCGTTGCTTGGGCACGCTCAGGCTGGCGGCCTTGCCACTGCGGGTGTCGATGACCGGACCGCCCTCGAGGATCTCCTCGGGCACCTTGTCGTAGGCGGCCTCGGGCCTGATGCGGTAGTCGGCGAGGATCTCGCTGTGCACATAGCCGCGCAGCATCAGCATCGCGGTCATGGCGACCAGCAGCATGACGGGGAGCACCCAGCGCATGGGCAGTCGGCGGCGTCGCAGATTGACGTGTGCCGGGGCACGCTGGGATCGCCCGTCGCCGCTGGAAGAGCGGCGACGGTTGGAACGGGAGGCCATCAGAGGACGTTCTCCGGAGAGTGGTTGGGTGTGACGCCGGGCCGGTCGGCGGCCGGGCCGGTGGCGACGGGGTTCGCCGTGGGGGCTCCCCCGGCGTTGTTGGTGGTGACGCCGCTGCCGCCGGAATCGCCGGGCTTGCTGGTCGCGGTCGGGTCCGGGCCGGGATCGGCCGAGCCCGCGTCGGTCGGCGGTGTGTTGGTGTCCGGGGACGAGCCGGTGCCCCCGGTGGCGGGCGGCACGCTGCGGTCCGGGGTGGCCTTCTTCGTGCTGGACACAGAGGGCGCGGGGTTGCTCGGCGCGGCGGGTGTCCCGCCGGACACGGCCGGGGCTCCCGTCACGGCGGTGGATCCCGCGGGCGGGTTCACATCGGTGCTCGGGACGGTGGGGGCGGAGGGGGCGGTGGCGGCCTCGGGCGAACTGCTGGTTTCCGGGGACGGGCTCGTGGCATCCGACTGCCGCGGGGACTCCTTGACCTTGCTCGCCGGCTGATCGTCGGCGCCCGGGACCGGGACCGGTACCCAGGGCGCGGCGGCGTTGCCGGACAGCAGGGTGACGACGATGACGACCGCGTAGACCGCGCAGGCGAGGCCGATGGCCATGCCGAGCCGGCGGAAGCGGCGGCTGCGGCGGCCGGACTCGTCGACGAAGACGGGCCGGTCGGCCTCCTTGCCGACGGGGCCGGCCGAGCCGAGGGTGCCGCCCGGCCGCATGCTCACGGCGTCGAGCTGCACGGTGACCTCGTGCGGGTCGTGGGTCTCCCACGGGTCCTCGACCTGCACCCGCAGGGGGCCGGTGCCGGCGGGGCCGTTGCCCACGCCCGCCGACACCCCGGGTGCCGCGGCGCTCGACGCTCCGGACAGCACCTGGGTCTCCGCGGCGGCCGCGGGTCCGGGGAGCAGCTGGGTCTCAGCGGCAGCCGCCGAGCGGGGGAGTATCTGCGTCTCGGCAGCGGCAGCCGATCCGGGGAGCATCCGCGTCTCCGCAGCGGCCTCCGGGTCGGCCGTCATCCAGGTGTCCGCCATCGGCCCCGACCCGGGCAGCACCTGGGTCTCCGCCGCGGCCGCCGTTTCGGCGGGGCGGCCCTTGTCGAACCAGGAGCCCTCCGCCGAACCCGTGTCCCGGCCCTCGCCGGCTCCCTGCGGGCGTCTCCGCGCACCGCCCTGACCGGTCGTCGGCCAGGCGGCCGTCCGTCCGGCGGCATCCGGCCACGCGCCCCGGTCACCTGATTCCGGCGCCGCTTCGGAGTGATGGCCTGATTCCGGTTCCGCGTCGAGAGCGTCACCGGTTATGGGTGACTCGCCCGGGTCCACGGCCCCGGCCGTCTCGCGGCCCGCTCCGGACAGCGATCCGGATCCGCTCGGTTGGGCGTGATCTGGCCATTTGTCGACGCGCACGTACTTTCCCCCCAGGGGCATGACTTCCAGGTGGGCTTACGAATCCGGGCCTACGTACTGTGGTCGGGCCAGGACCCCCACCCGGCCCGAGCGCTCCCCTTATCACAGTGCACCCGGGTCCCTGAATGTATCGCATGTGGCCATGCCATGGAGATCGGTCTCAGATGTGTGCACCCATCATGAGCGCGTCCATGGCCGGAATCCACCCCTCCACCGGTCTGTTCAACCAACCTTCCTCGTCCGCCAGTTCGGCGGCAGAACGCCTGAGCGCTTCCAATCCAGGATGAAACAGCCCTTTTCGCCACACCAGCGACACCGGCGACAGCGGAACAGGTTCGACGAGAGGCCGCAGAGCCGTCTGGGGCATCGCCGGAAAGTCGACCACGGCGAGGATCGGGTTCCGGTGCTTGGCCATGATCCGCCGGAACTCGGCCACGCCGATCGCGAGCGGAGCGGGCGGTGCGATGCCGATGCCGCGCCCCTCGAACAGGTCACGCGCGAGGTCGGTCCACTCCGGCGTGCGGGGATTGCCCGCGCCCGCGTACACGGTCTCCCCCGCCAGGGCGTCGAGCGGTACCTGCTCCAGGTGCGCGAGCCGGTGCCCTTCGGGCAGGATGACGGCCATCCGCTCGTACCGCACGGGCTGGTGCAGCAGTCCCTGCCGGACCACGGGATCGAGCCCGGCGAACCGTCCGAACGACGCGTCGAGCCGGCCGGCCAGGATCTCGGCGGCGGCACCGGTCAGGCCGCTCTCGAAGCGGGTCATCAGTTCCAGGTGCGGGACACGGGAACGCGCCCGGTCCAGCACCCGCTCCCCGAACAGGCCCGGGCTGTTGACGTCGACGAGCAGCGGCCGGTCCGGCTCGCCCTTACCGAAGGCGTCGAGCAGCGCGCGCTGCGCCTGAAGCACCCGGCGGGCGTACGGCAGCAGCCGGGTGCCCTCGGAGGTCAGCATGACCTGCCGGGTGGTCCGTACGAACAACACGGCGCCCAACTCCCCTTCCAGCCGCCGAATGTCGCGACTGAGGGCTTGCTGGGCGACGTACAGCCGCGCGGCGGCGCGCGTGAAGTGCAGTTCCTCGGCGACGGCGACGAAGGCGCACAGCAGGCGGGGGGCGATCCCCTCGGCGGGGAGGTACGGCGGTCCGGGTTCGGCAGGCACCGGCCGAACTTACAACGCAGATGCGTCAATCGCACCCCATCAAGTGTTGGACCGCAGGTCAGCGCAGGGGCGACGGTGACGTCATGCCGAAAACCCCTGTCCCACCCGCCCCCTCGGCCTCCACCCCGACCGCTCCGACCGCCTCGGACGGCCGCACCTCCCTACTCGCCCCCTACCGCCGTCTGTTCACCCTCCCCGGCACCCGTGCCTTCACCGCCGGGAACCTGATAGCCCGGCTGCCGTCGGGCATGTTCGGCGTGAGCGCCGTCGTCATGATCGCCGGTACGCGCGGCTCGTACGCGCTGGCCGGCGCCGTCACCGCCGCCGGCCTCGCGGCAACCGCGGTGACCGCACCCTGGATCGCCCGGCTGGTGGACCGGTACGGACAGGCCCGGATCGCCGTACCCGCCACCGTCTGCGCGGTCCTGGGCAGTCTGGCCCTCCTGCTCTGCGTGCGCTACGACGCCCCCGACTGGACCCTGTTCGCCGCGTACGCCGCCACCGCGACCACCCCCAACACCGGCGGCATGTCCCGCGCCCGCTGGGCGCACCTGCTGAAGTCCGACCCCGAGGCCCTGCACACCGCCAACTCCTTCGAACAGGCCGCGGACGAGCTGTGCTTCATGCTCGGCCCGGTCCTCGCGGCCTTCCTCACCGGGACGTTCTTCCCGGAGGCCGGCACACTGGTCGGCGCCGTACTGCTGCTGACCGGCATCCTCGTGTTCGCCGCCCAGCGCTCGACCGAGCCGCCGCCGAGTCCCCGCACTCCCGCGCGGGCGCCCCTGCGCGCCCCCGGAATGCCGGCCCAGCTCGCCGTGTGCCTCGCCATGGGCGCGGTGTTCGGCGCGATGGAGGTCGTCACCGTGGCGTTCGCGGACGAGCAGGGCCATCGGTCGGTGGCGGGCGTGGCACTCGGCCTCCAGGCGGCCGGTTCGTGCGTGGCCGGGCTGGTGTACGGGGCCCTTCGACCGGCGGGCCCGGCAGGACGGCGACTGCCGTGGTGCGTGGCGGCGATGACGGCACTCATGACGCTGCCACTGCTGGCCGCAGCGCTGACCGGTTCACTGCTCGCGCTGTCCGGGGCGCTGCTCGTCGCGGGTACGGCCACGGCGCCCACCATGGTCACCAACATGGCCCTGGTCCAGCAACGCTCCCCGGAGGGCCGCCTCAACGAGGGCATGACCCTCGCGGTCACCGGCCTGCTCGGCGGCATCGCCTGCGGCAGCGCGACCGGCGGCTGGATGGTCGAACACGTCTCGGCGACGGCGGGTTACACGGTCCCGGTGACGGCGGCGGCGGTCGCGCTGCTGATCTCAGTGAGCGGCGTACGCAAGGAACTCTGACCAGGCGTCGGCGTTCACCGCGAAGCGCGGGCTGTCGACACCGAGTTTGGAGTCACGGACGTGGATGATGCGGGGGGAGGCGGCGACTTCGACGCAGGCACTGCCTTCGGAGTCGCTATAACTCGACTTGAACCATGACAGTTCGTCGCTCACAGCTCCTCCGCCACCTTCCTGGTGAACTGGGCAGACTCCCCCACACTAAGCGCCTGCATGCGGATCATGCCATAGCGCTGAGTCAATGTACTGAGCTTGTTTCCGTCAGAGTAAAGGGCGCCTGTCGACTGCCCGTCGACAAAGGCGTAGCGCTCGTGATCGGCGGTCTCCACCAGCACCATCGGCCCACTGAGCGCCGCCGTGGGAGCGGTGGAGAACGGAAGTACCTGGATCGACAGGTGACGCCGCCTGCCGACTTCCGTCAGGTGCTGGCACTGCTTGCGCATCACGTCCCGGCCACCGACGACCGAGCGCAGCGCGGCCTCGTGGACCACGAAGCTGAAGTGCGTCGGTGGTTTGCTGGTCAGCTTCTCCTGCCGCTTCAGTCGCGCCGCGACCCGCTCGTCCACCGTCTCCTCGTCCAGGGGAGGGCAGTTACTGCTGATCAGCGCTCGCGCATACTCCGGAGTCTGGAGCAGGCCGGGAATCAACAGGGGCTCGTACCACTGGACCGTGATGGCCTCGGCCTCCACCAGCACGTACTGCTGCGTACGTTGGGGGAACGGCTCGGGTTTCAAGAACTCGTGCGCGGCCGACAACTTGCCTCGTGCACCGCAGAGTTGATCCGCGACCTGCAACAACCTCAGCGTTGGCCGACGCCGCCCGCACTCCATCGACTTGACGTACTCGTAGTCGTAGCCGGCCTCTTCGGCCAGGGCCTGCCGGGTGACCTGGGCCTCCTCCCGCCACAGCTTGATCTGCCCACCGCAGTAACGCCAGTTCTGCTGCGCCTGCTGGGAGTCCCCCGTAGCCACGCGCCCTCACCCGCCTCCCGCCGCCGCACCGTGTACAGCCACGCTGCGTACCCGACCCGCTACTTCCGAGGCTAGGCACAGGCCAGCAGCATTTTCCCGCCGAACGACGGAGAATCACACGCAAGGAACCAGCCCGTATGCCGACGCCGCACCGCTCACCCACCGCGCTCCCCCAGGACATCGAGTTCCGCTTCGCCCGCGACGCGCGGAGCGTGGGCCGGGCCCGGGTGCTCCTGCGCGAACAGGCAACGTCGTGGAAGCTGCCCGAGGAGGTGACGGAGACGGCGGTGCTCCTGCTCAGCGAGCTGATGACGAACGCCTACCGCCACGCGAAGGCGCCCGGCCGGGAGATCCGGGCGCGCTGCGTACTGAGCGAGGAGGGCCGCCTGCGCATCTCGGTCACGGACGCGAACGACACGCTGCCGACGCCCCGGGAGGCATCACCGGAGGACGAGTCGGGCCGGGGCCTGACTCTGGTGGAGACACTGGCGAACGACTGGGGCGCCGAGCCCCGCCCCGGCGGCATCGGCAAAGCGGTGTGGTTCGAGCTTGAGCTGGGCCCTCGAGCGACGGCAGAGATGTGATGTCAGCGCTGCCAGTACCGTGGGCACCGGAAGCCCACCTGAAGGAGCCCGGCGTGACCACGCAACCCGAACAGGGGCACGAGCTCGTCCCACGCCCCGAACGAACCCCTGAAGCCGTCCGCGTCGCCCTGGCCCGCGTCGCTCCGCACCGGCTGGGCGAGATGGAACAGCACAAGGAACAGGCTCTGGCCACGGCCATCCAGGACGGCAAGATCGGTCACTTGCAGCACTGGCTCACGCACTGGCAGGTCCAGGTCGAGATCGAGCGCCGGCCCGAACTCCACGCCCGCCACCATGCCGCCCTCGCGGCGATCAACGAGAGCGGCGACAGGAACGCCCCGGCATTCCGTACCGCGATGAACGAACTCCACGCGGTCGAGGCCGAGGCCCGGCGGGCGGTGTCGGCGTGACCTGGAGATGGGAGTACGACCCGGACGAGGCACACGTCGCCGGTGGCGCCCCGCCCGCCTTCGTGGCAGAGGTCGAGAAGAAGGCCGACGACTTGGTCGACGCCGCTGCGGCGTTCTACCTGGACGGCACGGCATACCAGGGCTTGGGGCCGAGGGGCGACATCGCCCACGTACCCGGCGGATTCTTCCTCTACCTGATCGTCCCCCGGCACGAATGCCTCTACGTCCACCAGGTGACCTACCTGTAAGAAGGCACCCCGCGACAGGCGGCGAGCGCGGGGCGTTCTGCGAGATCGAACTCCGCGCCGGCCCGGACAACGTCCGCCTGACCGTCCGCAACGACGGCGTCCCCGCCGGATCGCCCCCGCGCGCCACCCCGGCGCCCGGCCGCGGCACAGGCCTCCCCGGCCTCAGAGGCCGAGTCGCCGCACTCGGCGGAACCCTGCACGCCGGTCCGGAGGCCCGAGAGTTCTCCGTGACAGCCGTCCTGCCTCTGGAGTGACGCTGCGCGCAAGGCAAAGGCCCCGCCGCTCGAAAGCGACGGGGCCTTGCCCACATGGGTGAAGGAGGCTCGGGAGCCTCCCGATCGTGGAGATGGCGGGAATCGAACCCGCGTCCAACGGTGCGGAACCAGGGCTTCTCCGTGTGCAGTCCGCTTCGCTTTTCTCAGCCCCGAAGATCACGCGGACAAGTCTCCGACGGGCTCAGTCACTGTTTGGTTTCCCTCTTCACCCCGTGACCGGGATCAAGGTTTAGTCCCCTAGCTGATGCCAGGATCCGGGTCGGGAACAGCCCCGGGCTGACACTCCCTTTAGTAGGAGGCTCGCTCTGCTACCTGAGATCAGGCAGCGAGGGCGAAGGCCTGCTGGGAGGAATCGCGCTTGGTGTTGGCGATTATTTTTTTCGGCCTGTGGTTTACGAGATCATGGCCGCTTCCTCGACACGCTTCCCCTGCCTCGACAACCGCTGTCGAAACCGATCATCCCCATGTTGATTTTTCAAAGCCCCTCCGCAGAGGGGATCCGCACCGGCTTCGCGGTGCTGATGTCATCGTACGTGACCGACGCAGGTCCGTGCCAGCGTATTCCCCGCGTCCCGGACCTGCCGCTACGCCCGCTGCTTGCGCCGCGCCGCCGACACCGCGCGGTCCGTCTCACGGCGGTCCTGCTTCTCGCGGAGTGTCTGCCGCTTGTCGTACTCCTTCTTGCCCTTCGCCAGCGCGATCTCGACCTTGGCCCGGCCGTCCTTGAAGTACAGCGCCAAGGGGATGATCGTGTGACCCGTCTCCTGGGACTTCGACTCCAGCTTGTCGATCTCCTCCCGGTGCAGCAGCAGCTTCCGCTTGCGGCGGGCGCTGTGGTTGGTCCAGGTGCCCTGGCTGTACTCGGGCACGTGCACGTTGTGCAGCCACGCCTCGTGCCCGTCGAGCTGCACAAACCCGTCGACCAGCGACGCCCGCCCCTGACGCAGCGACTTCACCTCGGTCCCCATCAGCACCAGACCGGCCTCGTAGGTGTCGATGATGAGGTAGTCGTGCCGCGCCTTCTTGTTCTGCGCGATCAGCTTGCGCCCTTTTTCCTTAGCCATAGTGCCCCCCATTTTCGCACTACGGAGGGGGTGTGCGGGAAGCGTATTAAAAGGCGTGCCCGCCCGGACTAGGACGCCTCGCCCAGGCCCGTCAGAACCGTCTGCGCGCGTCGCAGCGCTTCCTGCCCGGCGTCCAGGTCCGGGGCGATGCCGTGGCCGTCCACGGCGTGCCCGCCGGGGGTGCGGTAGTGCCCGACCGTGAGCTCGGCGACCGAGCCGTCGGGCAGCCGGCTCGGCATCTGCACCGAGCCCTTGCCGAAGGTCCGCGAGCCCACGACGACCGCGCGGCCGCGGTCCTGGAGGGCGCCGGTGAGCAGTTCGGCCGCGCTCATCGTGCCGCCGTCGACGAGTACGACCAGGGGCCGGATGGTGTCCCCGCCGGAGCCGGCGTGCAGGGCGCGCTGGTCGCCGTCGACGTCGTAGGTGGCGACCAGGCCACCGTCGAGGAAGGCGGAGGCGGTGGTGACGGCCTCGGTGACCAGGCCGCCGGAGTTGCCGCGCAGGTCGAGGACGATCCCGCCGACGGCCGGGGAGCGGCGTACGGCGGTGCGGACCTTGTCGCCCACGCCCTTCGTGAACGCGGCGATCTTGATGATGGTCACGCCGCCCGTCGGCCGCCGTACCGTGACCGGGTCCGTCGACAGGCGGGCCCGGCGCAGCGTCTCGGTCCACGCGCGCTTGCCGCGTTGCAGGCCGAGGGTGACGGCGGTGCCGGCGGGCGCATCGTCGGCGTCTCCGCGCAGCAGCGCGACCACGTCGGTCACCGGAAGCCCGTCGGTCGGCTCGCCGTCGACGCTGCGCAACCGGTCGCCCCGGCGGATACCGGCGGCCGCCGCGGGCGAGCCCGCCCGGACCTTCGCCACCTCGACCCGGCCGTCCCGCCCGCGCCGCGTCGACAGTCCGACGCCGGTGTACTGGCCGTCCAGGGCCTCCTGGAACTCCTCGTACTCGCCCCGGGAGTAGACGGCGCCCCAGCGGTCGCCACTGCGGCTGACGGCACGTGCGGCGGCCTGCACGGGGGACTCGCCGACGGCCATGGCCTCGGCCGCCGCCCGGGTCACTTCCTCGGGCCGGCCCACGGGCACGGCCGAACCGGCCTCGCGCGCCTCGGACTTGCGGTCGTCGTGGCCGGGCAGGGAACCCGTCGCAGCGCCCGCCACCAGCACGCTCGCGAAGACCAATGTCAGGGCGGCCCCGGCGCGGCCGCGGCGGGGCTGGCGGAACAGGTCACGGCCCGACATGGCGGTGAGTCTAGGACAACGCCCAGAGGCCGTACGGTTGCTCGACCGTACGGCCTCTTTGGCGTGCGTCACACCTTCAGGTACTTGCGCAGCGCGAAGAACGCGGCCAACGCCGGCATCAGGACACTCGTCGCGAGGATGAGCGGCAGCTTCGTCAGCACCGCGTTCCAGCCGATGAAGTTGATCAGATTCAGCTTCTCCGACAGGGCGAGACCGTGGTCGATGATGAAGTACCGCGCGGTCACCAGGAATCCGCAGGCGACCCCGCCGCCGATCAGCCCGGCGACCGCCGCCTCCATGATGAACGGCGCCTGGATGTAGAAGCCGGAGGCGCCCACCAGGCGCATGATCCCGGTCTCACGCCTGCGACTGAACGCCGAGACGCGCACGGTGTTGACGATCAGCATCAGCGCGACGACCAGCATCAGCGCCATCACCGCGCGGGCAGCCCAGTTCATGCCGTTCAGCAGCCCGAAGAGGTTGTCCAGGATGCCCTTCTGGTCCTGCACTGACTGCACCCCGTCACGCCCGTTGAAGGCGCTCGCGATGACCCTGTACTGCTCCGGGTTCTTCAGCTTGATCCGGTACGACTCCTGCATCTGGTCCGGCGTGATGGTGCTGGCCAGCGGGGTGTCGCCGAACTGCTCCTTGTAGTGCTTGTACGCCTCGTCCTGCGACTCGTAGGTGACCTTCTGCACCACCGACATCTTGTTCAGGTCGGAGAGGATCGTCTTCTTCTGGTCCTCGGTGACCGCACCCTTGGCGCAGTTGGGATCACCCTGGGCGTTGCTCTTGTTGCAGAGGTAGATCGAGACGTTGACCTTGTCGTACCAGTAGCCCTTCATGTTGTTGACCTGGTCGCTCATCAGGAGCGACCCGCCGAACAGGGCGAGCGACAAGGCGACGGAGACGACGACGGCGAAGGTCATCGTCAGATTGCGACGAAGACCGACACCGATCTCCGACAGGACGAACTGGGCGCGCATGACGTCTGGTCAAGCCTTTCCGTCGTGGACTGGTCAGTGCTGGTAGCCGTAGACGCCGCGCGCCTGGTCTCGGACGAGACGGCCCTTCTCCAGCTCGATGACGCGCTTGCGCATCTGGTCCACGATGTTCTGGTCGTGGGTCGCCATCACCACGGTGGTGCCCGTCCGGTTGATGCGGTCGAGCAGCTTCATGATGCCGACGGAGGTCTGCGGGTCGAGGTTGCCGGTGGGCTCGTCACAGATGAGCAGCTTGGGCCGGTTGACGAAGGCGCGCGCGATGGCGACGCGCTGCTGCTCACCACCGGACAGCTCGCCGGGCCTGCGGTCCTCCTTGCCGCCGAGCCCGACGAGGTCGAGCACCTGCGGCACGGACTTGCGGATCTCGCCCTTGGACTTGCCTATGACCTCCTGAGCGAAGGCGACGTTCTCGGCGACCGTCTTGTTGGGCAGGAGGCGGAAGTCCTGGAAGACCGTGCCCAGCTGGCGGCGGATCTGCGGGACCTTCCAGTTGGAGACGCGCGCGAGGTCCTTGCCGAGGACGTGCACCTGGCCGTGGCTGCACCGCTCCTCGCGGAGGATCAGCCGCAGGAAGGTGGACTTTCCGGAGCCGGAGGACCCCACGAGGAACACGAACTCGCCCTTCTCCACTTCCAGGGAGACATCCCTGAGGGCGGGGTGGGTCTGCTTGGGGTAGACCTTGGAGACATTGTCGAATCGGATCACGGATGCACCACGTGTCGCCGGGGGTAGATGAGCGTGACCATACGCGAACCGAGTACGGGCGCGCAGTCGCCGGTCAGGGTTACGTGAGGGTTGTGTGTTTTTGTACGGGGCATATTCTCGCGGAGTTGGTACAAGGCCCGTGCTTGTGGAGCGACCCGCGCGCCGTCCCGGCGAACCTGGCATGGTGGGGAGGGAACGTTCGCGCGCGCGTGGGCGTTGACAGAGTGGAACCGGTGCAAGGAGGGCGAGCGCATGACGTACGACCGGCTGGTGTGCGCGAACTGCGCGGCGCCCGTGAGCGAGGGCCGGTGCCCCGTGTGCCGTGCGAACCGCGAGCGGCTGCAACAGGAGAACTTCTTCGCCGGGCTGAACCCGACGGCGCTGATCGCGCTGCTGGTGGTGCTGATCGCCGCGGTGGCGCTGCTGGCCCACCAGACCGTGTAGGACGCACACCGAAGACGACGTGCAGGGGCCCGGAGCTTGCCGCTCCGGGCCCCTGGTCATTCACTCACACGTACGCCCCGTACCGGATGCCACATACGGTGCGTACGCCGGTCGCCACGCTCAGGCAGCGGCGCCGCCGCGGCCCTCCATGAGGCGCGGCAGGAACCGGAAGCCGATACCGCCGGCAATCATCGTGGCCGCGCCGACCAGCAGGAACGTGGTCTCCGCGGCACCGGTCTCGGCGAGCTCCTGGCCGTTGCCCTGCGCGGACGGGTTGCTGTCCGAGCCGGTCTCGGTCAGGGCCGAGGAGCCCTGCTCCTGCGGGACGGTGTTATTGCCGCCGCCGTTGGGGGTGGTGCCGCCGTTGCCGCCACCGTTGTTACCGGAGCCGCCGCCGTTGTTGCCGCCACCGTTGTTGCCGGAACCGCCGTCGCCGTTGCCGCCACCGTTGTTACCGGAGCCGCCGCCGTTGTTACCGCCGCCGTTGTTACCGGAGCCGCCGTCGCCGTTGCCGCCACCGTTGTTACCGGAGCCGCCGTCGCCGTTGCCGCCACCGTTGTTACCGGAGCCGCCGTCGCCGTTGCCGCCACCGTTCTCGCCGGAACCGCCACCGTTCTCGCCGTTGCCGCCACCGTTCTCGCCGGAACCGCCACCGTTCTCGTTACCGCCGGTCTCACACGACGGGTCGACGACGATGTCGCAAGGGTTGCCCGGGTCTTCGTCGCTCGGGCCACCCTCGCCCGTCAGGGACACGTTGGCCTTGATGCCGGTGCCGCCGACGCCGGCGCTGACACCGAGGTCGAGGGCCGAGGCCGCGCCCGCGGCGGTCAGCGAGGCGCCGGCAGCGATCACGGCACCGGCCGCGATGCGCGCGACACGGACCCGCGTCTTCTTCGTCATATGGTTGCTACCCCCAGTAGCTGAATCGTCTTCGAGCGGCGCGCGGGGCAGTGATCAACGGGGGTAGTTGGCGCAGTGCAGATCCCCCCGGTTCACATGCGCCCCAGAAATGCGCATGCCACGTTTTACCTTTCCCGCTTTTCGGGGGACCGTCAAGGTCGTTGCGGGCGCGATGTCCAACTGTGCGTTGTTTGCACGTGGTTGGACTCTGTGAGCGTGACGTAAAACCCGGACATCGGCCAACAGAAAAGGCAACTGCCGCCAGTACAGCGGCAGTTGCCTTGTCGACAAAGGGTCGATTTCTGAATTCCCAGGCGGCTACTTGCCCTGGTCCTGCTGCTTGCGCCAGCGAATACCGGCCTCGAGGAACCCGTCGATCTCGCCGTTGAACACGGCCTCGGGGTTGCCGACCTCGTGCTCGGTGCGCAGGTCCTTGACCATCTGGTACGGGTGCAGGACGTAGGAGCGCATCTGGTTGCCCCAGGAGTTGCCGCCGTCGCCCTTGAGGGCGTCCATCTTGGCCTGCTCCTCCTGGCGGCGGCGCTCGAGCAGCTTCGCCTGGAGGACGTTCATGGCCGTGGCCTTGTTCTGGATCTGCGAGCGCTCGTTCTGGCAGGAGACCACGATGCCGGTCGGGATGTGCGTGAGGCGGACCGCGGAGTCCGTCGTGTTCACACCCTGGCCGCCGGGGCCGGAGGAGCGGTAGACGTCGACGCGCAGCTCGGACTCGTCGATGTCGATGTGGTCGGTCTGCTCGACGACGGGCAGGATCTCGACACCGGCGAAGGAGGTCTGCCGGCGCCCCTGGTTGTCGAAGGGCGAGATGCGCACCAGGCGGTGGGTGCCCTGCTCGACGGAGAGGGTGCCGTAGGCGTAGGGCGTCTGCACGGCGAAGGTGGTCGACTTGATGCCGGCCTCTTCTGCGTACGACGTCTCGTAGATCTCGGTCTTGTAGCCATGCTGCTCGGCCCAGCGCAGGTACATGCGCTGAAGCCGCTCGGCGAAGTCGGCGGCGTCGACGCCGCCGGCCTCGGCCCGGATGTTCACGAGCGCCTCGCGGGAGTCGTACTCACCGGAGAGCAGCGTCCGGACCTCCATCTCGTCCAGCGCCTTCTTGACCTCGACGAGCTCGGCCTCGGCCTCGTCGCGGGTGTCCGGGTCGTCCTCGGCCTCGGCGAGCTCGAAGAGCACACCGAGATCGTCGATCCTGCCGCGCAGGGCCTCCGCCTTCCTGACCTCCGCCTGGAGGTGGGAGAGCCGGCTGGTGATCTTCTGCGCCTCGTCGGGGTTGTCCCACAGGGAGGGCGCGGCCGCCTGCTCCTCGAGCACGGCGATGTCTGCCCTCAACTTGTCGAGGTCCAGAACGGCCTCGATCGACTCCATGGTCGAGGAGAGGGACTTCAGCTCTTCGGATACATCGACGACTGCCACGCATCCAGCGTAACGGCTCCGCCAACCGACAAACGCCGCACACCGTTCCTAGGGGCTGAGCGGGAGTGAGTCCCGGTGCCAGGACTCGTGCTCAGCCGTGTGCCCCGAACGGTTGTGGGCACACTGGTCGCCCGCTTTCGCTCCGCATCCGGGCGGCACGGATCGTGTCCGCGGTCCGGGAACGCGGGGGCGGGGTCCCTCGCACCCCGGGCTGCCCGGTCGGGCCTGCACGGTCCGATGCCCCGCAGCATCACTCCGGTGCTGCGAGGACGGTGCCGTCCGTCGCCGGATCGGGTATCCCAGGGCGCGTCGTCCGATCGCCACGGCGGCAGCGTCGTGCCGCGTGGCCTTCCTGTTCTTGCTGGTGAGGGGTTTTTGCCAGTGCTGGGCGCCCCAGCGGCTGGTGTAGGCCGGGTCGACGGCGACGACAGCGACGCCCAGCTCGGCGGCCATCGAAACCAGTCTGGCCCGCAGTCTGGCGGTGGGCAGGCCGGAGATGAGCGTGCGGAAACGCTTGCGGCGCCCGTGCTTCTCCCGGGTCGTCTCCGCTGAGAAGTCCAGGTCCTCGATCGCGAGGGCCAGGCCGTGACGGGCGGCCCAGTGCAGCAGACGGATCAGCCCGTGGCGCACCTGCGCGTCGCGGTGGCCCGCGCTGCCGGTCAGGGCGTAGTCGAAGCGGCGGGGCGCGCCGACGGGGTTGCCGTGCTCGTCCAGGCGCCAGGCGGCCAGGTGGTCGGCGTTCATGTCCACCCCCACCAGCCCGCCCGCGCGGACCGCCTCCAGCGGCACCGTCTGCATCTGCGGGGTCTGCCAGGAGGCGGTCACGTACCAGCGGTTGCGGTCTACGTCGTAGTGGATGCGGTAGGCCACGGCCCGGTTCGCGGCGACGCGGTCAGCCCACTGCTCGCCGCGGTGGCGGAAGACAGCCCGGCAGGCGAGCACGTACCTGCCGTGGGGGGCGTTGGCCAGGTCGGCCAGCGGCGCCGGGAGCTTGATGCTCACTTCACCGTCCGGTGAGACGCGGATCGTCTCGTTGCCGTACCGCTTGCCGGACTCGCCGTCGGCCTGCAGGAACCACCGCTGGGCCTGCCACCGCAGCCGCCAGTCGGCCTCGCTCATCTGGGCATCCTGAAGGTGGTGCCGGGCGTGAAGCAGCTTCCTGCCGCCGCGCACCACGCGCACTCGTCCGGCCTCCCAGTCGGCCCCTACCTGCCGCAGCCGGTCCTCAAGCACGTGCAGGCGCCGGGCCTTGGCGAACCACTCCCGCCGGGAGCGGTAACCGCCCGGCGCGCCCCGGGAGCCCTTGGCCCCGAGGGGCTGCGCGAGCCGGTGCCTGATCGTGTCGATGCCCGCCCGGAGACTCTGAAGGTGGGCGAGCTGCCCGCGCCGGGCCAAAGCCCACTGATCGTGCGTGGCCCGGGTGATGCTGCCCGCCCAGCGGGAGGACGACTGGCCGGTCAAAGCCTGCTTGCGACGCGCCCACTGCTCGCCGTCGTGGCCCAGGCCCGCCGCGCAGCGCGCCCTCAGATCGCCCGAGGCCAGCGAGCCGAGCAGAGTGCCGACCCGACGTAGCACCGCCTCGTCCTGCCCGGACAAGCCCTTGAGACCGGAGCGGACCGCCACCCCGGACGGGCCGGGCACCACGAACGCCGCCGCTACCTCACGCAACCCGCCCACACCTCACCCCGCCCGACACCGAAGGACTCCTTACCGCACCCAACGACCACCCCGGTCAAAGGTCACGCATTCGAAACCAGAACGCCCGTCGCCTTTCCACGCCGCGCACCGTCGCCGCGACGCTCACTCATGCACGCCAGAACATGCTCAGCCACTATCGACCGACAGCAGCTCACAACCCCTGCCCCCTCGGGACCCACCACGGCACCGGCGTATGCGCCACCTACCCCGCCCTGGGGCTCCGTCCCAGACCCCGACGGGGCTGCGCCCCGGGTGCCTACCCACCCGACTCGGTGGAGGAGAGGGGGAGGGGTGGCCCCGGAGGGGCGGTGTGGGGCGAGTTGCGCCCGGTAACGGCGGACCATGGGGGCGGGCACCCGGCCGTGGCGCGCCATGGTGGACGGGTACGCCCCGGAAGCGGCGGGCCGCGGAGGAGAAACCGGGGCGCAGGGGGCAAAGCCCCCTCCCGGGGTCTGGGACAGAGCCCCAGGACCGAAGCCCCTCACCCACCGAGACGGGCGGGCGGTGGGCGGAGACGGGGCGAAGCCCCAAAAACCGAGACCGCTGTCACGGAGACGCCGACTGCCCAGGCTCCCGCGGCGCCACATCCGCCCCGTCCCCCGACGACGCCCACCACACCCCCGCCCCGAGCACTCCCGCGACCACCACCCCCGCGACTCCCAGCGTCACCCGCCGCCGCCGCGCCGCGGCCCGGTGGCGCGCGGCGGAACCAGGCCTCGGCGCCCCCGCCGCCCGCGGCACCCGCGCCGTCCCCCGCGCACCCCCCGCCAGCTCGTCCGGCGCCGGCACCCGCATCGACGTATGCGTGTCCCGGTTGGAGTCCGGCTTCGCCCCGGGCACCAACGGGACCGCTCCCCGTCGCCGCACCCGCTCCTCGGACCTGCCCCCAGCCCCGGCCCCGCCCCCGGCCGGATCCGCCGGCCGGTCGGACGACGCCTCCTCGCCCGCCTCCTGCGAAGACTCCGCCTCCGGCTCGTCCACATCCAGCGGTGGCATCCCCACGAGCATCGGCTGGAGCTCCCTGAGCCGGGCGCCCAGCTCCGAGGCCCGCAGCCGCGACGCCGGCGCCTTGGCCAGGCACTGCACGATCAGCCGCCACAGCTCGTCCGGGATGCCCGGCAGCGGCGCCACCGTCTCCGTGACGTGCCGGCGCAGCACCGCGCCCGGATGCCCGCCGCCGAACGGGGTGAAGCCCGCCAGCAGCTCGTACAGGACCGTGGCCAGCGCGTAGATGTCCACGGCGGCCCGCGGGGGCAGCCCCTCCACGATCTCCGGCGCGAGATAGTCCGGCGTACCGATGATCTTCGTCGCCCGGGTCCGCTTGGGCGAGTCGATGAGTTTGGCCACACCGAAGTCGGTCAGCAGCGCCGGGTGCGCGCCGCCGGGGCCGAGCGGCCCCTCCATGTCCAGCAGCACGTTCTCCGGCTTGACGTCCCGGTGCACCACCCCGGCCGCGTGCGCCGCGGCAAGCCCGTCCGCCACATCGGCCACGATCGCCACGGCCGCCTCGGGCGCCAGTCGCCGCTCCCGCTCCAGCCGGGTGCGCAGGTCCGTACCGCGGACGAGGTCCATGACGAGGGCCAGGTCGTTGCCGTCGACCACCAGGTCCCGTACGGAGACCACGTTCGGATGCTCCAGGCCCAGCAGCGCCGTCCGCTCCTGCACGAAGCGACCCACGAGTTCCTGGTCGGACGCGAGGTCCTCGCGCAGCAGCTTGACGGCGACGGGGCCGTCGGGTCCTTCGCCGAGCCACACCGTGCCGGCGCTGCCCCGCCCCAGGATCTGGTTGGCGGTGTACCGGCTGCCGATCTTCCGTGCCAAGACTGCTCCTACAGACGCGTGTTGCCGACAAAGCTACGCGTCCGGCGAGCCAACCCTCACCACGGAGCCGGAATTCACCCCCCGGCTGTCGACAAATCCCCAGACTCGCGCCCGGGCCTGTCCTAGTTGCCGTTCAGGCTCTTGACCCAGTCGCTCACCGTGCCGACCCAGGAACCCAGTTGGTCCCAGTAGCCCCTGCCGGTCCCGATCCAGTGCTGCAACGGGGTCAGTTCCCAGATGAGCCAGCCGGCCACCACCAGGATGACGATCGTGACCAGGCAGCCCTTGAGGCAGCCGAGACCGGGGATCTTCATCGGGTTCGCGCTGCGCTGCCGCGGCGGCCTCGGCTCGCGCACCGGCTGCCGGGGCTCCGGCTGGGCGGGCGGCGCGTACCGCTGGGGCTGGGGCGCGTACCGCTGGGGCTGTTGCTGCTGATAGCCGCGACCGGGCTGCGCCTGGGGACGCTGCGGCTGCTGCTGGGGCCGGGCGACCTGCCGCTGGGGGCGGCGGCGCAGCGGGTCCTCGCTGGGGTCCAGGTACTGGACCTGTGTCTGCTCGTTGCGGTCGCGGGCGGCGCGCAACTGGTTCTGCCAGGGGTGCGGCTGATCGGGCTGCTGGTCCCCGTACGGCCCGCCGGGGCCGTTCATGTCGCCCGGCGCCCCCTGCGGCATCGGCGGCATCACGCGCGTGGAGTCGCCGCCGTGAGCGGGCAGCGCGGTGGTCGGGTCGGCCGCGCCGGCCGGGCCACCCGTGTGCGGCAGGAAGCTGGTCGCCGCGTTCGGGTCGTACGAGGCCGCGCCCTGCGGCAGCACCTGCGTGGGGTCGGCGGCGCCGACCACGTCGGGAGCGGGCACGCTCGCGGGCGCCGGGTCGGGCGCCAGCAGCGCCCCCACGGCCTCCGCGGCGGCGATCTGCGCGGCGCCTGCATGCACGCCCACGCCGTCGGCGACGACGCGCAGCCCCTGGGCGAGGTTCTCGGCGCTGGGCCGTTCGTCGGGGTTCTTGCGCAGGCAGCGTTCGATGACCGTCCACAGCGGGTCGGGAATGGTGGACGGGCGGCGTGGTTCGGCACTCAGGTGCTGGTGCAGGACCTCCAGCGCCGATCCGCCGGAGAACGGCGGACGGCCGGTGACCAGCTCGTACAGCAGGATTCCGGCGCCGTAGACGTCGACCGCGGAGTTCTGCGGCCGGCCCTCGGCGGACTCGGGCGCGACGTACGCGGGCGTGCCGACGAACTCGTGGGTGCGGGTGAGTCCGGGCGAATCGGCCAAACGGGCGATGCCGAAGTCGGTCAGCATCGGGTGCATCTGCTCGCCGTCCTGCCTCAGCAGGACGTTCGCCGGCTTCAGGTCGCGGTGTACGACCCCGTCGGCGTGGCTCGCGGCGAGCGCGTCGGCGATCTGGGCGGTGAGCAGCGCGGCGCCCACGGGCGTGAAGGGGCCGTTCTCGCGCAGGTAGCGGTGCAGGTCGGGGCCGTCGACGAGGTCCATGACCAGCGCCAGCAGATCACCCTCGACCACCAGGTCGCGCACCCGCACGATGTTCGGGTGGGTCAGCCGGAGCAGGACGGACCGCTCCCGCAGGAACCGCATCACGATGTCGGAGTCGTTCGCCAGCTCCTCCTTGAGGACCTTGATGGCGACGGTCTCACCGGGCTGCCCGGGCACGGCTGCCTCCGCGCCCGCCGCCTCCCTCTGGCGGGCTCGCCAGACGGTCCCGGTGGCACCGCGTCCGAGCGGCTCCTCCAGGAGGTACTTGCTGCCTACCGGCCGCACGTCATGCGCTCCCTGTTGCTTGCTTGCCTGAACCCGCGCTTCTGGGGCGTCCCGCGGGTGCTGCGACCCGCCGCGCGGGTGTTCCGACCCACTTTAGTGCCGCCCTCCGCGGTACCGGGCGGTCGAGCTGCCGCGCCCGTGCCGCCGCCCGCGCCGCACCGGCTCCTTCCACGGCGACGTACGCACGGGGCCCCGTACATGTTCGATGGAAAGACGCTCGGCTCGGGTCGGTTGGTTGCCCGGTACGGACATGACCGATCCCAAGCAGGCATCGAGCGGACATTCGCCGGGCATAGGCCGGGAACTTTTGCGGGCAGAGCCGACCAATCAAGATCACTTGCCGGTGGGCGGCGGGCGCGGTGTCAGTGGTAGGTGCGAGGATGCCTCCAGAACTGGCCGACGTGCTCGTGCGGTGGTGGGGGAAAGTCCGCGGTGGGGGACCGCGGGGCGGTTTCGCCCCACGCCGGTCGCGGGCGCCCGCGCAGAAGGGACCGCTGACGGCGATGCAGATCCGGCTGACCGTCGTAGATCCGCTGGGCCCGCCCTCCCCCACGGTCTCGGCCTCGCAGGAGCGGGGCGGCCACCCACCGGCCCGAAGCCGCGCCGCGAGCTGCGACGTGCTGGTCACGGCGCCCGCCGGCACCGCCCTGGCCGCCGTGGCGGCGGCGCTGGCCGCGGCGGCCTCCGGCGAGGGGGCGTCGGCGTCCGAGCGGGGCGGCCGGGAGCGGGGCGCGTCCGGCGGCCGGGAGCCGGGCGCGGGCCCCGTGGTGCTGTACGCGGGCGCGGAGCGGCTGGACGCCCAGCGCTGCACGCTCGGCGAGCCCCCGCTGCTCGACGGCGCGGTGCTGTCCCTGGGCGCCCCCGCCGACCCCGAGCCGCACCCCGAGCTCGACGACGCCCCGACCCAGCTGCACGTGGTCGCGGGGCCGGACGCGGGCGGGGTGCACCTGCTGCACGGCGGGCAGATCACGGTGGGCCGTTCCGCCGACGCCGACGTGCCGCTGGACGACCCCGACGTCTCGCGCGTGCACTGCGCGGTGACGGTGGCTCCCGACGGCGGCGTCTCGGTCGCCGACCTGGGCTCCACCAACGGCACGGTGCTGGGCGGCAGGCCCGTCGGGTCCCGCCCGGTCCGTTTCGCCCCGGGGGCGCTGCTGCGCATCGGCGAGTCGGCCCTGCGCCTGACACCGGCCGCGGGACCGGACGCCCGCGTACGGACGACGCCCGACGGGGAGGGCCATGTGCGGCTCCCCTCCGAGGGCGCGCCCGCACCGGACGCCACCACCGCACACGAGCGCGTACGGGACGGCGTGGGCGACGGCGACGTCAGCGGTGCGCACGGGGCGGCCACGCGCGCGTACGGCGATGCCACCGGCCCGACCGTGACCCACCGGGGAACATTCGCACCACACCCGCCGGGAACCGTCGAGCCCCCCGCGGTCCCCCCGCAGGCCGGCGCACCCCGGATCGAGAGCGGCGAAGGCGCTCACAGCGCGCAGGCGCAGCCGCCCGTGCCGTTCGCCATCACGGCCGACGGCGGCACCGGTGTGCCGCAGGTCCTGCGCCGGCGCGGCGGGCTCGGGGCGTGGGCGCGGCGGCTGGCCGGCGGACGCGGCGAGCAGGCGGCCGACCGGCACGGGACGTACGACGGCACGGCGGCGGGCGTGCGCGCGCAGGACGCGCCCGCGTGGTACAGGGCGCCGCAGCAGCCGGAGACCTGGCCGGACCCGGCGGCACTGCTCCTCGCGGCCCTGGGCCCGGGACCGCGGCTGTGGGAACGCGGGCCGGGGCACTCGGAGGCGCTCACCGTACGGCTCGGCACGGCCGACCGGCAGGCCCCCGACGGCTCGGGGCTGCTGCCCGCGGTCCCGGTCACCGCCGATCTGCGCGAGGTGGGAGGGCTGGGCCTGGCGGGACCGCGCGCCCGCCTGTCGGGACTGGCCCGCGCGGTGCTCGCCCAGCTCGCCGCGGCGCACTCCCCGGACACGTTGGAGATCGTGCTGCTCAGCGCCGACTCCGCCCGCCCGGTGGAGGAGCGGACCGCCGAGTGGTCCTGGCTCGGCTGGCTGCCGCACGTCCGCCCGGCCCACGGCCAGGACTGCCGTCTCCTGCTCGCCTACGACCGGGAGCAGGCCGCGGCCCGCACGGACGAACTCCTCCGGCGCGTCCAGGACCACACCGCGAACCAACCGAGCGGCGACCCTGCTTCCGGGACGGACCCCACGGCCGGCGACCACGGGGCGCAGGACGCGCGCGCAGGCGCCGGGCGGCCCTCCTGGGCGCGGGAAGACGATCCGGCGGACGAGCAGGGCTTCGCGGGGCCGTACACGGTGGTGGTCGTGGACGGCGACCTGGGCGGCGCGGGGGCGCGCGAGGCGGTGGCACGCCTGGCGCACGAGGGTCCCCGGGCCGGGATACACCTGATGTGCCTCGCCGAGACGACGCCCGCCTCGCCCTCGTCCCCGGTGACGGACACCTACGGGGCGGCGTGCGCGGTGTCGCCGGCGTTCGGGGAGTGCGGAGCCGTCGCCCTGCTCAGCGGCGACGTGGCGACGGCGCTGCGGCTGATGCGCGTCGCGGGACACCCGGCCACGGCCCATCCGGACGGCGGACCCGAGCGGATCCGGCGGCACCCGGACGCCCCCCTCCGCGCACCGCACGCCGAGGCGCCCGCCGGAACCCCGGCGGCACGGGCTCCGCACCGCACCCCCATACCCCCCGGCACCGTCGCCGTCGTCGACGCGGTGTCCCTCGCCTGGGCCGAGCGGTTCGCGCGGGCCCTGGCGCCCTTGCGGACGGACGGGCCCGGAGCGGCCCGGCCGGCCCGGGTGTCGGCGCCGCTGCCCCTGTCGGCGCGGTTGCTGGACGAACTGGGGCTGGCCCGGGCCACCCCGGCCTCGCTCCAGGCCCGCTGGGCGGACGCGGCCGACGACACGACGGCCCTGGGCGGGCGCGCCTGGGCGGTACTGGGCGCCGGTCCGCGCGGACCGGTCTGCGCCGACCTCGTGGCCGAGGGACCGCATCTGCTGATCGAGGGACCTGCGGGCAGCGGCCGTACGGAACTGCTGCGATCCGTCGTCGCCTCACTCGCCGCCGCCGAGCGGCCCGACCGCCTCGGCATCGTGCTGGTGGACGGCCGGGACGGCACCGGCGCGGGCGGCGGGCACGGCGACGGCCTGCGGGTCTGCACGGACGTGCCGCACGTGACCACCCACCTCACCGCCAACGACCCCGTCCGCATGCGGGAGTTCGCCCAGTCGCTGAGCGCCGAGCTGAAACGCCGGGCCGAACTGGTGGGGCTGACGGACTTCACCGAGTGGCACACCGGACGCGAGGTCTCCGGCCGCATCGTCTCCCAACGCACACCGCAACCGCACGGCACGCCCGGCCCGACCCCGACCTACGCGGCCTCGAACGGCGCGGGCGCGGCCCACACGGCCCCGACCGGCGCAAGGACGCCCGGCGCGGGCACGCCCGGCCCGGACCCGGCCCGCACCGCCCAGCGCACGGCGACCACTCACGGCGCGTTCGCCCCGGGGCACACCGGAGCGGGCGCCGCCGGCAACGCCGGTGACGCGGGGGATCTCGACAGCCCGCCCAGTTCGACGATGCGGCTGCGGCCCGCCGCCGCCCGCAGGCAGGCGGAGGCCGCGCCGCCGCTGCCCCGCCTGGTGGTGGTCGTCGACGACCTGGACGCCCTGGTCTCGCCCTCGCTCGGTTCGCCCGGCCGGCCCTCGGCCGGGTCGGTGATCCGCGCGCTGGAGGCGGTGGCCCGGGAGGGCGAGCGGCTCGGCGTCCACCTGGTGGCGGCCACCACGCCCGGCGGCCGTACGGCGCAGACCGAACCGGCGCGCCGGGCCGCGCTGCGGGTCACGCTGGACGCACCGGCCCCGGGACCGGACGAGCCGGTGCCCGGACGCGGCCGGCTGGCCTGCACGGACGGCCGGGTGACGGCGTTCCAGGGCGGTCGCGTCACCGGCCGTATCCCGCGCACCGCGACCCAGCGCCCCACGGTCGTCCCCCTGGAGTGGCACCGCATGGGCGACCCGCCCACCCGGCGCTCGGTACGGGAGTTGGGCAACGGGCCGACGGACCTGGCCTTGCTGGCAAGCGCGTTGGAGCGCGCGGCACGGGAGGTGTCGGCGGCCCACGTTCCCTCGTTGCTGTAATCAGCCTCCGCCGCCGTTGCCGCAAGCAACCCCCGCCACCGTGATCGAGACCTGACTCGGAGTCACGACGTGGTCACGATCGCCCGGTTGACACTGTGGGCGCTCTTGCCGACTCCCGGACCCCGGCGTACACCAGAGCCCACGGGACAGCGTTCGGACGTTCGACGAGGAACGGAGAACGGGGCAGTCATGCGCAGCACGAGCAGCACCATCCTCAGCCACAGGGCAGCCAGGACCGCGGCGGCCGTCGCCGCGGGAGCACTGGCCCTCTCCCTCACCGCGTGCGGCGGAAGCGACGACAAGAAGAGCGGCGACGACCAGAGCAGGGGCACGAAGCCCGGCGGCGTCGTCACCCTCCCCAAGCTGGACGGCGCGACGCTGGAGGTCGCCGCCGTCTGGACCGGCGGCGAGCAGAAGAACTTCAAGCAGGTCCTCGCCGAGTTCGAGAAACGCACCGGCGCCAAGGTCACCTTCGTCCCCGCCCAGGACCCGATCATCAACTTCCTCGGCTCCAAGATCGCAGGCGGCCAGCCGCCGGACGTGGCGCTGCTCCCGCAGCCCGGCGCCATCAAGCAGGCCGTGGACAAGAAGTGGGCAAAGCCGTTGGGCCCGGAGGCCCAGGCGCAGCTCGCCAAGAACTACTCGCAGGGCTGGCAGGACATCGGCAAGGTCGACGGCGCGCAGTACGGCGCCTACTACAAGGCCGCCAACAAGTCGCTGATCTGGTACAACGCCAAGGTCTTCGAGAACGCGGGCGCGAGCGAGCCCAAGACCTGGAAGGACCTGCTGAGCACCGCGCAGCAGGTCTACGACTCCGGGGTCACCCCGTTCTCCGTGGGCGGCGCCGACGGCTGGACCCTCACCGACTGGTTCGAGAACGTCTACCTCTCCCAGGCGGGCCCGGAGAAGTACGACCAGCTCGCCCAGCACAAGATCAAGTGGACGGACCCGTCCGTCAAGGACGCGCTCACCACGCTCGCCCAGATCTGGTCCAAGAAGGACTACATCGCGGGCGGCCCGAACGGCGCGCTGCAGACCGAGTTCCCGGCCTCGGTGACCCAGACGTTCACCGGCGGCGACCAGCCGAAGGCCGGCATGGTCTACGAGGGCGACTTCGCCCAGGTCAACATCGGCGAGACCAAGGCCGTGGTGGGCACGGACGCGAAGGTGTTCCCGTTCCCGGCCGTGGGCTCCACCTCGCCGGTGGTCTCCGGCGGCGACGCGGCCGTGATCTTCAAGGACTCCAAGGCGGCCCAGGCCCTGGTCACCTTCCTGGCCTCGGCGGACGCGGCGACGATCCAGGCGAAGCTCGGCGGCTACCTGTCACCCAACAAGAACGTGCCGGACTCCGCGTATCCGAACGAGGTCCAGCAGAAGATCGCGAAGGCGCTGATCGACTCGGGCGACGACTTCCGCTTCGACATGTCCGACCAGGCCCCGCAGGCCTTCGGCGGCACGCCCGGCAAGGGCGAGTGGAAGGAACTCCAGGACTTCCTGAAGAACCCCTCGGACGTCGCGGGCACCCAGGCGAGGCTGGAGAAGGACGCGGCGGCGGCGTACGGCGGCGGGAGCTGATCCGGCGATGACGCCGGCCACGGCGGCGGGAGCCTCAGCGGGCCCCGCCGCGCCCCGTCGTCGCAAGAGCGTGACCGGCACCCGCAGGACCGTGGCGGCCCTGTTCCTGCTGCCCGCCCTGGTGCTGCTCGGCGCGCTCGTGGTCTACCCCATCGGGTACTCGGTCGTCCGCAGCTTCTACAACGCCTCCGGCGACGGCTTCGCCGGGTTCGACAACTACAAGGCCCTGTTCACCGACGACGGCATCCGCACCGCGCTGAAGAACAACATCATCTGGGTGGTGTTCGCGCCGACCGTCGCCACCGCGCTCGGCCTGGTCTTCGCGGTGCTGACCGAACGGGTGCGCTGGGGAACGGCGTTCAAGCTGGTCGTCTTCATGCCGATGGCGATCTCCATGCTGGCGGCCGGGATCATCTTCCGACTGGTGTACGACCAGGACCCGGACCGGGGCGTCGCCAACGCGGTGTGGGTCGGGGTGCACGACACCTTCGCGCAGTCCTCGGCGTTCCCGAAGGCCCACCCGGGCCGCGACTCGCCGCTGAAGCCGGACCAGGGCGGCTTCATCACCTCGGCCACGGTCCGCACCGGCGAGTCGGTGGCCCTCCCCCTCGTCGGCGTCGCCCCCGACCAGATGCCGAAGAGCGCGAAACAGGCCGTGCGGGCCGAGCCACAGCCGGGGAGGATCACCGGCACCGCCTGGCAGGACTTCACACGCGGCAAGGGCGTCGGGAAGCTCGGCGCGATCGACCCGTCGGAGTTCGGCTATGCCGGGATGCGGATCGAGGCGGTCAAGGACGGCAAGGTGGTCGCGTCGGCGAAGGCAGCCGACGACGGCACGTTCACGCTGCCCGCGCAGGCGGACGGCGCTCGGCTCCGGCTCCCGGCGAGCAACTTCAAGGCGCCGTACAACGGCGTGGACTGGCTGGGCCCGTCGCTGGTCACTCCGGCCATCATCGGGGCCTACGTGTGGATGTGGGCCGGGTTCGCGATGGTGCTGATCGCCGCCGGGCTCGCGGGTGTGCCCAGGGAACTGCTGGAGGCGGCCCGGGTCGACGGCGCCAACGAGTGGCAGGTGTTCCGCCGGGTCACCGTGCCGCTGCTGGCACCCGTGCTCGCGGTCGTCGCGGTCACTCTGATGATCAACGTGCTGAAGATCTTCGACCTGGTCTTCATCATCGCCCCGGGCTCCTCCCAGGACGACGCCAACGTCCTGGCCCTGGAGCTGTACCGCAAGGGCTTCTCGGAGGGACAACCCGGCATCGCCAGCGCCATCGCGGTGTTCCTCCTGCTGCTGGTCATCCCGGTGATGCTGTTCAACATGCGCAGGCTGCGGCGGGAGGTGCGGCGATGACGGCGCGTCCGGCTGTCCGCCGGGGGTCCGGGGGTCGTCCCCCGGATGAACACAGCAACATGCGCGGGCTGCGGCGGGAGGTGCGGCGATGACGGCGCAGACCGGGAGTCCGACGAAGGCGGCGCCCGTTCCCGAGGCCGTGAAGGCGAAGCCGTCCCTGGGGTCGCGGCTGGCAGAGGCCGTGAGCGGTGGTGCGCTGAGGGTCTTCCTGATCGTGGTGGGCCTGTTCTGGCTGGTCCCGACGATCGGCCTGCTGCTGTCGTCGCTGCGCGCTCCGGAGGACATGAGCGCGAGCGGCTGGTGGACGGTCTTCAGCAAGCCCGCGCAGCTCACCTTCGGCAGTTATCAAAAACTGCTGGAGAACGGCGACATCACCGACTCCCTGGTGAACACGGTCCTGATCACCGTGCCGGCGACGGTCCTGGTGGTCCTGGTCGGCTCGCTGGCGGGCTACGCCTTCGCCTGGATGGAGTTCCCCGGCCGTGACTGGTGGTTCCTGGCCGTGGTCGGCCTGCTGGTCGTGCCGGTGCAGGTCGCGCTCATCCCGATCGCCGAACTGTTCGGCAACATCGGCCTGTTCGGCACGATCTTCGGGGTGATCCTGTTCCACACGGGCTACGGCCTGCCGTTCGCGGTGTTCCTGCTGCGGAACTTCTTCGCGGAGATCCCCCGCGAACTGCTGGAGGCGGCCCGCCTCGACGGCGCCGGCGAACTGCGGCTGTTCGCCCGCGTGGTGATGCCGCTGGGCGGGCCCGCGATCGCGAGCCTGGGCATCTTCCAGTTCCTGTGGGTGTGGAACGACATGCTGGTCGCGCTGGTGTTCACCAAGTCCGGTACGCAGCCGATCACGGTCGCCCTCCAGACGCAGGTACGCCAGTTCGGCAACAACATCGACGTCCTCGCACCCGGGGCGTTCATCTCCATGGTGATCCCGCTGGCCGTGTTCTTCGCCTTCCAGCGGCAGTTCGTCTCGGGCGTGATGGCGGGAGCGGTCAAGTAATCGCACGGGACGTGCGGTTGGGGGCGGTCCGGCACCGGCCCGCCCCAAGCCGCCGGCCCGCCGTCCCCCGGATGCCCCAGCGGGCCGTGACCGACTCGCTCCACCGGCCGTTCCCGGGCAGAACGCCCACGTCGGCCCTTGGATGCCCCCCTTGCCCAGGCTCAGTGTCACCGTCCCCGCGTCTCGGGTCCCGGCGTACCCGCGCGCGTTCCTGGAGGCGTGCCGGCGCCGTTGCCACGCCCTCGGCCTCCGGCCGGCGCTGCGCACCGGGCTGCGGCACGCCCTGGTCCGGCTGGCCCCGCACCGCGCGATCCGGGTGCTGCTGCTGGTGACGGCCCTGGGCCGCCGGGCGGTCGAGCGGGCCGTCAAGCCGCTGCGCGTGCTGCGGGCCGCCGTACTGCGCGCCCGGTCCCGCACGGCATGGTCGAACCGGTCGCCGTCTCCCCGTGCCGTCACGTGTCGCCGCAGGTCACGACCCCGGGCCGATGCCCGCTCGCAACCCTGCCGCAACCCACCGGCCCACAGACCGTCACCCGGAGCCTTTGAACATCGTTTGCTCTTTTGGGAGTCCGTATGCACGCAGCGGACCAGATCAACAGAAGAAAGAGCAGAATGCCCCGATTCAGCATCGTCGTCCCGTCGCATGGCGTCGCGGGCCGGCTGTCCCTGGCGCTGGACTCGGTCCTCGCCCAGTCCTTCGGAGACTTCGAGCTGATCGCGGTGTGCGACGGCCCGGCCGCCCCGGCCGCCGTCGTCGCCGCCGACCACGCGGGGCGGGACTCCCGGGTGATCCTGGTGCACTCGCCCCCGTCCGCGGGCCTCGGCGCGGCGCGCAACGCCGGGACGCGGGCGGCGAGCGGCGCGTATCTGCTGTTCCTCGACGGCGACGACACCCTGGTGCCGGGCGCGCTGTCCGCGCTGGCCGCCCGCCTGGAGGAGACGGGCGACGTCGACGTGCTGTACTTCGAGCACGAGCGGACCCCCTGGTGGGACGGCGAGCCGGCCACCACGGCCGGGCCGCCGCCGGTCACCGTCCGCGAGCCCGCCTTCTCCCCCGCCGAGGCCCCGGACCTGACCGGCGTTCCGCTGCCCGCGTGGAGCGCGGTCTACCGCCGCTCCTTCGTGACCGGGCGCGGCCTGGCCTTCCCCGACGGGCACCGCGTCGACGTCGGCTGGGGCGGCCTGGTCACGGTCGCGGCCGAGCACGTCGCCGTGCTGCGGCGGGTCGTCGTACGGCATCTGCTGCGCCGGCAGGGCAGCCGGCTCGACCTCCCGGGCGAGCACCAGTTCGACCTCCTCGACCAGACCGAGCGGGTGCTCGTCCGAGCCACCGCCGAGGGACTGCCCAAGGAACGGTTCACGCCACTGTTCGAGCAGCTCTTCGACACGGTGCTGACGGTGGCCGCGCATCCGGAACGGGTGCCCGCTCACCGGCGCCGCGCGTTCTTCCGCCGCGCCCACCGCTTGTACCGCCGCCACCGCCCGGCCGGCCACCGCACCCCACGCGGCCGGTCCGGCGTGCCGCACCGGCTGCTGGCGACCGGGGCGTACACGGCGTTCCGTGCGCGGTGCGCCACCGGCCGGGCGGCGGAGGCCGGCCGTCGCCTGCCGCGCGCGGCCAGGCTGCGCACCCGCCTCGCCTACCGCCGGCACCTGCACCGCCCGCTCGACGAGAACCTCGTCGTGTACTGCGCCTACTGGGGCCGGGGTTACGCGTGCAGCCCGGCCGCCCTGCACGCCAAGGCCCGCGAACTCGCCCCGCACCTGCGCGGTGTGTTCCTGGTGGAACCCGGCCAGGAACACACCGTTCCGGAGGGCGTCGACCACGCGGTGATCGGCAGCCGCCGGTACTGGAAGGTGCTGGCCCGCGCCAAGTACCTGGTGAACAACGCCAACTTCGCCGACGCCGTCGTCAAACGCCCCGGCAGCGTGCATCTCCAGACCCAGCACGGCACCCCGCTGAAGACGATGGGCTGCGACCAGTCGACGTACCCGGTGGTCGCGGCGCAGTCCGGCAGCTTCGCCAAACTGCTGCGCCGCGTGGACCGGTGGGACTACAACCTCTCCTCCAACCGCCACTCCACCGAGATGTGGGAACGGGCCTTCCCCGGCTCCTACGAGCCCCTGGAGTACGGCTACCCGCGCAACGACGTCTACTGCGCCGCCCGCGCCGAGGACGTGGCCCGCGTCCGCCGCGAGCTGGGCGTCCCGGAGGGGAAGACGGCCGTCCTGTACGCGCCCACCCACCGCGACCACCGCACCGGCTTCGAGCCCGGCCTGGACCTGGCGGCCTTCTGCGCGGCGGCCGGCGAGGACGTCGTCGTCCTGCTGCGCGCCCACTACTTCTACGACCGGAGCGGACCGCGGAGCGACGGCCGGATCATCGACGTCACCGCGCACCGCTCCTCGGAGGACGTGTGCCTGGCCGCCGACGCGCTGATCACCGACTACTCGTCGATCATGTTCGACTACGCCAACCTGGACCGCCCGATCGTCGTGTACGCCGACGACTGGGAGGTCTACCGGGAGACCCGCGGCGTCTGCTTCGACCTCATGGACACGCCGCCCGGCCCGGTCGTCCGCACACCGCGCGAACTGGCGGCGGTCTTCCGCGACGGCTCGTACGCGGGCCCGGAGTCGGCGGCGCTGCGGGCCCGGTTCCGGGAGCGGTTCTGCCAGTTCGACGACGGGCGGGCCGCCGAGCGAGTCGTCCGCCGGGTGTTCCTCGGCCAGCCGCCCGAAGCGCTACCGCCCGTGATCCCGCTCGCCGAGCGCGTCCCGGCCCCCGCCGCCACCCACTGAGGAGCTGACGCAGCAGTGCCCCGCTTCAGCATCATCGTCCCCTGCTTCAAGGTGCAGGGGTTCCTGCGCGACTGCCTGGACTCGGTCCTGACGCAGTCCTTCGGCGACGTCGAGGTGATCGCCGTCGACGACTGCTCCCCGGACGGCAGCGGCGCCATCCTCGACGAGTACGCCGCCCGCGATCCGCGCGTACGGGTGCTGCACCTGCCGGAGAACGTCGGGCTCGGCCGCGCCCGCAACGCCGGAATGCCGCTCGCCACCGGCGACTTCCTGTTCTTCCTCGACAGCGACGACACCCTCACCCCGGGCGCGCTGCGGGCCATCGCGGACCGGCTGGAGGAGACCGGCGACCCGGACGTGCTGGTCTTCGACTACGCCCGCACCTACTGGTGGGGCGGGACCCGGCGCAACGTGCTGGCCGCGGTGCTGGCCGAGGCCGGTCCCGGCACCTTCACCGCCGCCGAACAGCCGCGGATCCTGGACCTGTTGATGGTGGTGTGGAACAAGGTCTACCGGCGCGACTTCGTCGAGGAGCACGGCTTCGCCTTCCCGCCCGGCTACTACGAGGACACTCCCTGGACGTTCCCGGTCCTGCTCACCGCCCGGCGGATCGCCACGCTCGACCGGATCTGCCTGTACTACCGCCAGCGCCGACAGGGCAACATCCTGTCCACCACCAGCCGCAAGCACTTCGACATCCACGACCAGTACGAGCGGGTCTTCGCCTATCTCGACTCCCGCCCCGAGCTGGCCAGTTGGCGTCCCTATCTGCACCGGAAGATGGGTGAGCACTGCCTGGACATCCTCGCCAAGCCGGACCGGCTGCCGCCGTCGGACAAGGCCGAGTTCTTCCGCCGTACGGCGCGGATGTTCCGCGCCCACCGGCCCCCGGACGCGGACACGACCGGTGCGGTCCGGGTATTGGCGGGCGGTTACGCCGCCTACCGGGCCGGGCGGCAGGCCGGGCGGGCCCGCCGGGAACTCGGGCGCCGGACGCTGCGGGTCCGCAGGGCAGTGGCCGGACGGGTGAAGGGCGGCTGGGCCACGCTGCACACCCGCCGGACGCTGGACCAGGACCTCGTCCTGTACTCGGCGTTCTCGCACCGGGGCATGCTCGGCGACCCGGCGGCCGTCCACCGCAAGGCGCGGGAGATCGCGCCGCATCTGCGCGGGGTGTGGGTGGTCCGCGACCGGGAGCAGGCCGCGCTGCTGCCGCCGGACGTCGAGTACGTCCTGCCCGGCACCCTGCGCCACCGGCAGCTCGCCGCCCGGGCCGCGTTCTTCGTCAACAACGCCAACTGGCCGGCGGCCGTGGCCAAACGGCCCGGCAGCACGCACATCCACACGCATCAGGGCACCCCGCTGAAGTTCATGGCGGCCGATCTGCTGGGCAAGCCCGGCGCCCGGCACGGCGTCGACGTGCCGGGCCTGCTGTCCCGCGCCGACCGCTGGGACTACAGCCTGGTCGCCAACCGCCACTCCGAACTGGTGTGGGAGCGCGCCTACCCCTGCCGGTTCACCTCCGCGCGCACCGGCAGCCCGCGCAACGACGTGCTCGTCACGGCGCGTGCGGACGACGGCGCCGCTCTCCGCGACCGGCTCGGCATCCCGCCGGAGCACACGATGGTGCTGTACGCGCCGACCCGCCGGGACTACCGGCGCGGCGGCCACGTCGAGCGCTTCGACCCGGCCCGGCTCGCCGCGGACCTCGGCGAGGGCCACACCCTGGTCGTACGCCTGCACCCCTCGCTGGCCACCGGACCGGCGCGCGGCATGGGACTGGCCGAGCTGCACCGGCGCGGAGTGCTCGTCGACGCGACCGACGAACCGCACGTGGAGGAGCTCATGCTCGCCTCCGACGTGCTGGTCACCGACTACTCGGCCCTCATGTTCGACTACGCCAACCTGGACCGGCCGATCGTGGTGCACGCCGACGACTGGGGCGCGTACACCGCGAGCCGGGGCGCCTACTTCGACATCACGGCCGAGCCGCCGGGCCATGTCTCGCGTTCCTACGAGGAGTTGGCACGGCTGTTCACCTCCGGCGGCTGGCGGGACGCCGAGTCGGCGCGGCTGCGGACCGGCTTCCGGGCGCGCTTTTGCGAGTTCGACGACGGCTGGGCGGCCGAGCGGGTGGTACGGACCCTGATCCTCGGCGACGAGGAGTGGACACCGGATCCGGCGGCGGCGCCCGCGCCCTCCGAAGCGGTCGCCCACCTGCCCGCCCAGGCCTCCGGCCACGACCAGCTGGCACCCTCGTGAGGCGGCCCCGCTGGAAACCGCACGCACGGCGGCCGAGCACCTGGGTGCTGGTCCTGGCCGCCCTCTTCGCACTGCTCCAGCTCGGCACCGTCACCGGCCGGGACACCCCCGACACCAAGAACTACCTGTCGTACGCGCTGAGTCTGCGCGGTGCCGACAAGCGGGAGGCGGCGGCCGTCACGATCGACTACGTGTGCGCAGGGAAGGCGACCCGGGCGAGCCGCGCCCACAGCGTGGACGTGCTGCGCTTCCGCGAGCCGAGCCCGGCGGCCCGGGTGGCGGGCGCGTGCCGGGCCGAGCTGCGGCGCGAGGTGGAGGCACGGTTGCGGGCCGGGCAGACCGGCGGGCACACCCTGCCGTTCATGCCGGAGCGCTTCATGCGGATCTTCGAGGCGCGGCCGGGCTACCCGGTGTTCCTGATCCCCTTCATCACGGTGTTCGGCGTGACGTGGGGGATGTGGGCGGCGGGCGTCGCCGTCACGGCGGTGGGCGGCGTCCTCGTCTTCCTGGTACTGCGCGGCCGTCGCGTGCCCGTGCCCCTGGCGCTGACCGGCCAGGCCCTCTACTACGTGCTGCCGTGCGGCACGACGGCGATGCGGCCGATGGCCGAGGGCCTGATGCTGGCGCTGACCCTGGCGGCACTGTGGGGCTGCTCGCTGGCGCTGGACGGGCGCGTGCGGGCCGGCACCGCCCTGGTCGCGGCTGCGCTGCTCGCGCTGTTCACGGTCAAGCACTCCCAGGCGCTGTTCCTCGGGCTCAGTCTGGCCGCCGTGGGCGCGGCCGTCGCCGTACAGCGGTGGACGCGGCGGCGCCCGGCGGGGCGGGGTGTCCTGGCGGTCACCGCGGTGGCCTGCGGCGCCGCCGTCGGCACGGTGCTCCTGGCGCGGGCGCTGCGCTACCCGACCGGGAGCGACAGCCTTCAGGACCTGCTCACCGGCCACTACGCCCTGCCCGACCGCGACCGTCCATGGCCGGAGCTGCTGCGGCTGGAGGGAGGGTTCTGGCTGGAGTGGCTGCGCCGGCAGCTGTGGCAGCCGCTGTTCGCCGCCCTGCTCGCCGCCGGCGCGTGGGGTGCGCTGCGGCGGCGGGGGGCGTTCGGCCTCTTCGTGGTGGCGACGGCGTTCACCGGGTTCCTCACGCAGGCGGCGCATCCCGACATCACCGTGTGGGGCGAACGGCTGATCGTGCTGGCCTGGCTGCTGCCGGTGGTGGGGGTGCCGCTGCTGCTGGAGCGTGTGGCGCCCCGGTCGGCGGCGGACGTCCCGGGTCCGCGTACCCGCAGCCGGCCGGACGAGTGGAGCCCGGTCACTCGATGAAGGACGACGACATGATGCGGCTGACCGGGCAGACCGGTAGGAGCGCGGCGCCGCGCGGGCGCGCGGCCCAGGTGCCGCGCCTGCCTTGGTCCACTTGCCAGGCTCTTACCAACGACTGGACGCGTATCAGCACATATACGGCTTTCACGCGGATTACGATCCGCCGTGATGAGCGCCTTCCAGAGCGTGACTCGTCTTCGCACGCGCCCGTCGACGAGACACCGCCTCCTCTCCCTGACGGCCGCCTGGCTCCTCACGCGCGCCCTGATGCTGTGGCTGCTCGCCCACAACGGACTGCCCCGGCTGGGCCGGGGCTCGGTGGCGCGCGAGGTGTGGAAGCTGTACCAGCACTGGTACGTCCTGCTGTCCCACGGCGCGTTCCCGGCGCACGACACGCTGTGGCAGTACCCGCCGGGCGCCGGACCGGTGCTGCTGTCGCCCGCGCTGCTGCCGGGCCTGACGTACTTCCAGGCCTTCGTGGTGCTCACCGTCGCCGTCGACGCGCTGGTCACGCTGGCACTGGCGCACGCGGGCACCCGCCCCGGCCGCAGCCTGCGCGGGGCCGCGTACTGGACGCTTGGCCTGCCCCTGCTCCTGCACATCCCGCTGGCCCGCTACGACGTCCAGGCCACCGCCCTGGCCGTGCTCTCCCTGCTGACGTTGTCGCGCTCCACGCGCGCGTGCGGCGCGCTCGCCGCGCTGGGCGCCCTGGTGAAGGTGTGGCCGGCGCTGGCACTGCTCGGGCTTCCCCGGGGCCGTGCGACCCGGTCGGCGTGGACATGGGCGGCCGCCACCGGCGCCGTGGCGCTGACCGTCCTCGCCGGCTTGTTCAGGAACCCGCTCGCCTTCGCCCGCCAGCAGGGCGGCCGGGGCGTGCAGATCGAGTCGTTCGGCGGCACCGCGCTCGCGCTGGCCACGCACGCCGGCTGGCCGGGCCGGGTGCGCTACCGGTACGGGGCCCTGGAGTTCACCGGACCGTATGTCTCCACCGTCGCGCACCTCTCGCTGGTCCTGTCGGCGAGCGCGTTCGGACTGCTGCTGCTGTGGCGGATCCGGGCACGGCACTGGACGGAGGCGACACCGTACGACGCCGCGCTGAGTGCCGTCCTGCTGTTCACCGTCACCAGCCGGGTGATCAGCCCCCAGTACATGGTCTGGCTGCTCGGCCTCGCGGCGGTGTGTCTGACGTCACCGCTGACCACGCAGCGTCCGGTCGCCGCGCTGATCGCGCCGGCGAGTCTGGTCAGCGTGATCGCATATCCCACCCTTTACCAACAGGTGGTGGCCTGTTCGTGGACAGGTTGTGCGCTCATGCTCATGCGCAACGGCCTGCTGGCCGCCGCCGCGCTATTCTCTTTTGCCCGGTTGTGGCGATCAACGAAATTGATGACGTCCGAAGGGGAACCCGAGTCGGACGTTCACCGTCTTCCGCACGGGACGCTAAGCCCCTCTTAACGGGAGATTACCGACCACCCCTACTATTCCGGCCCGTGGATTCCATGCATCTGCACCCCGACCAGGCCTCCGACGTCAGCGTCGTCGTGATCGGTTACAACGACGTCGCCCATATGGCCGACGCCGTGCGCTCGGCTCTCGCGCAGGGTCCCTCCGTCAGCGAGGTCGTCGCTGTCGACGACTGCTCGACCGACGGCACCTTCGAGCTGCTCGGCCGCCTGGCCGCGGCCGAACCGAGGGTGCGGGTGATCCGGCGCGAGGACAACAGCGGCGGCTGCGGCAGCCCGCGCAACACCGGCTTCGACGCGGTCACGACGCCGTACGTGATGTTCCTCGACAGCGACGACGTGCTGCCGCCGGGCGCGGTGGACGCGCTGCTCGCCGCCGCCCGGGAGGAGCGGGCCGAGGTCGTGAGCGGCCTGTGCGTGCGCCGTGAGCTGCCCTCCGGGCGGGAAGTGCCGTGGCAGCAAAAGCTCTACAGCGAAGGTGCCGTCCTCACGCACCCCGCGAAGCTCCCGCGTCTCGTGCACGACACGCTGTGCGTCAACAAGCTGTACCGCACCGACTTCCTGCGCGAGCACGCGATCCGCTTCCCGGAAGGCCACTTCCCGTACGAGGACTTCGTGTTCACCGCGCGCGTGCTGGCCGCCGACCCACGCATGGCCCTCATCCCGGACCAGGTGTACGTGTGGAACGTGCGCCGGTCCGCCGGGCAGCTGTCGATCTCTCTGGACCGCGCGAACATCGAGAACTGGCGGGCACGCACCGAGGCGAGCCGGTCGGCGTACGACATCCTGCTGAGCGCCGGGCAGAAGGAGCTCGCGCGGGCGGCGCGCGCCAAGTTCCTCGAACACGAGCTGCGCATGTACGCGCGTGAGCTGGGCCTGCGCGACGCCGGATACCGGTGCGCCTGGTGGGAGCACACGCGGCAGTACCTCGGCGAGTACGACGCGGCCGACTGGGCGGTCAACCCGACGACCGCCGGGCACCTCCTCGGACGGGTGATCCTCGCGTCGCCCGAGCCGCGCGACCTTTCGCGCCTGAAGGAGCTCGCCGCGCGCCCGGCCCGTCTGTGCCCGCCCTACGCCCGGGACAAGGACGGCACCCCCGTCTGGGCGGACGACCTTCCGCAGATCGGCCTGGAGCCCTACCTGGTCCGGCCGGTCCAGGTCCTGCCCCTGGCCGTGGACGCGGAACTGCGTCCCCACGCGGGTAAGAGCCGGCTGCGGCTGCGCCTGCACGACCTGTACGGCAGGGTGGCGTCCGCCGGGCCCGAGGCCCTGGAGGTGGAGTGGCTGCACCGTGAGGCGGGGCGCACGGTCCGGGGCGCCACCGTCCCGCTCGTGCCGGCCGCGGACGGCACCTGGGCGGCCGAGACGGGCGTGGACCTCGCGGGGCTGGGGGCCGGCACCTGGGACCTGCGGCTGCGGGTGTGCTTCGCCGACGGCACGAACCGTAAGGTGACAGCGCACGCGCGCGAAGGCGCCGGTCTGCTGCGCCGCCGCGCCGTACCGAGCGTGCGCTACGGCGTCCTGCTGGTCCAGCCGTACGCCACGCACTCCGGCGCGCTGGCCCTGCGGCTGGCGGCGGGACTGCGCGGGGTGACGTCCGTCCTGCACAGCAGACTGCGCCGCCTGCTCCACCGGGTCGCGCCCCAGTGAGCGCATCACGACCCGCATCCGCACGACGACCTGGGCCAACTGACGAGGAGACGCCCGCATGACCTGGCTGATCACCGGCGGCGCCGGCTACATCGGAGCGCACGTCGTCCACGCGATGACCGAGGCGGGCGAGCGTGCGGTGGTCTACGACGACCTGTCCACCGGCATCGTCGAGCGCGTCCCGCGGGACGTCCCGCTGGTGGAGGGCTCCACGCTGGACGGCGACCGGCTGGCGCGTGCCCTCGCCGAGCACGAGGTGACCGGTGTCGTCCACCTGGCGGCGAAGAAGCAGGTGGGCGAGTCGGTGGACCGGCCCCTGCACTACTACCGGGAGAACGTCGAGGGTCTGCGGGTCCTGCTGGAGGCGGTGACGGCGGCCGGGGTCGGTTCGTTCGTGTTCTCCTCCTCGGCGGCCGTGTACGGCATGCCGGATGTGGACCTGGTCACGGAGGAGACGCCGTGCGCGCCGATGTCGCCGTACGGCGAGACGAAGCTGGCCGGCGAGTGGCTGGTGCGCGCCACCGGACGGGCGACGGGGCTGTCCACGGCGTCCCTGCGGTACTTCAACGTGGCGGGGGCGGCGAGCCCGCGCCTTGCGGACGTCGGCGTCTTCAACCTGGTCCCGATGGTCTTCGAACGGCTGACCGAGAACGCGCCTCCGCGCATCTTCGGGGACGACTACCCCACGCCGGACGGCACCTGCATCCGTGACTACATCCACGTGGCCGACCTCGCGGAGGCCCATGTGGCCGCGGCTCGCGCCCTGCGCTCCTCCCCCGGCCTCGACCTCACGCTGAACATCGGCCGCGGGGAGGGGGTCTCGGTTCGCGAGATGATCGACACGATCAACGCCGTCACCGGCTACCACAGCCCCCCGACGGTCACCCCGCGCCGCCCCGGCGACCCCGCCCGTGTCGTCGCCTCCGCCGACCGCATCGCCACGGAACTGGGCTGGAAGGCCAAGCGCGACCTCCACGACATGATCACCTCGGCCTGGCAGGGCTGGCTCCACCACCACCCGGAAGCCGCCCGCACCTGACGTCACACGCGGACGCGGACCGCCACATGCCCACGCACAGGGCGACCACCGGGCGGGCCGCCGTCCGCGGTGTGAGCCGCTCGCGGTGGGCGGTTGCAGCCGGGCGGCCGGCTCGGTCCCGGGCCTCCACGGCGGTGTGAACGATCACCCCCAGTGGCGCCGGGCGCCGGGCTGCGGGGGACCTCGCGGTCAGAGCGCCTTGATCGCCTCGGCCGTGCCCCGGGCCAGGGCGTCCAGGTAGCCCTTGGGGAGTTTCGGTGTGCGGATGACGACCGCGCGCCAGTACAGCGGGCCCGAGATCAGGTCGAGGGCCAGGTCCCGGTCCAGACCGGGGCGGATCTCGCCGCGGCGCTCGGCCGCCGCCAGGATGCTGCTGGCCACGCTCTCCTGACCGTCGCGCAGGGCCTTCTGCATGGCCTCGGCGATGTCCGGGTTGCGGGCCGCCTCCGCCTGGAGGTCGGGGATGATCTGCGAGGCGATGGGGTGGCGCAGGGCCCGCGAGGTCACCTCGTACAGCAGTCGCAGGTCGCTCTCCAGGGAACCGGTGTCCGGCGCGGGCAGGCCCTGCACGGCGAGCGCCGAGACGATGTCCAGCACCAGGTGCAGCTTGGAACGCCACCGGCGGTAGACGGCCGTCTTGCCGACGCCCGCGCGCCGGGCGATCCCCTCGATGGACATCCGCGCGTAGCCGACGGACGCCAGTTCCTCGAAGACCGCCGCCCGGATCGCCTCCGTCACGTCCTCGCGGAGCACGGCCGCCCCGGCGGGGGCCCGGCGGCGGGGGCGCGTCTGGGGCTGCTCGGCGTTCGTCGTCATGGGGCCAAGCATAGGGCGTTACGACGAAACGGTTGCGTTGCGGCGTCACTTCGCCGTACGCTCGCGTTGCGACGATACGGTGCCGTTCCGACGTAAGAAAACGTGAAGAGAACGGTAAGGAAATGAACGGCGGCACGGAACCGGACGCCAGCACCACCACCCCCCGAGCGAAAGCAGCGGATGTGAGCCAGGTCCTCCACACACCGCCCCACACCACGGCCCCGGCCGAGGACGGTCTCGCGGCGGTCGCCGCCCGCCACGGTCTGTCGGTCAGCGGCGCCCGCCCGTCCCTGTCCGAGTACGTCCGCCAGCTGTGGGCGCGGCGCCACTTCATCAGGGCCTTCGCCACCGCCAAGCTCACCTCCCAGTACAGCGAGGCGAAGCTCGGCCAGATCTGGCAGGTCGCCACCCCGCTCCTGAACGCGACGGTGTACTACTTCATCTTCGGCGTCCTGATGGGCACCAGCCGCGGCGTGGACGACTTCATCCCGTTCCTGGTGACAGGCGTGTTCATCTGGACGTTCACCCAAAACTCGATCATGGCGGGCACCCGGGCGATCTCCGGCAACCTCGGCCTGGTGCGGGCCCTGCACTTCCCGCGGGCCGCGCTGCCGGTGTCGTTCGCGCTGCAGCAGCTCCAGCAACTGCTGTTCTCGATGGCTGCCCTGGTGGTGATCCTGCCCTGCCTCGGGGTGATGCCCGCAGTGTCGTGGGTGCTGGCCATCCCGGTGCTGGTGCTGCAGTTCGTGTTCAACGCCGGAGTCTCCATGATCATGGCCCGGTTGGGTGCGAAGACGCCGGACATCGCGCAGCTGATGCCGTTCCTCCTGCGTACCTGGATGTACGCCTCCGGCGTCATGTTCAGCATCGACAGGATGCTGAAGCAGCACCCCGGCATGCCGCACATCGTGAAGGTGCTGCTGCAGTCCAACCCGGCCGCCGTCTACATCGACCTGATGCGCTTCGCGCTGATCGACAGCTTCAAGGCGCACCAGCTCCCCCACCATGTATGGGCGTTCGCGCTGGGCTGGGCCCTGCTTGCCGGGGTCGGCGGCTTCATCTACTTCTGGAAGGCTGAGGAGACGTACGGACGTGGCTGAGCTGAAAACCGACAAGATCCCCACCGTCGTGGTCGACGGCGTCGACATCGTCTACCGGGTCAACGGCACCGGTTCCGGTCGCGGCTCGGCGACCGCCGCCCTCAACCGGATCCTGCGCCGCGAGAAGGCCGAGCAGGCGGCCGGCGTACGCCGGGTGCACGCGGTCAAGAAGGTCTCGTTCGTCGCCTACAAGGGCGAGGCCATCGGCCTCATCGGCACCAACGGCTCCGGCAAGTCCACGCTGCTCAAGGCAGTCGCCGGACTCCTGCCCGTGGAGAACGGCAAGATCTACACCGACGGCCAGCCCTCGCTGCTCGGCGTGAACGCGGCGCTGATGAACGACCTGACCGGCGAGCGCAACGTCCTCCTCGGCGGACTGGCCATGGGCATGTCCCGCGAGGAGGTCAAGGAGCGCTACCAGGGCATCGTCGACTTCTCCGGCATCAACGAGAAGGGCGACTTCATCACGCTCCCGATGCGCACGTACTCCTCCGGCATGGCCGCCCGGCTGCGCTTCTCCATCGCCGCCGCCAAGGACCACGACGTCCTGCTGATCGACGAGGCGCTGGCCACGGGTGACCGCTCCTTCCAGCGGCGCTCGGAGCAGCGGATCCGCGAACTGCGCGAGCAGGCCGGCACGGTGTTCCTGGTCAGCCACAGCAACTCCTCCATCCGCGACACCTGCGAACGCGTCCTGTGGCTGGAACGCGGCGAACTGCGCATGGACGGCCCCACCGAGGAGGTCCTCGAGGCCTACGAGGCCTTCACGGGCGGCCCCGACAAGAAGAAGACCAAGGGATAGCCCCACGCCACCGCGCGTCCGGCGGGCCGGTCAGGGCGTGACCGCGTACAGCACCTGGCCGCCCGGGCCGTGGGTCACCACGCGCAGTTCGGGGTCGTGGCGCGGTCTGCTTCCGTCCACGACCCAGCGCACGTCATAGGTGCGCAGGATGTCCCTGCGTTCGCCCTCCGGTGTGCGGAGCGTGTAGTAGCGCCGCACCGCCCACTCGCGCCGGGCCTCGTCCGGCAGGAAGAAGTCCGGGTAGCCGGGGGCGACCGTGTAGGGGCCGTAGGCCGGGATCAGCCGGGAGGGCAGGTCCCGGGCCATGACCACGTCCCCGTACTTCACGTACGGCATGATCCAGTAGTACCCGGTCCAGGTCGGGGTGTAGCCGGCCGCGAGCACGTCCGGCAGCGCCTCGCGCCCGACGGCGTACCCGAGCACGCCGGCCTGGGTCCACGCGCCCAGGGCCAGCGCGCCGCCCAGCGCCCATACCCAGCGGGTCCGCACGGCCCGCCGACCGCCCTGCACCACCTCCAGCGCGGCGGCGATCTGGGCCGGGACGAGGGCGGCGGGCAGCGTCCGGCCCCAGGCGTAGTGGCCCGTGGCGAACCCCAACGCGCACACCAGCGTGCCCAGCAGGAAGAAGACCATCAGCGGGTCCCGCCGGTCGCGCCGCCACCGCACGACCAGCGCGGCCACTCCGAGCAGGGCCAGCCAGTAGCGGCCGAGGAAGTGCGTGTAGAGCGCCCGGTGCACCTCCTCCAGATCGCTTCCGGCCGAGAACAGGGCGAAGAAGTCGTAGTACGGCCACAGCCACAGCACCAGCAGCCCCAGGGCCGCCCCGGCACCGAGCCGCGGCCACAGGGCACGCGGGGGCCGGGCCGCGAGCACCGCGGCGAGACCGCCGAGCGTGGCGACGAACCCGGTGAACTGATGGCACAGCAGGATCAGCGCCCACAGCGCCCCGAGCCCCAGCCACACCTCCCACCCGGCCGCCGCGCGCAGCGCCCGGGTGAGCCAGGCCCAGTAGTGGAAGGCGAGGCCGAGTGCCAGCACGCTGGGATACGACACCGTCAGCGCGAGGGAGTTGAGGGAGAGGAAGCCGCTCCAGTTGATGAGCTCCGTACCCCACAGCAGAACCAGGCTCAGAGCCGCGAGGGCGGGCGCGGCCCGGTGCGCGCTCAGCGTTCTGACGTACCGCCAGACGCCCGTCACCAGCAGCGTGAGCCCGGCGAGCGCGGCGAGCCGCAGCACGTCGAACACCGACAGGCCACCGGCCCGGGCGACAGAGCCGAGGAGCACCATCCACGGCGAGTAGTACGGGCTCGGGGTGTCGGCGTCGACGAGCGGATTGCCGGGGTGGAACAGACTGTGGCGCAGCCGCTGGATGGTCGCCGCGTGCATGCCCAGGTCACCGGCCCAGGGCAGCCGGACGATCACCACGAGCAGCAGGGCGACGAGGAGCGCGGCGGCCGCGCGGGACGCGTAGGACCCTCCCGGGGAGGTCGGCGGCCGGGGGACGGCCGTGCCCGCTGAGGGTGCCTCAGGCGGCGCGGTGCGCATCGTGCCGCCTGAGGAGCCAGGTGCGACTACCGAGGGTGTTCACGCGGCGACTTTATACGAATGATCCCGTTCAGCAGGAAAGGGTAAATTCGGCGTGCGGCGTTTCCTGGACGACGGCAAGAAGAAGGCGTGGACGGCATGAGGGCGCCCCGGACCGGAAAGGCCCGGGGCGCCCTCGGGTACGGGTCGGCCTCCCGCGCGTTACGAGTGCGTCCGCAGCAGCGTGCGCATCGTCCGCATCGCCACCGACAGGTTGGCCAGGTCGAACGCGTCCGAGCTGCGGATCTCCTCGAGCGTGGCACGCGCCCGGGACAGGATCGCCCCGTTCTTCTGCTCCCACACCTTGAAGCGCTGCTCCGGCGTGGCGGTGCCGTTGCCCGCGGCCAGCACGTCCGCGGTCAGCGCCGAGTGTGCCGCGTACAGATCCTCACGGATCGCCGCACGGGCCATGGACTGCCACCGGTCGGCGCGCGGCAGTTCGATGATGCGGTCCATCAACTGGGCGATGTGGAGGCGGTCGGCGAGGTCGTAGTACACCTCGGCGACGTCCATCGGGTCCTTGCCCATGCGGTCGGCCACCGAGACGATGTCGAGCGCCGGGAAGGCGGAGGAGAACCCGGCCACGCGCATGGCCAGCTCGTCCGGGACGCCGGCGCCGGACAGCTCGTCGTAGACCTGCTGGTACCACTCCAGGTCCGCGCCCTTGAGCAGCTTGGGCAGCTCCGCCCACACCTGCCCGACCCGCTCGGAGAAGAACTCGATGGTCTCGGCGAGCTCCAGCGGCTGCGGCCGGTTGTTCAGCAGCCAGCGCGTACCGCGCTCGACCAGTCGGCGCGAGTGCAGGCGGATCCGGGTCTGGACGTCGGCCTCGACCTTGTTGTCCAGCGCCTCGACCGCGTCCCACACCGGACCCGAGCGGAAGATCGTGCGGGCCACCGTCTGCGCCCTGACGATCTCCTCCAGCGACGCCCCGGTCTCCTCCCGCAGGCGGTGCAGATAGGTCGTACCGCCCGTGTTGACCGTGTCGTTGACCAGGACGGTCGTCGTGATCTCGCGGCGCAGCGGGTGGTTGTCGATCCGCTCGACGAACTGCTCGCGCAGCGCGGTCGGGAAGTAGGCGTGCAGCAGGCCGCGCAGGTACGGGTCGTCCGGCAGCGAGGTGTGCAGCAGCTCCTCGGCGACCGTGATCTTCGTGTACGCCAGCAGGACGGCCGTCTCCGGACCGGTCAGGCCGTGCCCGGCGGCCAGCCGCTCACGGATCTGACGGTCGGTGGGCAGGAACTCCAGCGCCCGGTCCAGGTGGCCCTCGCGCACCAGGTGCTTCATGAAGCGCTGCTGGGCGTGGAGCATGTCCTTGGACTGGGCGAGCGCGTTGGCGATCGCCGTGTTCTGCGCGTAGTTGGTGCGCAGCACCAGGGCGCCGACCTCGTCGGTCATCTCGGCGAGCAGCTTGTTGCGCTGCTTGACCGTCATGTCGCCTTCCGCGACCAGCCCGTTGAGCAGGACCTTGATGTTCACCTCGTGGTCGGAGGTGTCCACGCCGGCGCTGTTGTCGATGGCGTCGGTGTTGATCCGGGCGCCCTGCATCGCGCACTCGATCCGGCCGAGCTGGGTGAAGCCCAGGTTGCCGCCCTCGCCGACGACCTGGACTCGCAGGTCGCGGCCGTCGACGCGGATGGCGTCGTTGGCCTTGTCGCCGACGTCCGCGTGGGACTCGGTGGACGCCTTGACGTACGTGCCGATGCCGCCGTTCCACAGCAGGTCGACCGGGGCCTTGAGGATCACCCGCATCAGGTCGGCCGGGGTCAGCTTGGTGATGCCGGCCTCGATGCCGAGGGCCTCGCGGATGCGCGCGTTGACCGGGATCGACTTGGCCGTACGCGGGAAGATCCCGCCGCCGGCCGAGATCAGCTCGGTGTTGTAGTCCGCCCACGAGGAGCGCGGCAGCTCGAACAGGCGGCGGCGCTCGGCGTAGGAGACGGCCGCATCCGGCTCGGGGTCGATGAAGATGTGCCGGTGGTCGAAGGCGGCGACGAGCCGGATGTGCTCGCTCAGCAGCATGCCGTTGCCGAACACGTCACCGGACATGTCGCCGATGCCGACGACCGTGAAGTCCTGGGTCTGGGTGTCCACGCCCAGCTCCCGGAAGTGCCGCTTGACGGACTCCCAGGCGCCGCGGGCGGTGATGCCCATGCCCTTGTGGTCGTAGCCCGCCGAGCCGCCGGAGGCGAAGGCGTCGCCGAGCCAGAAGTCGTACGACTGGGCGACCTCGTTGGCGATGTCCGAGAACCGCGCCGTGCCCTTGTCGGCGGCGACCACCAGGTAGGTGTCCTCGCCGTCGTGCCGCACGACGTCCAGCGGGGGCACGACCTCGCCGGCGACCATGTTGTCGGTGATGTCGAGCAGCGCCGAGATGAAGGTCTTGTAGCTGGCGACGCCCTCCGCCATCCACGCGTCCCGGTCCACGCTCGGGTCGGGCAGCTGCTTGGCGACGAACCCGCCCTTGGCGCCGACCGGCACGATGACGGTGTTCTTCACCATCTGCGCCTTGACCAGACCGAGGATCTCGGTGCGGAAGTCCTCGCGCCGGTCGGACCAGCGCAGACCGCCTCGGGCGACCTTGCCGAAGCGCAGGTGCACGCCCTCCACGCGCGGCGAGTACACCCAGATCTCGTACGCCGGGCGCGGCGCCGGCAGGTCCGGGATGGCCTGCGGGTCGAACTTCATGGAGACGTACGCGTGCGGCCGGCCGCCCTCCCGCGCCTCCTGGAAGAAGTTGGTGCGCAGGGTCGCCTTGATCACGGTGAGGAAGGACCGCAGGATCCGGTCCTCGTCCAGGGAGGCCACCTGGTCCAGGGCCGCGTCGAGCTCTTCCAGCAGCGCGTCCACGAGCTCGTGCCCGGCGCGCTGGCGCTCCGGCGACATCCGTGCCTCGAACAGGGAGACCAGCAGCCGGGTGGTGTGGACGTTGTTGCGGAGGGTGTCCTCCATGTAGTCCTGGCTGAAGGTCGAGCCGGCCTGGCGCAGGTACTTGGCGTAGGCGCGCAGCACCATCGCCTGGCGCCAGGTCAGCCCGGCGCCCAGCACCAGGGCGTTGAACCCGTCGTTCTCCGCCTTGCCCGTCCAGGTGGCGGCGAAGGCGTCCTGGAAGCGCTCACGGGCGTCGTCGCCGAGGTGGTCGCCGGTGCCGCCGGACTCCTTCGGCATCCGCAGGCCGAAGTCGTAGACCCACGCCGTCGTACGGTCCGTGCAGCGCAGTTCGTACGGCCGCTCGTCGGTGACCTCGACGCCGAGCCGGCTGAGTACCGGCAGCACGGCGGACAGGGAGACCGAGCCGCCCTTCTGGTAGATCTTGAACCGGCGCTCCTCGGGGGCGGCGCCCACCGGCTCGTACAGGCTCAGCGCGAAGGTCTTGTCCTCGTTCAGCTGCTCGAGGTTGCACAGGTCGGCGACCGCCGCGCGCGGGGTGTGGTCGGCCTTGTAGCCCTCGGGGAAGGCGCCCGAGTAACGGCGCAGCAGCTCCGCGGCGCGCTCCTCGCCGAGTTCGGCCGTCAGCGCCTCGGAGAAGGCGTCCGTCCAGGAGCGGGCGGCCTCGACCAGGCGGGCCTCGATGCGTTCCTTGTCGCTGTCGGACAGCTGCGGCAGCTCGGTGCCCTGCGGCACACGGACGACGAAGTGCAGCCGGGAGAGCACCGACTCGGTGTTCCAGGCGGTGAAGTCGACGCTGGTGCCGCCCAGCTCCTCCTTCAGGATGTCGATGATCCGCAGGCGTACACCGGTGGTGTAGCGGTCGCGCGGGAGGTACACGAGGGCCGAGTAGTAGCGGCCGTACTCGTCCTGGCGCAGGTACAGGCGCAGTCGGCGGCGCTCCTGGAGGTACAGCACGGAGGTGGCGATGGCCTGGAGCTCACCGACCGGGGTCTGGAAGAGCTCGTCGCGCGGGTACGTCTCCAGGATCTGGAGCAGGTCGCGCCCGTCGTGGCTGTTGGGCGAGAAGCCGGCGCGCTCGAGGACCTCCTCGACCTTGCGGCGGATGACCGGGACCCGGCGCACGGACTCGGTGTAGGCGGCGGACGAGAACAGGCCGAGGAAGCGGCGCTCCCCGACGACCTCGCCCTTGTCGTTGAACTTCTTGACGCCCACGTAGTCCAGGTAGGAGGGCCGGTGGACGGTGGCCCGGCTGTTGGCCTTGGTCAGCACCAGCAGCTTGTGCTCGCGCGCCTTGGCGCGGGCGTCGGCGGGCAGCCGCTCGAAGGACGGGCTGACCGGGTGGCTGTCGTCGCCGGCGTGCGGCGGGTCCGCGCGCAGTATGCCCAGCCCGGTGCCGGGCACGGCGGCCAGGGAGTCGTCGTTGCGCAGCCGGTACTCGCGGTAGCCGAGGAAGGTGAAGTGGTCGTCGGACAGCCAGCGCAGCAGCTCGCGGGCCTCCTCGACCTCCTGCGCGCGCAGGTCGCCGGGCGCCGGCTCACCGGGCAGTTCCTCGGCGAGGCTGGTCGCCGCCTGGCGCATCTTCTCCCAGTCCTCGACGGCCTCGCGGACGTCGGACAGCACACGCAGCAGGTCGGCGGTGATCTGCTTCAGGTCGGCGCGGTCGGTCTCACGGTCGGTCTCGACGTGGATCCAGGACTCGGTGTGCGCGTCGTGCGGCAACTCCTCGCCGGGCGCCGCGGCGGGCAGCACCTCGATGAGCTTGCCGGTGACGTCACGGCGCACCACGAACTGCGGGTGGATCACCACGTGGATGCCGCGGCCCTGGCGGGTCAGCTCGTTCGTCACGGAGTCCACGAGGAAGGGCATGTCGTCGGTGACGACCTCGACGACGGAGTGGCTGCACGTCCAGCCGTTCTCCTCGACGGTCGGGGTGTGGACCCGGACGTTGGCCGTGCCCTGGGGGCGGTTCTCGGCCAGGCGGTAGTGGGAGTAGGCGGTGCCGAAGACGTCGACCGGGTCACGGCCTGCGAGGTCCTCGGGGGCGGTGTGCAGGTAGAAACGCTGGAGGAACGCGAGCACGGACTCCCGGTCCGGCGTGCCCTCGCCCGTCGACCCGGTCGGGATATGTCCCCCGAGCGGACTGTTCTCAGCTACCCGGGCGGCCCTCTCGAGCAGCTCGGCCTTGGCTTCGTCCAGCTTGGTCTGCATTGTCCTCTGGCTCCTGTCGCGCGCCGTTGCGTGACGTAGAAGGAAGTACGGTCTCTTCCCCTCCGGCGTGACGCCGCGGCCCGGGATGTCCGGTGTGCTTCGACGCTATGCCGGAAAGTGAGATGAGCGGGGGGATATCAGCCTTGTTCGACGCGTCTGACGGGTGTGACGCTGCTCTCGGCCGCGCCTCTGCCTGTGGACGACGCGGCGTCCTGGGGGCCGTCGAGGCCCCTTCCCGCCCGCGAGGACCAGCGACCGCCGCCCGGACACGGATGTGGTCCGTGCTCACCGGGCGCACAGCGGAGGCGACGGCGCCCCCGCGAACTATCGCGCTGATCACGCCACAAGGCTATCGCTCCTCACGGGGGGCCCGTCATGAGCCGTATGTGTACAAAACCGGGGGTGGAAGTTTGACGTTCTGCACAGAGGTGGGGACGGCGAAGGCAGCGTATGGCTCCGCCGGACCCCGACGTTCCGCGTTTCCCGCTGCACGCTTCCCACTCCACGTTCGTCACCCCCGTTCCTCTCTCCCCCGCGCCTTCCCACGTCTCCCCGTGCTTGTCCCGCGCGTCTCGCCGCGTGCCGCTCACTCGGCCAGCCGCTGCGCCTCCACGACCGCCTCCCGCAGGGTGTCCACCACCGGCACGCCCACCTCCTCCAGGCTGGCCCGGCTGTGCGAACCGCCGGTGTAGAGCACCGCCCGCGCCCCGACGTGCCGCGCGGCCACCGCGTCGTCCGCCGCGTCGCCGATCACCACCGTGCGCGCGGGGTTCACCATCTCGGACAGCGCGCCCAGGTGCCGCACCATGTGCTCGGCCTTACTGCCGCCGGAGCGGCCCGTCCGCCCGTCCACCCGGAGGAAGTGCGTCTCGATCCCGAAGCCCCGGACCAGCGGGACGAGGTCCTCGTGCCCGTACATGCTGAGGATCGACTGGCTGTGCCCGGCCGACGTCCATCCGGTGAGCAGCTCCACGGCCCCCTCGGTCAGGGTGCATCTGGTGCGCTGCTCGGAGTAGTACCGGTGGAAGACGCCGTCCATCGTGTCCCACTCGGCCTCGGTGGGCAGCCGGCCGAGCAGCCGCTCGTAGAACTTCGGGACCGGCACGCAGTACAGCGCGCGGTACTGCTCCAGCGTGATCGGCTCCAGGCCCAGCTCGGCGAACGCCGCGTTCGTCGCGCCGATGACCGCGTCGTTGTCGTGGAACAGCGTGCCGTTCCAGTCCCAGACGATGTGCGCCCCTGACTGATTCCCCATACCGGAAAACGTACCCGCCGCCACCGACAATCAGGAGAACGGCAGGTCGCGACCTGTGGTGCGGTCGCGGTCCGGGGGCTTCAGCGGCCGAGCCCGACGAGGTTCGGGATCTCCTGTGTGGCGTACCAGAGCAGCTCGTGGTCCTCGGCTCCGTCCACCACGAACTGGGCGTCGTCGTCCCCCGCGTCCGCCGCTCCCAGGGCCTCGGCCGCGGCGGTCACGTCCGCCTCCGCGTCACCGGAGTCGACGTGCACGGCGGCCGCCTTGGCCAGCCGCACCCGACCGGCCACCCGCACCTCGCCGAGTGCGGAAGGGTCGAGCCCGCGGTCGGGGTCGGCCGTCGCCGCGCCGTCGGGTACGTCCACGGCGACCACCACACGGCGCCGCGGTGCGCCCGGGTCCAGCGCCAGCAGCCGCAGCGAGGCGAGCGCGGCCCGGTTCAGCGCGGCGTACTCCAGCTCCTCGATGTCGTCGGAGAGGTACCACTCACGCAGGGCGGGCGTCACGGCGTACGCGGTGAGCGCCCCTGTCCCCAGCTCCCCCGCCTTGTGCGCCTCGGCGAGGCCCGAGAGGGTCAGGGGGACGTAGACACGCATGGCAGGCCGCTTTCGTGGTCGGAGGGCTCGCCGCCCGGACGGCCTTCAGGATACGTGCGGGAGCCTCCTTTCGAGTCCCCGGCCACACCACCCGACCCGTCCACCGCGCGCCCCTCGCCTCACCCGGTCCACCCCAGTCCCCACACGGTTTGCGGCCCTCTCAATCACTCGTATCGGTGAACTCGTCCACGGTCCGACGCGCGCCGCGCCTTCCTTGCCGCGGCGCCCTCGGCCCCGTACAAGAGGCCCAGCAGGAAGTTACTGCCCGGTACAAACCGGTGCCCTGGGCGCCGGCGCCGGACAACGACACCGAACGGGGACTCATGAACAAGGTCATGACCAGGACCCAGCGCCGCCCGGGCACCCACCCGCCGAGCCGCCGCGACCTCCGCCGCCCCGGCGGCTACCCACCCCGCACCCCAGGCGGCACCCTCCCCCGCACAGCCGACGACAACCCCCCACCCCGCAACAACTCCACACCCCCAACGGCCCCCCGCGACACCCGCCCTCCCGCCACTCCCCTCCGCCCGCGTCCGGCGCGGGCCGGCACGCGGGACGCGAGAGGGCAGGCTCCAGAACCCGGAGGGGCACGAGAGCCGGTAGGGCACGTTCCGGGACCGAACAGCAACGCCGCCACGGCGAGCCCGGCCCCCGCGTCGGGCAGGTCCCGCAAGACAGGCGCGACGGGCACGAGCGCAGCGCCCCGCACCACGGGCACACAGCGAACAACGGCAGCAACCGCCAGAACGGCCGCAGGCCACCCGCTGAGCAAAGCCGCCAGGCCAGCACCGGCCCGCTCGACGGGCACAGCCCGCAGATCGGGCACGGGCCACCCAGGCGCCAACCCGGCACGCACGGCCAACGCGGCAGCGGACACGACGGACACAGCCCGCAGGACGGACACGGGCCACCTAGGCACCAACCCGGCACGCACGGCCAACACGGCAACCGGCACGGCAAGCGCTACCGCCAGGACAGCCCCAGGCCCGACGGCGAGCGCAGGCGCCAGGACAGCCCCAGCCCGCTCGACGGACGCAGCCTGCAGGACGGGCGCGGCACACCAGGGCGCCGAACCGGCGCACTCGTCCAACGCAGCGGCCGGCACGACGAGCACGGCCACCAGAACGACCCCAGGCCGCCCGGCGGGCTCAGCCCGCACGGGCACAGGCCACCCAGGCGCCAACCCGGCGCCCACGGCCAACGTCGCAGCCCTCACGGCGGCCGCAGCCACACCCCGTCGGGCGGATACCCACAGGTCCGCGCCGGGCGGCTACGCGGGCACAGCCCGCGCCGCAGGCGTGGTGGGCGCGGCGGGGATCGAGGCCGGTGCTCAGGACGCCGTGCGGGCGGTTTCGCTGCCCATGGCCACCGATCTGTTCGCCGATCGGCTGCTCGCCGTTCTCAGCGGGCAGCGGCCCGTGCACTGGATGCTCCGGCACACCGCGGGCCGGGCCTACGACGAGCTCGCCTGGCTCGCGGAGCGCGGCGCGCTGCGCACCCGCGGCGCCCGCCCCGTCGTGCGCGACATCGGCTACTACGAGCCCCGCCCGGGCGCCGTGGAGGCCTTCGCCCGTATCGGCGCGGGCGACCAGCTGCGCGCGATGGCGTTCCGCCTGGAGCAGGGTCGGGACCGGCGCTGGCGCTGCACGGCGGTGGAACTGGGTGGTCCCCGTATGCCCCGCACGAAGGACGATCTGCCCTGACGGCAGACCGCAGCAAAAGCCGAAGGGCCGGGCACCCGAGGGTGCCCGGCCCTTCCCTGTCCGCTGCCGGCTCTCTCAGAGAGCGCCGGTCACTTCTTGCGGCGGCGCCCGGTCTTGGCCTGCTTGCGCCGCTCCGCGCGCGTGAGGCCGTCGGCCTCCGAACGCACGGGCTCACCGTCCGTGGCGAACTCGCCCTCGACGATGCCGCCCTCGCCGTCCACGGTCGGCGCCGAGAAGTGCAGGTCACGCCGCTGCGGCGCGTCCAGCCCCTTGGCCCGGATCTCCGGACGCGCTCCGGCCTGCGCCGGAACCGCGTCGTGCTTCTCCAGGTCGGCCACCGGCTTCGTGTCCTCGACCGGCACCTCCTCGACCTGCTGCTCGACCTGGACCTCCAGGTTGAACAGGTAGCCGACGGACTCCTCCTTGATGCCCTCCATCATCGCGGTGAACATGTCGAAGCCCTCACGCTGGTACTCGACCAGCGGGTCCTTCTGCGCCATCGCGCGCAGGCCGATGCCCTCCTGGAGGTAGTCCATCTCGTAGAGGTGCTCACGCCACTTGCGGTCCAGCACCGACAGCACCACCCGGCGCTCCAGCTCACGCATGATCTCGGAGCCGAGCTGCGTCTCGCGGGCCTCGTACTGCTCGCGGATGTCGTCCTCGATGGACTCGCTGATGAACTCCGCCGTCAGACCCGCGCGGTCCCCGGCCGCTTCCTCCAGCTCCTCGACGGTGATCTTCACCGGGTAGAGCTGCTTGAAGGCGCCCCACAGCCGGTCGAGGTCCCAGTCCTCCGGGAAGCCCTCGGCGGTCTCCGCCCCCACGTACGCGTCGATGGTGTCGTCCATGAAGTGCCGCACCTGCTCCTGAAGGTCCTCGCCCTCCAGGACGCGGCGCCGCTCGCCGTAGATGACCTCGCGCTGCCGGTTGAGCACCTCGTCGTACTTCAGAACGTTCTTACGCGTTTCGAAGTTCTGCTGCTCGACCTGCGACTGGGCGGACGCGATCGCGCGCGTGACCATCTTGTTCTCGATCGGCACGTCGTCCGGGACGTTCGCCATCGACATCACGCGCTCGACCATCTGCGCCTTGAACAGACGCATCAGGTCGTCGCCCAGGGAGAGGTAGAAGCGGGACTCGCCCGGGTCGCCCTGACGGCCGCTACGACCGCGCAGCTGGTTGTCGATACGACGCGACTCGTGCCGCTCGGTGCCGAGCACGTACAGGCCGCCGAGCCTCTCGACCTCGTCCTTCTCGGCCTTGACCGCCTCCTCGGCGCGCTGCAGCGCGTCCGGCAGGGCCGCGGCCCACTCCTCGATGTGCTCCTCGGGGTCGAGGCCACGCTGGCGCAGCTCCGCCTCGGCGAGGTCCTCGGGGTTGCCGCCGAGCTTGATGTCCGTACCACGACCGGCCATGTTCGTCGCCACGGTCACCGCACCCTTGCGGCCGGCCTGGGCGACGATCGACGCCTCGCGCTCGTGGTGCTTGGCGTTGAGCACCTCGTGCTGGACGCCGCGCTTGCTGAGCTGCTGCGAGAGGTACTCCGACTTCTCCACCGAGGTGGTGCCGACCAGGATCGGCTGGCCCTTCTCGTGCTTCTCGGAGATGTCGTCGACGACCGCCTCGAACTTGGCGACCTCGGTGCGGTAGATCAGGTCCGCCTGGTCCTTGCGGACCATCGGCCTGTTGGTCGGGATCGGGACCACGCCGAGCTTGTAGATCTGGTGGAACTCGGCGGCCTCGGTCATGGCCGTACCGGTCATGCCGGAGAGCTTGGAGTAGAGGCGGAAGAAGTTCTGCAGGGTGATCGTGGCGAGCGTCTGGTTCTCGTCCTTGATGTCCACCCCTTCCTTCGCCTCGATCGCCTGGTGCATGCCCTCGTTGTAGCGGCGGCCGGCGAGGATACGGCCGGTGTGCTCGTCGACGATCATGACTTCGCCGTCGATGACGACGTAGTCCTTGTCGCGCTTGAAGAGCTCCTTGGCCTTGATGGCGTTGTTCAGGTAGCCCACGAGCGGGGTGTTCACCGACTCGTAGAGGTTGTCGATGCCCAGCCAGTCCTCGACCTTGGAGACACCGGCCTCGTGAATGGCGACCGTGCGCTTCTTCTCGTCGACGTCGTAGTCGCCGGTCTCCTCGATGCCCTTGAGCGGGTTGCCCGCCTCGCCCTTCTTCAGGCGGGTGACCAGCTTGGAGAAGTCGCCGTACCACTTGGTGGCCTGGTCGGCCGGGCCGGAGATGATCAGCGGCGTACGGGCCTCGTCGACGAGGATGGAGTCGACCTCGTCGACGATGGCGAAGTTGTGGCCGCGCTGGACGAGCTCGTCCTGGGCCCACGCCATGTTGTCGCGGAGGTAGTCGAAGCCGAACTCGTTGTTCGTGCCGTAGGTGATGTCGCAGCCGTACTGCTCGCGGCGCTGGGCCGGCGTCATGTTCGCGAGGATGCAGCCGACGGACAGACCCAGGAACCTGTGGACGCGGCCCATCATCTCCGAGTCGCGCTCGGCCAGGTAGTCGTTGACCGTGATGATGTGCACGCCGTCGCCCGAGATCGCGTTCAGATAGGCGGGCAGGGTGCCGACCAGGGTCTTGCCCTCGCCGGTCTTCATCTCGGCGACATAACCCAGGTGCAGGGCGGCGCCGCCCATGAGCTGGACGTCGTAGTGCCGCTGGCCGAGGACACGCTTGGCCGCCTCGCGCACCGTGGCGAACGCCTCGGGGAGCAGGTCGTCCAGGCTCTCGCCGTCCGCGTACCGCTGCTTGTACTCATCGGTGAGGGCACGCAGATCGGCGTCGGAGAGGGCGACGAAGTCCTCTTCGATGGAGTTGACCTGGCCCGCGATGCGGTGCAGCTTGCGCAGGATCTTGCCTTCGCCTGCACGCATGATCTTCGAGAGGACGGACACGGGGGTTGGTCTCCTTGCCGGTCGGGCCTGGGACGGTCGGTTTCCATTGACGTACTGAGCAACGGCCATCGTATGCGAGGACACAGCCAAGCCGGGAGGGCCTGCCGCAAGGCCACCCGTCCGCAGCTTCACGGAGGCCTCAACGTGAACAACGTCCGCGGGTCGCGGATGGTGCCGTGTTCCGGCAACGTTTTGCGCGAATTGTGATCACTTCCCCACATACCGAGAAATACGATCAAGCCCGCACACACCGGGAAAAGGGATGGCGCCCCTCGCGGCCCCCGAGCAGAATCGGGCGATGGAACCCGTCACGCTCACCACCGACCGTCTGCTCCTGCGCCCGCTCGGCCCCCAGGACTCCGACGCGGTGTACGCGGCCGTGCAGGACCCCGACATCCAGCGCTGGCTCTCCCAGCTTCCTTCGCCCTACCTGCCCGAGCACGCGCAAAGCTTCACCGCGGAGATGGTCCCCCTGGGCTGGGCCAACGGTTCGATGTTCACCTTCGGCCTCTTCCTCCCCGGCTCCGGCGGAGACCTCGTGGGCACGCTCGGCATAACGATGCGTTCGCTGGGCGAGGCCGAGATCGGCTACTGGGCCACGAAGGAGCACCGCGGCAACGGCTATGTGACCGAGGCCTCCCTCACCGTCGCCCGCTGGGCCTTCACCCACCTCGCTGTCGACCGCCTGGAGTGGCGCGCCGAGGTCGGGAACCACGCCTCCCGCGCGGTCGCCGAACGGGTCGGCTTCACCGTGGAGGGCACCCTGCGCTCCGGGCTCAACAACAAGGGGGTACGACGGGACTGCTGGGTGGGTTCCCTGCTGCCGTCGGACCTGAGCCTGCCCTCGGCGGCGCCCTACCTGCCCGCTCCCGCATAGGGGCCGTCGGCGAAAGCGCAGCTCAGCACGCGTTGTCGGTGCCGCCCCTTATCGTGCGATGCCATGACCTCGCTCCCGCGACCCACCACCGACCTCTCGGCGGACGAAGCCCGCCGCATCGCCCTGCGTGCCCAGGGTTTCCTCGGCGCACCCGACGGGCGGTCCGGTGTGCGCGGTGTCCTCCGGCACCTCGGCGCGGTCCAGCTCGACACCATCTCGGTGCTCGCCCGCTCCCACGAGCTCGTGCCCTACGCCCGCCTCGGCGCGGTCGGCCGCAGCACCGTCGAGCGGGCCTACTGGACGGCCGCGTCGGCCGGCACACCATCGGCGCGCCCGCACGCCTTCGAGTACTGGTCGCACGCCGCCTGCATCCTGCCCATCGAGGAGTGGCCCCACTTCGCCTTCCGCCGCCGCGCCTACCGCAACCGCCCGCACTGGAACCACGAGCTGCCCGACGGGACGTACGACCAGGTCGTCAAGCAGTTGCACGCCGAGGGCCCCCTGACGGCGACGGAGCTGGGCGGGGCCAAGAAGACCAGCGAGTGGTGGGACTGGTCGGGCACCAAGGTCGCCGTCGAGCGCGCCCTGATGTACGGCGAGGTGGTCTGCGTGGAGCGCCGGGGCTGGAAGCGGGTGTACGACCTCGCCGAGCGCGCCGTCCCCGAGGAACTGCTGCACGACGACATGGACGACACCGAGTGCCTGCGCCGGCTGGTCCGCCTGGCCGGCCAGTCCTTGGGCGTCGGCACCCGTGCGGACATCGCGGACTACCACCGCCTCAAGAGCGAGCAGGTCGACGCGGTGATCGGGGACTCCGGGCTGGTGCCGGTCACGGTCGAGGGCTGGGGCAAGCCGGCCTGGGCGGACCCGGAGGCGCTGGCCACACCCCCGCGCGGCCGCCACCGCACCACGCTGCTGTCCCCGTTCGACTCGCTGGTCTGGGAGCGGGCGCGCACCGAGCGGATCTTCGGCTTCACCCACCGCCTGGAGGCCTACGTCCCCAAGCCCAAGCGGGTCCACGGCTACTTCGCGATGCCCGTGCTCGCCGGCGGCCGCCTCGTCGGCCGCGTGGACCCCGCCCGGGAGGGCCGCACCCTCGTGGCCAAGCAGGTCACCCTGGACGGCGTCCGGTCCGTGCCCGCCGTGGCCCAGGCGCTCGTCGAGGCGGCGAGCTGGGTGGACTGCACGGACGTACGCGTGGAACGGGTGGAGGCGCCCGAACTGCGCGAGCCCCTCGTGCTGGAACTCTCCCGCGCCGTGGGCTGACCTTCCGGGCAGCCCACGGCGAGCCCTACCGGGCCCTACCGGATCTCGAGGATCTTCTCCCGCATCGCGTAGACCACCGCTTCCATCCTGGAGTGCAGCTGGAGCTTCTCCAGGATGTTGCGGACGTGGTTCTTCACGGTGTTCTCGGAGATGAACAGCTCCTTGGCGATGTCCTTGTTGTTCATCCCCGTGGCGACGAGCTTGAGTACCTCCAGCTCACGGTCGGTCAGCCGGGGGGCGGGGACGAGGCGGCGCTCGTCGGTCCGCTGGATCATCGACTTGAACTCGGTGAGCAGCTTCGACGCCATGGAGGGGCTGATCTGCGACTGCCCGTCGGCCACGGCGCGGATGGCGGTGGACACCTCGTCCGTGGAGATCTCCTTGAGGAGGTAGCCGGTGGCGCCGGCCTTGATCGCCTCGTAGAGGTCGGCCTCCTCGTCGCTGATCGTCAGCATGATGATCTTGGCGCTGGGCGCGACCTCCTTGATGGACGTGCACGCCTCGATCCCGCCGCGCTTGGGCATGCGTACGTCCATCAACACGATGTCGGGCAGCAGGTCGGCGGCCTTGTCGACGGCCTCCGCCCCGTCACCCGCCTCGCCGACCACCTGGATGTCCTCCTCGGCGGCGAGCACGATCTCCAGGCCGCGACGGAAGAGGGCGTGGTCGTCCACGACAAGGACTCTGATCGGCTCCTTGCGCGCAGTGCCCGCCTCCGGTGCCACGCCGACGACGCCACCGTCGGCGTCCTCGTCCCTCATCGGTCCGAAGCTGTCCGCCATCGTTGTTCCTCCCCCTGAGGCTGTGGCCCGGTCTGTGGTGCGGTGGCCAACCCAAGGCAACGGCCCATCGGTTGAGCCGTTGCCGCCATGATTCCATGCCCGACCGACACTGCGGTGACCAAGCGGCCTGTGAAGGGGGCGCACACCGGTGCCCCTGGGGGCGCACACCGCGCTCCAGGGGCACCGTCGCAGCTGTTGTTGTCGCCGGGGCGGCTCAACCGCCCAGTGTGCCGCCCGCCTCGGGCGCCTGAGTGACCATCGTGTCCGTCCGGAGGTGGATCACTCCGTAGTCATAGGCATGCCGCCGGTAGACGACGCTGGGTTCCTTGGTCTCGGAGTCGACGAAGAGATAGAAGTCGTGCCCGACCAGCTCCATCTCGTAGAGGGCCTGGTCGAGGGTCATCGGAGAGGCGACGTGAGTCTTCTCGCGGACGACGAGGGGTCCGTCCCCCTGTACCTCCAGCGAGCCGACCTTCTTGGTGGGAACCTGGCCCGCGTCCGCTTCCGTGGCGGTCTGACCGCTGCCGTTCAGGGTCGCCGCGCCGGGGACGTGGTCGGGGACCTCGGCGGCCGAGATCCGTCGTGCGCCACGCCGCGAGAAACGCTTGTCGTGCTGCTTGCGCAGCCGGGCACCGAGCTTCTCCGCCGCCAGGTCGAGCGCGGCGTACGGATCGCTGGCCGCTGCCTCCGCCCGGATCACCGGACCGCGGGAGCGGAGCGTGATCTCCACCCGGTCGCAGCGGTCGGCTTGTCGGGGGTTGGGCTCCTTGGACACCTCGACGTCGAGGCTGATCACCTTGCCATCGAGCTTCTGGATCTTCTCCAGGTTCAGCTTCTCGGCCACGTGCTTGCGGAACCGCTCGGGCACCTCGGTCTTGCGGCCCTTGACGACGATGTCCACGCAGAACTCCGTTCCCGGATCGCTCCGCTCCGACGGCGGAGCATCTCCCTTGTGCACCCGGTTCCGGTGAGCTCCGGAACCTCGGACTCGGTGACGTCCACCTCCTCCTGCCCCGCAGGCAAGATCTCCACCCGGCCGGTACGGGTGATAGCGAAAACCCGCAGCACGGCATTCGGATATGACGGGGATGGCCTGCGCCTTTCCCTCACAACCCGAACATATCTCGCCCGGACGGATGACGTCACCCTCTACTGCGGCGTACCTCCGTTCAGGTGAATTGACCCGCTCATTACCTGCAACGATGCAAGTTCTCAGTCAGTTCCGGTCCATTCCAAAGGAATCCGGAGAGGCCGCGACGACCGCCGCGCAGACCACACCACCGGCGCCGTACACCCCCGCCATTTCCGGTGCGCCGTACATCGAGTTCCCCTCCTTCCGCTCCTTCTGCCTTGATCCCGACTTCCGTTTCCTCATCCCTTCCCGGCCCCCCGCCGTGTACACGGCCGTCGTGACCGCCCGCGTCGCCTCCGCCAAGGAGGCCCCCGTCGTCATGACGTCGTCGACCAGCACCACCGGACCGCTCAGCAGCAGCCGCGCACCGCCCGCGGTCACCTCCAGCGCGCCCGCGAGGTTCTCGAGCCGCTGCCGGGAGGTCAGCCCCGACTGGTCCGCCACGACGCGCCGCTGGCGCAGCACCGCCAGGGCCCGGGCCGGCGTCCCTGACCGCCGCAGCCCACCGGCCGCCGCGAGCGCGATCCGCCGCGCGGGATCGTGCCCCCGGGCCCGCACCGCCCGCCGCGCGGACGGCACGGGGACGAGCAGCACGGCCTCACCGGCCGCCCCAGAGGCGGCCCCGGCTCCCGCTCCTGCTCCCCCCGCTCCCGTCGCCGCCGCCCGCAGCCCGGCCCGTACAGCACCCGCCAGCGCCGTGCCCAGCGGGCGTGCCAGAGCCAGTGCGCCCCGCTCCTTGTGGGCGAGCAGGGCCGCCCGCGCCGCGTCCGCGTACGGCGCCGCCGCGTACACCGCCGGCAGTCCGGACGGCTCCGGAACCGGTCGCACCCGGCGTGGTGCGCCATGACTGAGGACGGCACGGCACCGAGGACAGAGCACTGTGCGAGGCCTGCCGCAGCCGCCGCACTCGGTCGGCAGCACCAGGTCGGTGAGGTCCTGCCACCACCCGTGCATGTCTTCCACTGTGCCGACAGCGCACCGTCCCGGCCAGCCCTGTGGACAACCCCCTGTGGACAACTCCCGCCAGCCGCCACCGGGACTCCCCCACACGGGCGACCGAGGGATGCCCCGGCCCGCTCGGGAGGGAGGAAAGTCTCGCAGCCCAGCCGGGAGGAAAGAGCTCTCGGCCCGGTCGGGACGGAAGGGCGCTCAGCCCGGGTAGACCGGCGCCAACCCGCCCTTGTTCACCTGCTGCCACTGCGCCCCGGACCACAGCCGGACGATCCCGTCCTCCGAGGAGTACGCCACCAGCGGCGACTGGTCGTCCTCGGCCGCAGCGATCGACTGCACCCCCGTGAGCGCCGCCGGCGGCGGGCCCTCCGGCGTGGAGCCGTCGACCTGGACGTATCGCATCGTCTGCACGCCCTCATGCTCCCGCCCGGCCACCACGAGGCGGCTGTCGCCGGCCCACGACATGGCGGTGACGTTCTCCAGCTCCGGAGCCGCCGAACGCAGTTCGCGCACCGATACCACCGGCCGGTCCCCGGCCTTTTCGTCGCGTTCGATCCGCCCGATGAGCAGGGATTTGCTGTCGTTCTCCGCCCGCACGACCAGGGCGATCCGCACCCCGTCGGCGGCCACCCGCACCGCGTCGACGCGCCCCTTCAGCCCGGGGACCCGCACGTCGAGCGGCTGGCCCCGGCCCTGCTCCAGTACCACCAGCCGCGGCCTTGCGGGATCGCGGTCGGCCACCCACAGGTCCCCGCGCGCGTCCCAGCTCGGTACCGTCAGCCGGTCGCCCTCGACCTTGCCCTGGCTCTGCAGCACCGGCGTGTCAAGGGCGCCGCCCGCCAGGAGCGAGCCCACGAACAGCGACTTGCCGTCGTCGGCGACCCCGGCCGCGGTGCGCTCGTCCCACGACACCGCCGCCGCCTGGAGCTTCTGGACGCCCTCGCCCAGCGCCCCCGGCACGGGTTCGGCGCTCGTGCCTTTGACGTCGATCCGCACCAGCCGCTTCTTGTCGTCGACGAAGTACAGGTAGTCGGACCCCTTCACCGACCCGCGCGTGGCGACGGCCTCGGTCTGGTTTTCCTCCAGCGAGCACAGTGTGCCGCCGCCGGCGCGCTGGAGCGTGATGGTGTCCACGGTGGGTGTCAGGTTCTGCAACGTGAACAGCAGTTGGGTCGCCATCTCCCGGCACTTCTCGCGCCCGACCCCGGAGGCCTTCTCGTTCAGCGGCACCGTCAGCCGGTTCTGGTCGTCGGGCGCCAGCGCGGTGACCCCGCGGCGCAGCTCCGTCCCGGCCGGGAAGCTCGAACTGACCGCCGGCTCGAGCCAGTCCGTAGGCCCGCTCAGCAGGGAGCGCACCACCTGCGTCATCGCGTCCACGCGCCGGCGCACGAAGACGGGATCGGCGACGGCGGTCGCCGATGTGGCCGAATTCGCCCAGGTGTTGGAGGCGAAGTAGTACTTGTTGACGGACATGTAGTTGCGCTGGAAGTCCGACTGGCCCATGACGATGCCCGGTGGCAGAACGTCGATGCGCCACTGCCCGCTCTTCTTGTCCCGCGTCAGATGGACCGGCTGGCTGTACGTGCCGCGCATCGGCGTGTACGACTGCTGCCTGTCCACCAGGGCCACCTTGTCGCCGGTCAGCGTGAACGCGTAGTCGTCGCTGCTGTCACGGCTGGTGTCGTGTCCCGGGGTGTGATTGACATTGATGTCGCTCGCGAGCACGGTCGTGGACTGCTCCGGCCGCCAGTGCTCCGACGCCGTCCCCGTCAGATACTGACGCGCCGTCGCATACTGCGGATCGTCACTGGTCAGGGCCTCCAGAAAGCCCTGCACGATCTCCCGGGGCTGGGCGTCTTCCGGGGGCGGCATGGCGAACACCCGCAGTTGGCTGTCCTGGCGCGGGGTGGACTCCACGTCCCGCAGATCCCCGCTGTCCGGCATCGAGGCACACCCCGCCAGCAGTACGACCCCGCAAGCGGCGTACACCACCGCGCGCACCGGCCGCCGCACGCCCCCCACGCGGTCAGCGCCCACGAAATGCCTCCCCTTGCTGTGTCACGTCGTCCTGCGGCCCGGATTCCTCGGCGGCCGCGGAGTCCGCAGGCCTCTCCCCTGCCGCGTCCACGGCGGACACCGACTCCTGCCGTCGCCCTCCTGCGGCCGGCCGGGGCACCACACGCGCGCCGTTGCCGGGCAGCGCCGTCGGATCGGCTGTCGGGGACGCCGACCGGGACACGATCGGGTCTCGCGACGACGCCATCCGCTCACCCGTCGCCTGGACCGGCACGGTGGCACGCTTCCCGCTCGGCAGACCGGCGTCGTCGAGCCCTCGGTTGCGGCGCGAGTCCTTCGGCTCCAGTGGGACGGGCGAGCCCCGCAGCGGCTCGTCCGCGGTCCTCGGCAGCGTCAGGCGGAACTGCGAGCCGCCGCCCGGCTCGCCCCATGCCTGAAGCCAGCCGCCGTGCAGCCGGGCGTCCTCCAGGGCGATCGACAGCCCCAGACCGGTGCCGCCCGTGGTGCGGGCGCGCGCCGGATCCGCCCGCCAGAAGCGGCTGAACACCCGGGTCGCCTCACCCGGCTTGAGCCCGACGCCGTAGTCGCGCACCGCGACCGCGACCGCGCCGCCCGCCGCGGCGAGCTTGACGACGACGTCCCTGCCGTCGCCGTGCTCGACGGCGTTGACGACCAGATTGCGCAGGATGCGCTCCACACGCCGGGCGTCGGCCTCCGCGACGACCGGCTGCTGGTCGCCGACAACCCGTATCCGCGTCCCTTTGCGTTCGGCGAGCGGCTCGGCGCCGCCGACGACCCGGTTCACGACCTCCCTGAGGTCGATCGGCTCGGCCTCCAGCGCCGCCGCGCCCGCGTCGAAACGGCTGATCTCCAGCAGGTCCGCGAGCAGCGACTCGAACCGGTCGAGCTGGTCGGCGAGCAGTTCCGCCGAGCGGCCGGTGATCGGGTCGAAGTCCACACGCGCCTCATGGATGACGTCGGCGGCCATCCGAACGGTCGTCAACGGCGTGCGCAACTCGTGCGAGACGTCGGAGACGAACCGGCGCTGCATCCGCGACAGCTCCTCCAGCTGCTGGATCTTCAGCTGGAGGTTCTGCGCCATCTTGTTGAATGCCTCGCCGAGCCGCGCGATGTCGTCCTCACCGGTGACCTTCATCCGCTCCTGGAGCCGCCCGGCCGACAGCCGCTCGGCGATCCCGGCCGCCATCCGCACCGGCGTGACGACCTGCCGCACCACCAGCCAGGCGATGGCTCCGAGGAGTACGACGACGAAGAGACCGGCCGTCGCCAGCGTGCCCTTGACCAGGCTCAGCGACTTCTCCTCCTGCGTGAGCGGGAAGAGGTAGTACAGCTGGTACGGCTCGCCGTTGGGGTCGTTGACCTGCTTGCCGATGACCAGCGCGGGCTGGGAGCCCTTGTCGCCGTCCTGGTAGACGATGCGGGCGTAACTCTGGGCGGCCACCATGCCGTTGTTGATGCGGGCGCGCAGCTCCTCCGGAACGCTCGCCGTCGGATTCACGCCGCCGGAGGCGCGCGGACCGCGCCCGCCACCGCTGTCGTCGCCGGCGGGCAGCGTGACCACGTCGAAGGCGCCCTGACCGCCACTGGACAGCGACGACACCAGGTCGCTCATCCACTGGATGACGTTCTGCGAGGAGTGGCCGTCCGCGGCGGAGCCGTCGTCGCCGGGGCCGGTCGCCTCCTCGTCGGCCCGCTGCTTGGCCACCGCGAAACCACCGGTGGCCTGGCTCTGCGAGGCCTTCACCTTCGCGTCGAGCAGTCCGTTGCGCACCTGGCCGATGACGACCACACCCAGCAGCAGTACGAGGCCCAGCGACATCAGCAGGGTGGTGGCGACCACCCTGAGCTGGATGTTGCGCCGCCACAGCCGCATCCCGGGCAGCAGCGGCCGGCGCACCCAGCGCAGAAAGAGACGCAGGACCGGGCTGCCCTGCACGCCGCCGTGCAGCAGCCCGCCCTCCAGAAGACGTCCCCAGCGGGAGCCGGCGTTCGTCCGGCCGACAGGCCGCCCCGCGCCGGCCCCGGAACCCCCGGGCGCCGAAGCGGCGCTGTCCCCCGACACGTCAGCTCGGTCCGGCCTTGTAACCGACACCGCGGACGGTCACCACGATCTCCGGCTTCTCCGGGTCCTTCTCGACCTTGGAGCGCAGCCGCTGGACGTGCACGTTCACCAGACGGGTGTCGGCCGCGTGCCGGTAGCCCCAGACCTGCTCCAGGAGCACCTCGCGGGTGAACACCTGCCACGGCTTGCGGGCCAGCGCGACCAGCAGGTCGAACTCCAGCGGCGTCAGCGCGATCGACTGCCCGTCCCGCTTCACGGAGTGCCCCGCGACATCGATGACGAGGTCGCCCATGGCGAGCTGCTCCGGCGCGGGCTCCTCCGACCTGCGCAGCCGCGCCCGGATACGGGCCACGAGCTCCTTCGGCTTGAACGGCTTCACGATGTAGTCGTCGGCGCCGGACTCCAGGCCCACGACGACGTCCACGGTGTCGCTCTTGGCCGTCAGCATCACGATCGGCACTCCGGACTCCGCCCTGATCAGGCGGCACACCTCGATGCCGTCGCGGCCGGGCAGCATCAGGTCGAGCAGGACCAGATCGGGTTTGGCCTCGCGGAAGGCGGCCAGCGCCTTGTCGCCGTCGGCCACGAAAGACGGCTCGAAACCTTCACCACGCAGCACGATCCCGAGCATCTCGGCCAGTGCGGTGTCGTCGTCGACGACAAGGACTCGTCCCTTCATAAACGACATCATCCCATTCTCGTAACGGTGGCGAAGATCCAGGTGAGACAGCTCACTGGCCTGTGACGATAGTCGTACGGAGCCGTCACTGTCTGCCTCGGGCCCGAGAACGGGGGTGCCGATGCTCAGTCTGTCGTGGTCCCCCTCGACCTGGCGCACAATTCGGCCAGTCCCTTGGCGGTCACCGGCGAGACGGCACCTTCCTCGGTGACGATCGCCGTCACCAGCTCCGGCGGGGTCACGTCGAACGCCGGGTTGTAGGCCTGCGTGCCCAGCGGCGCGACCGGGAGACCGCCACCGGCTCCCGTGACCGGGACCTGGGGCGCGATAAACTCGGTCACCTCGTAGCTCGGTCGCTGCTCGACCTCGATCGCCGCACCGTCCGGAGTCGCCGGGTCCACCGTCGTCACCGGCGCCACCACGATGAACGGCACATGGTGGTAACGCGCGAGGACCGCGAGCGGATAGCTGCCCACCTTGTTCGCCACCGAGCCGTCGGCGGCGATACGGTCCGCGCCGACCAGCACGGCGTCCACCTCACCGGCCGCGAACAGCGAGCCCGCCGCGCTGTCGGTGAGCAGGGTGTACGACATGTCGTTGCGGGCCGCCTCGTACGCCGTCAGACGGGCGCCCTGGAGCAATGGCCGGGTCTCGTCCACCCACAGCCGCCGCAGCCGTCCCGCGCGATGCGCAGCGAGCGCCACCGCGAACGCCGTACCCTCCCCGCCCGACACCAGCGACCCGCTGTTGCAGTGGGTGAGGACGCGGTGCCCGCCACCGGGCAGCAGCTCGTCCAGCAGCGCCAGCCCGTGCTCGGCCATCCGCGCGCTGGCCCGGGCGTCCTCCTGGTGCAGCTGCCGCGCCGCGGCCAGCGCCGCCGAGGCGGCCTGCGCGGGGTCCCCGGTCCTGACGAGCGCCGTCTGATGAGCGGACTGCGCCCGGCGCACACCGACGGAGAGGTTAACGGCCGTGGGCCGGGCGGCCGCCAGCGCGGTCGCGGCCTCGTCCACGTCGAAGCCGCGCGCGGCGGCGAGCGCGACGCCGTACGCCCCGGCGATGCCGAGCAGCGGCGCCCCGCGCACGGCCAGCGACCGGATCGCCTCCACCAGCGCGGGCGCGTCCGTACACACCAGCTCGACCTCCTCGGCGGGAAGCCTGGTCTGGTCGAGGAGGACCAGTACCGGCCCCTCGGGCGGCTCTTCCCAGCGGATCACCGAGGTCCCGGCCGCCCGGTCGTCCTCGCGGGTCTGCGCGTACTGATCAGCCATGCCGTCAGTCTGCCCCCTATCCGGCGGACAAATGAAGGTACGCAGCCGCCACCACCGCCGGTCGCCCGAAGACCACCCCATGGCACGATGGCTGCCAACCTGCCGCCGCGACGGCGGACGGGCACCGTGAAGGAGCGACGATGACTGACACTCCGGGCTGGGCCTCGCCCGGATCCGCCCCGTCCGACGGACAGGAGACCGGCGCGTCCGGACCTGCCGACGCCGCCGGCCGCCCCGACGCCGCACCACCCGCGGACCAGTCGGGCGAGCAGCCGCAGGGCCCCGGCGTGAAGTGGTCCAAGGAGCAGCCGCCGCCGGGCCAGTGGTCCGCGCCCACGGGAGCCGCGGCCCCCGGCCAGGCACCACCGCCACCCGCCGGCCCCGGCTGGGGCGGACAGCCCCCGGCCGGCTACGGCCCCGGCGGTTATGGCACTCCCGGTTACGGCGGTCCCGCCGGCTACGGCGCCTGGGGCACCGGCTGGGGCGGCCCGCCCCCCGCGGCCAAGCCCGGCGTGATCCCGCTGCGCCCGCTGGGCGTGGGCGAGATTCTCGACGGCACGGTGTCCACCATGCGCGCCCACTGGCGCACCGTCCTGGGCATCACCCTGGTCGTCGCGGTCTTCTCTCAAGTCATCGTCATCCTGCTGCAACGCCTGGTCCTCGACGGTACGAGCAACCAGGTCCTCAGCGACCGGAACGCCACCCCCGGCGAAGTCGGCCGCGCGATGCGCGACGTCATGCTCGGCTCCGGCGCCGTCTTGATCCTCTCCTTGGTCGCCACCGTCATCGCCACCGCACTGCTCACGACGGTCACCAGCCGCGCGGTCCTCGGCAAGCCGGTCACCACCGCGGAGGCCTGGCGGGACGCCCGCCCCCAGGTGCTCGAGCTGTTCGGGCTGGTCATCCTGCTGCTGCTCATCTGCCTCGGCGTCATCGTCGTCGGCGCGCTGCCCGGCATCCTCGTCGCCACCACGACCTCGCCCCTGGGGGGCATAGCACTGGCCTTCCTGGGTGTCCTGGTCGCCTGCGTACCCGCCCTGTGGCTGGCGGTCCGCTTCTCGCTCGCCTCGCCCGCCCTGATGCTGGAGAAGCAGGGCATCGCCAAGTCGATGAGCCGCTCCGCCAAGCTGATCCGCGGCTCCTGGTGGCGCGTCTTCGGCATCCAGCTGCTGGCGGGACTCATCGCGGGCCTCGTCTCCGCTGTCATCGCCATCCCCTTCTTCGCCCTCGCCATGGTCTTCGGCGCGGGCGGCATGTCCGCCTTCCTCAGCGGCACCCCGAACGTCGGCTGGGCCTACCTGATCATCACCGGGATCGGGGCCGTGCTCAGCTCCACGATCACCTTCCCGATCACGGCCGGCGTCACCGTGCTGCTCTACATCGACCAGCGCATCCGCCGCGAGGCCCTCGACCTCGACCTGGCCCGCGCCGCGGGCGTCCAGGGCTACGGATCCGACGCACCAGCCTCTGGGAGCTGATGCCGTGAGTCTGGCGGGGGGAGTTCTCACAGCACTGCCGGCGTTCCCACGCGCCGTGGACAAAGCCCTGCGGATCGCGCTGCACACCCGCGGCGCGGTCCTGGCGCAGTCGCGTTCCGCAGCCGAGCCACCGGTGACCGTCCCACGTGACCCGGCACGGGAGGCGGCCCAGCGCGAACTGTCCAAGCCGATGTACCACGAGCACGACCCGGGCCTGCTGCAACGCGCCCTGAACGCCTTCTGGAACTGGATCGGCAAACTGTTCGACTCTGCCTCGGTCGCCACCCCGGGTGGGGGCGTCGGACTGATCGTCGTCATCGTGGCCGTCCTCGCCGTGCTCGGGGCCCTGTGGTGGCGCCTCGGCACACCGCGCCGCGAACCCACTTCCTCCGCCGCCCTGTTCGACGACCGCCCCCGCAGCGCCGCCGAACACCGCGCCGCCGCCGAGGCGCACGCCGCCCAGGATCACTGGAACCAGGCCGTCCAGGAGCGCATGCGCGCCATCGTCCGCTCCCTGGAGGAACGGGCCCTGCTCGACATACGCCCCGGCCGCACCGCCGACGAGGCCGCCGCCGAGGCGGGCCGCGCCCTCCCCGCGCACACCGACCGGCTGCGCGCCGCCGCCCGGGACTTCGACGACGTCACATACGGCGGCCGCAGGGCGACCGAAGCGGCGTACCACCGCATCGCCGAACTCGACCGCGACCTCGAACGCACCAGGCCCCAACTCGCCGGCACCGGCCACGGCAAGGCCCCCACCGGCCACCAGGGAGCCGCCGGATGACCACCGAGGCCACGATCCCCTCCACCTCGGTCTCGCGCACCGGCGGCCAGGTGTGGACCCGCGCGCGCGGGTTCCTGCTCGCCCTCGTCCTCCTCCTCGCCGCCGCCGTCGCGATCGCCGCGGTCCAGTCGGGCGCCCGGCACGGCCGCCTGGACCCGCACTCCGCCGACCCCTACGGCAGCCGCGCCGTCGCCGCGCTCCTCGCCGACCACGGCGTGTCCACACGCGTGGTCACCACCCTCGACCAGGCAGGCGCCGCCGCCGGCCCCGACACCACCCTGCTGGTCGCCGCCCCCGACCTGCTGACGGACGGACAGCAGTCCCGGCTGCGCCACGCGACCGACGCCTCCGGCGGACGCACCATCCTCGTCGCCCCCGACTTTCCCTCCGTCAGCGGCCTGGCCCCGGGCGTCACCGCGGCGCACACACCCAGTTTCGACACCACCCTCTCCCCCGGCTGCTCCCTGCTCGCCGCCCGCCGCGCGGGCACCGCGGACACCGGCGGCGGCATCCGCTACTCCACCACCGTCAAAACGGCGGACGCCTGCTACCCCAGCGACGGACTGCCCACCCTGCTGCGCATCCCGCAGTCCACCAAGGGCGGCGACACCGTCGTCCTCGGCACCCCCGACATCCTCTACAACAACCGCCTCGCCAAGCAGGGCAACGCCTCGCTCGCCCTGCAACTCCTCGGCTCCCGCCCCCATCTGATCTGGTACCTCCCCTCGCTCTCCGACGCGTCGGCCCCCGACACCCGCGACCGCGGCTTCTTCGATCTGCTGCCCTCGGGCTGGCTCTGGGGCACCCTGCAACTCTTCATCGCAGCGGCCCTGGCCGCCCTGTGGCGGGCACGCCGACTCGGTCCCCTCGTGCCTGAAAAACTCCCCGTGGCGATCCGTGCCTCCGAAACCGTCGAAGGCCACGCGCGCCTCTACCGCAAGGCGAACGCCCGCGACCGCGCCGCCGCTGCTCTTCGCTCCACCACACGCACCCGCCTGGCCCCCCTCGTCGGCATCCCCGCCACCCAGGCGCACACGCCCGAGGCCCTGCTCCCCGCCCTGTCCGCCCGCCTCCACGGCGAGGGACAGTCCCTGCACGACCTGCTCTTCGGCCCGCCGCCCGGCGACGACGCGGCCCTCGTCACCCTCGCCGACCGACTCGACGCCCTCGAAAGAGAGGTACGACGTCCATGATGGACCCGACCACTGACAACGCCGGGCGCACCGGGGACACGGGCCAGGCCCGGTCCTCCTTGGAAGCCCTGCGCGCCGAGATCGCCAAGGCCGTGGTCGGCCAGGATCCCGCCGTGACCGGTCTCGTCGTCGCTCTCCTCTGCCGTGGACACGTCCTCCTCGAAGGAGTCCCCGGAGTGGCGAAGACCCTGCTCGTCCGCACACTCGCCGCCGCGCTCGACATCGACACCAAGCGCGTCCAGTTCACCCCCGACCTGATGCCGAGCGACGTGACCGGCTCGCTGGTCTACGACGCCCGCACCGCCGAGTTCTCCTTCCAGCCCGGCCCGGTCTTCACCAACCTCCTCCTCGCCGACGAGATCAACCGCACCCCGCCCAAGACCCAGTCGTCGCTGCTGGAGGCCATGGAGGAGCGCCAGGTCACCGTCGACGGCACCCCGCGCCCGCTCCCCGACCCCTTCCTGGTCGTCGCGACCCAGAACCCGGTCGAGTACGAGGGCACCTACCCCCTCCCCGAGGCCCAGCTGGACCGCTTCCTCCTCAAGCTGACCATCCCGCTGCCCTCCCGCCAGGACGAGATCGACGTCCTCACCCGCCACGCCGACGGCTTCAACCCGCGCGACCTGCGCGCCGCCGGCATTCGCCCGGTGGCCGGCCGCGCCGACCTGGACGCGGCCCGCGCCGCGATCGCCAAGACGAGGGTCTCCCCGGAGATCACGGCCTACGTCGTCGACATCTGCCGGGCCACGCGGGAATCCCCGTCCCTGGCCCTCGGCGTCTCCCCGCGCGGAGCGACGGCGCTGCTGTCGACGTCCCGTGCGTGGGCCTGGCTGACCGGCCGCGACTACGTCATCCCCGACGACGTCAAGGCACTGGCCCTGTCCACCCTGCGCCACCGTGTACAGCTGCGCCCGGAGGCCGAGATGGAAGGCGTGACCGCCGATTCGGTGATCAACGCGATCCTCGCCCACGTGCCGGTCCCCCGCTGATGGCCCTCACCGGACGCGCCGCGCTCCTCGCGGCCCTCGGCTCCCTCCCCGTCGGCATCTGGGACCCGGGCTGGTCGGGCATCCTCGCCGTGAACGCGCCCCTGGCCGTGGCCTGCGCCTGCGACTACGCCCTGGCAGCACCGGTGCGGCGCCTCGGACTGACCCGCTCCGGGGACACCTCCGTGCGTCTGGGCGAGAGCGCCGACGTCACCCTCACGGTCACCAACCCCTCGCGCCGCCTGCTGCGCGCCTGGCTCCGTGACGCCTGGCCCCCCAGCAGCTGGCAGCCGGGCACCGAAATGACGGCCTCCCGGCATCGCCTGACCGTGCCGTCCGGCGAACGCCGCCGTGTCACCACGCGCCTGCGCCCCGCCCGTCGCGGCGACCGCCAGGCCGACCGCGTGACCATCCGCTCCTACGGCCCCCTCGGGCTCTTCGCCCGCCAGGGCACCCACAAAGTCCCCTGGACGGTACGCGTGCTGCCGCCGTTCACCAGCCGCAAGCACCTGCCCTCGAAACTCGCCCGACTGCGGGAACTCGACGGTCGCACCAGTGTGCTCATCCGCGGAGAGGGAACGGAGTTCGACAGCCTGCGCGAGTACGTCCCCGGCGACGACACCCGCTCCATCGACTGGCGCGCCACCGCCCGCCAGTCCACGGTCGCCGTCCGCACCTGGCGCCCCGAACGCGACCGGCACATCCTGCTCGTCCTGGACACCGGCCGCACCTCCGCGGGCCGCGTGGGCGACGCCCCGCGCCTGGACGCCTCCATGGACGCCGCCCTGCTCCTCGCGGCCCTCGCCTCCCGCGCCGGCGACCGCGTCGACCTGCTGGCCTATGACCGCCGGGTTCGCGCCCTCGTCCAGGGCCGCTCCGCAGGAGATGTCCTGCCGTCCCTGGTCGACGCCATGGCGACACTGGAACCCGAACTCGTCGAGACGGACGCCCGGGGTCTCACGGCCACAGCCCTGCGTACGGCACCGCGCCGCTCGCTGATCGTCTTGCTGACGAGCCTGGACGCGGCGCCCGTCGAGGAGGGCCTGCTTCCTGTGCTCCCTCAACTCACCCAGCGCCACACGGTCCTGGTGGCCTCTGTGGCGGATCCGCTGGTGACACAGATGGCCGCGTCCCGGGGAAGCGTGGACGCGGTCTACGAAGCCGCCGCCGCGGCCCAGGCGCAGACCGAACGCCACCGCACGGCGGAGCAACTCCGCCGCCACGGTGTCACCGTCGTCGACGCCACACCGGATGATCTGGCGCCGGCGCTGGCGGACGCGTATCTGGCGCTGAAGACAGCGGGGAGACTCTGAAAGAGAGAGCAGGGGACGGGGGCATAAGCCCCTGGTACGGTGCGTAAACGCAGAAAACCCCCGTGCCGAAGGGCACGGGGGTTTTCTTTAAAATTTGTTCGGCGGCGTCCTACTCTCCCACAGGGTCCCCCCTGCAGTACCATCGGCGCTGTGAGGCTTAGCTTCCGGGTTCGGTATGTAACCGGGCGTTTCCCTCACGCTATGACCACCGAAACACTATGAAACAATCAACCGGAGCCGCAGCAAGGCTACGACGGTTGTTCGTGGTTTCAGAACCAACACAGTGGACGCGAGCAACTGAGGACAAGCCCTCGGCCTATTAGTACCGGTCACCTCCACACCTCACGGTGCTTCCAGATCCGGCCTATCAACCCAGTCGTCTACTGGGAGCCTTAC